>JANJSZ010000158.1 GCA_024711405.1 Acidovorax sp.
CCCAGGAACTGGCTGCCAACCTCCCGTCCACGGCCCCCGACAGCGAGGCCGAGGCGGCCGGCATGCTCACCCTGCGCCAGGACGGCTTCGAAAAGGTGCCGCAGGGCCTGACCGATATGGCCGAAGTGGTGGCGGCCACCAACCTGTAACAGGATCAATGCCTAATTAGCGGCCAGCGCTTATGCAGAAAGCGCTACAAGCTATATATGCAATAGCATACACCTCACATCCGACCCGGGTCGGCGCTACGGTTCCCTGGTGCTGGCCCCGGCAGTTCCGGCAGGTTGCCAGACAAACTGGTAATGCGCCGGCGGCACGCCCGGCCGCACCTTGTGGAACGGCAGGCGGATCGACTGCATGGCCAGCGCCGGCCTGCCCGTGCTCGCGCTGGCCCACCAGCCTGGTTCCAGACGGTCTTCGCGCGAAATCAGCAACCAGCCCTGTCCTGCCGTGCGCGCGCGCGCCAGGTGGCTGGCGACACAGGTGGCGACGTCCTTGCCCGACATGCAGGCATTCACAGGGGCTCGGGGGAATCGGGTGAGCAGCGCGCCCGCCAACATGTGGTCGGCAGCGATGATGGGGCTGACACCGTCGTAGCCCGCCTGCCGCAGCGCGTGGCCCAGTTCCACCACTGGATGGTTGAGTTCGTCCGGGTGGCCGCGCAGGCCGGTGATCCAGGGACGCAGCCCCGCAGCCAACAGAAAGAGGAGCGCGATGCAGACGACGGCAGCGCTGTAGCGGCCAGCACGCGGGTGGTGCTGCAGCTCCGGCCGCGCTGTGAACACCGCCAGCGGTACCATGCACAACAGCGGCAGCACCCAGCGGCCCTTGAAATGGGTCACGCCTGCCGCCAGCACCATGCCCAGCAGGGCCAGCAGGGCCAAAAGGACGTAGCGCACAAAGATCTGCTGCGCCCAGGGCGCGGCGGGCGCCAGCGGCCAGCGCCACCAGGCCGAGCGAAACACCGCCAGCGCGACCAGCACCCACAGCGCCAGCATGCCGGTCAGGTTGCCCAGCAAGGCCAGCAGTCCCTTGCCCAACGCCCGCTCGGGCTGGATTTCCATCTTGGCCAGGGTGCCCGCTGTGGCCTCCTGCAGGTGCGAGGCCAGCCAGACCGCATGCGGCAAGACCACCAGTCCGCCCACGATCAGCACCCACCACCAGCCGCGCGCCAGCAATGCCCCCCTGGCCTGCGGCACCGACAGCGCCGCCACCAGCATGACACCGATGACCAGCGCAAAACTGTATTTCGCCAGCAGGCCCACCCCGCACACCAGCCCCAGCAAGGCAAAGTCCACCGGCCTGGGCCGCTTGACGATGCGCAGCAGCAGCCACCAGGCACCACAGGCCATGGCGGTCACCAAGATGGAGTGCGTCTGGTCGCGGACCGAATCCCAGCCCAGGGCGGGAAACAGCAGCATGCTGGCCGAAGCCCACCACGCGCCGCGCGGACCGAGCAATTCGCGCCCGGCCAGCCACATCAGCGTGTAGGTCAGCGCGAGCAGCATGTGCTTGAGCAGCGACAGCGCCAGCACAGAAGGGCCGAACACCTGGTTGGTCAGCCATTGCAGCCAGGTATAGAGCGGCGGCTGGGCGCCATAGCCCAGGGCCAGCTCCTGCGACCACAGCATCTGTTCGGCCTCGTCCCATTTCAATGCGGGCGACACCGCCACCCGCACCACGACATGCGCCAGTGCAATCGCCAGCAGCCAGGCCAGTGGATGCGCCATCAGGGATCGAAAAGACAACGGGGTGCGGGGCGCTGCAGAAACGTTCATGTTCTCGGGGGCTGGACGTTGCGCCGCCAAGACCGGCTGCCGGCGCGGGTGGCGGCAGTGCAGGGCACAATCGCGGCATTATCCCTCTCCCGCCGCAGTTGCCCATGAATACCGCCCGCACCGTGACACCCGATGTCTCCATCGTGGTGCCGATCTACAACGAGTTCGATAACCTGACCGACCTGGTGGAGCGCATCGCCCAGGCCATGGCGCAGCAGGCGCTCACGTTCGAACTGTTGACGGTGGACGATGGCTCCTCGGACGGCAGCGTGGACAAATTGCGCGAGCTGGCCGCCACGCGCGCCTGGCTGCGGCCCGTTTTTCTGGCCCGCAACTATGGCCAGTCCAGCGCGCTGCAGGCCGGCTTTGACCGCGTGCGCGGCCGCTATGTGGTCACGCTGGACGCCGACCTGCAAAACGAGCCCGACGACATCCCGCTGCTGCTGCAGCGGCTGGAGACCGACCCCCGCGTGGACATGGTGTCCGGCTGGCGCAAGGACCGGCAAGACGCCGAGCTTTCGCGCAAGCTGCCCTCGCGCATCGCCAACTGGCTGATCTCGCGCTCCACCGGCGTGTACCTGCACGACTATGGCTGCGCGCTCAAGGCCTACCGCCGCCCCTTCATCGACCGCATCCGTTTGTACGGTGAACTGCACCGTTTCATCCCGTCGCTGGCCAAGGAAGCCGGTGCGCGCATCACCGAAGTACCGGTGCGCCACCATGCGCGCACCCGCGGCGTGTCCAAGTACGGCATCGACCGCACCTTCCGCGTCATCCTGGACCTGATCCTGATCGTTTTCTTCATGCGCTACCGCCAGCGGCCGCTGCACGCGTTCGGCGGGCTGGGCCTGTGGCTGATCGCGCCGGGTTCGCTGATCCTGCTGTGGCTGCTGGTGGAAAAGCTCATGGGCGAGGCCATCGGCGGCCGGCCGCTGTTGCTGGCCGGCATGATGCTGGTGCTGATGGGCGCGCAGCTGGTCGCCGCCGGGCTGATCGGCGAGATGCTGATGCGCATCTACCACGAGGCCGGCAACAGGCCGCAGTTCCACGCCGAAGAGCATCATTCAGAGACAACTGAAGCGCCCGTACAGCAAGCGCCAGCAGCTACCAAGATAGTCGCTTGAAACCGTCCCGAAAAATCCTGCTGCGCGCCCTTCTGGGGCTGGCGCTGCTGGGCGCGGTGCTGGCGCTGGCCGACCCGCGCCGGGTGCTGGCGAGCCTGGGGCAGGCCCATCCAGGCTGGCTGCTGGCAGGGCTCGCCGCCGCGATCGCCTCCAACCTCGTGTCAGCGTTGCGCTGGCGGGCGCTGGCGCGCTGGCTGGGGGCGGACATGGGCGTGCGCGACGCCGTTCGGTGGTACTTCCAGGCCATCGGCCTCAATGCGCTGCTGCCGGGCGCGGTGGTGGGTGGCGACCTGTACCGCGCCGTGGTGCTGCGCCGCACCGGGCAGGACGCAGGGGCCTCCAGCTGGTCGGTGGTGCTCGATCGCGTGAGCGGCCTGTGGATGCTGTGCGCCATGGGCGGGCTGGGCGCAGCCGCCAGCGCCGATGCGCTGGGCGCGGCACTGGGACTTTCACCCGCACTGCTGCGGGGCGTGGCACTGTGCGGCACGGCGCTCTGGCTGGTGCTGCCCTGGTGCCTGCCGGCACTGCTGCGGCGTGGCGCCAGCTGGAGATGGCTGGCGCCATTGCGGACAGCGGCGGTGCGGCCGGATTTTCAGCGCCAGCTCGGCTGGCAGGCCTTGGCTTCGGGAGCCGTCCAGGGGCTGTCGGCGGCGGCACTGGCGGCGGGGGGGCTGGCGCTTGGCATACAGCTGCCGCCTGCTGCATGGGCCTGGGCCATTGCCCCCGTGTTCCTGATGGCGGCGCTCCCCGTCAGCGTGGGCGGCTGGGGTACCCGCGAGGCGGCGGCGGTCGCCGCGCTGGCGCCGTTTGGTGTTGCGGTGCCTGCCGCCGTGGGCGCCGCGATGCTGTACGGTGTTTATGGCCTGGTGCAAGGTGCGCTGGGGGCGCTGGCGTTCGGCCTGCCGTCGCGCGGCAAGGCGGTTGCAGCGATCGACCCGGCGCAAGACGGCCACGAACACTGAGGTACTGCCACCGCCTCAGCGCCCCAGCGCCTTGGCGCTGACGCCGGCAATGCCCCAGTTTTCCTTGGGAACATCGTGAATCCACACGCGCACGTTGGCCGGCGGCGCACCCACGGCATCGACGAGGGCCTGGGTCACCTTCTCGATGACGGCCTTCTTCTGCTCTTCGGTGCGGCCTTCGATCATGTAAATCTGGGCAAATGGCATGGGGATGTCCTTGGGTTTCTCAAAGCATGGGCGGGATTCAGTGCCGGCGGGCGATCAGTCGAGCTTGATGTCCAGTTTCTGGATCAGGCTGCCCCAGCGCGTGTTTTCAGCGCGAATGAACTCGGCAAACTGCTGCGGCGTGTTGACCTTGATGTCGGCGCCGATGTTCTCGAAAGCCGCCAGGGCGGGCGCGGTGGCTGCGCCGGTTTTCCAGGCATCGGCCAGCTTGTTGACGATGTCGCGCGGCGTGGACGCCGGCGCAATCAGGCCGAACCAGGTCACCACATCGAAGCCGGCAACGCCCTGCTCGGCCACCGTGGGCACGTTGGGCAAGGCACGCGAGCGCTGGGCCGAGGTCACGGCAATCACCTTGAGCTTGCCCGACTTCACGTTGGGCAGGGTGGTGGTCAGCGAGCTCTCGAAGCTCAGGGGAATCGTGCCGGCCAGCAGGTCCTGGGCGATCTGGCTGGTGCCCTTGTAGGGGATGTGGGTGAGTGCGATGCCGGTGGTGGATTGCAGCAGCTCGGCCGCCAGGTGGGTGCTGGTACCGATGCCCGAGGTGCCGTAGCTGAGCTTGCCGGGGTTGGCCTTGGCATAGGCGATCAGCCCCTTGAGGTCATCGAACGGCGCGCTCGGGTGCGCCACGATGGCGCAGGGCGTGAACCCCACCAGCGACACCGGCGCCAGGTCCTTTTCCACGGAGAACGACAGCTTGGGATAGAGCGTGGGCGCAATGGCCAGGCTGCTGATGGCCGACAGGCCGACGGTGTAGCCGTCGCCCGACGCCTTGGCCACGGCGTCGGTGCCGATGTTGCCGCCGGCCCCGGCCTTGTTCTCCACCACCAGTGGCTGGCCCAGCTTGTCGCCCATCGCCTTGGCCGCCGTGCGGCCCATGATGTCGGTCGGACCACCCGGCGGGAACGGCACGATCAGCTTGATCGGCTTGGCGGACCAGGTGTCCTGCGCCCAGCTGGCCAGTGGGAACGCTGCCAGGGATGCCGACAGGGCGGTGCCCATGCCGGTGGCGATGAAATGTCTCCGTTGCATTTTTTCTTCCCTCTTTTGTTACACAAAACGAACCGACACGCTGCCCAGGTTCTGGATGCGCAGCGTGACGTTGTCGCCGGCCTGCACCGCCACGGCCTCGGTGATCCCCCCCGACAGCACCAGGCTGCCGGCCGGCAGCGACTGGCCGCGCCGGCCCAGGTGGTTGACCAGCATGGCCACGGCGGCCGCCGGGTGCCCCAGCACCGCGGCGCCGGCGCCCAGGGCCACGGGCTGGCCGTTCTTTTCGAGCACCACGCCGAGCGTGCGCAAGTCCACGTCGCGGGCCGAGGCAATGCGCCCGCCGACCACGAAGCGCGCGGCCGAGGTGTTGTCGGCCACCACACTCTTGAGGTCGAACTTGAAGTCGCGGTAGCGGCTGTCGATGACTTCGATGCCAGGCAGCACGACATCGCTGGCGGCCAGCACGGCGCCGATGTGGCAGCCGGGGCCCTGGAGTTCGGTGCGGGTGATGAAGCAGATCTCGGGTTCGACCTTGGGGTGGATCAGGTCGCCGACCTGGATCTCTGCGCCTTCGGGCACGACGAACTCGTCCACCAGGAAGCCGAAGACCGGGTCGGTCACGCCCATCTGCTTCATCTTGGCGTGCGAGGTCAGGCCCGCCTTGTAGCCCACCACGCGGGCGCCGCGCGCCAGCTTGCGCGCCAGGATGCGGTCCTGGATGGCGTAGGCGTCGTCCCAGTCCATGTCGGGATGGGACTCGGTGATCTTGAGGGTGTCCTGGGCCTTCAGTTGGCAGTTTTCCAGGTGATCGGCCAGTTGGTCGAGGGTGGATGCGTTCAGTGCCATGTTCTTGTCCTTCAAGCTGCCCGCAAGCCCTGCGCCTTGGCGAGGGTGAGCGCGGTGTCTTCGATCATGTCTTCCTGGCCGCCAACCATGCCGCGGCGGCCCATTTCAACGAGGATTTCGCGCGCCGGCACGCCGTACTTCTGGCTGGCGCGCTTGGCGAACAGGAGGGTGGAGCCGTACACGCCGGCATAGCCCAGCGTGAGCGCGTCGCGGTCGATGCGGATGGGAAAGTCCATGATGGGCACCACCAGGTCTTCGGCCACGTCCTGGATCTTGAACACGTCCACGCCGGTCTCGATGCCCATCAGGTCGCACACCGCCACCAGCACTTCCATGGGCGTGTTGCCGGCGCCGGCGCCCAGGCCGGCGGCAGCGGCGTCGATGCGGCTGCAACCCACCTCGATGGCGGCCAGGCTGTTGGCCACGCCCATGGCCAGGTTGTGGTGGCCGTGGAAGCCCAGCTCGGTCTCGGGCTTCAAGGCCTGGCGCACGGCGCCGAGCTTTTCCTTCACGTCGTGCGGGAGCATGTGGCCGGCCGAGTCGGTGATGTAGATGCAGTTGGCGCCGTAGCCCTCCATCAACTTCGCCTGCGTGACCAGGCCTTCGGCACTGTTCATGTGGCTCATCATCAAAAAGCCCACGGTGTCCATGCCCATCTTGCGGGCCAGGGTGATGTGCTGCTCGCTCACGTCGGCCTCGGTGCAGTGCGTGGCCACGCGGATGGTGCTGACGCCCAGTTCATGCGCCATCTTCAGGTGGTCCACGGTGCCGATGCCGGGAATCAGCAGCGCCGAGACCTTGGCCTGTTGCATCAGGGGCACCACGGCGCCCAGGTATTCCTCGTCGGTGTGGGCGGGAAAGCCGTAGTTGACCGAGCTGCCGCCCAGGCCGTCGCCATGGGTGACCTCGATCAGGGCCATGCCGGCGGCGTCCAGACCGGTGGCGATGGTCTTCATCTGCGTGAGCGTCATCAGGTGGCGCTTGGGGTGCATGCCGTCGCGCAGCGTCATGTCGTGCAGGCGGACTTTCTTGCCTTGGAGGGTGTTGGTCATGTGCGGTTTCTCCTTACGCAGCCACGGGTTCGAGCGTGAGCGAACCGGACAGGATTTCTTCGGCAAACATCTCCGCCGTGCGGGCGGCGGCAGCGGTCATGATGTCCAGGTTGCCGGCGTATTTGGGCAGGTAGTCGCCCAGGCCCTCGACTTCGAGGAACACGCTCACGCGCTTGCCGTCGAACACCGGACCATTGACCAGGCGGTAGCCGGGCACGTATTTCTGCACTTCCTTGAGCATCGCGTGGATGGACTCGGTGATCCTGGCTTGGTCGGGCTCGTCTTCAGTGAGGCAGTGCACGGTGTCGCGCATGATCAGCGGAGGCTCGGCCGGGTTGATGATGATGATGGCCTTGCCCTTCCTGGCACCGCCCACCTGCTCGACCGCGCCGGCCGTGGTGCGGGTGAACTCGTCGATGTTCTTGCGCGTGCCGGGGCCTACCGACTTGGACGACACGGTGGCCACGATCTCGCCGTAGGCCACGGGCTGCACACGCGAGACTGCCGCGACCATGGGGATGGTGGCCTGGCCGCCGCAGGTGACCATGTTGACATTCATCTCGGCCTTGCCAACATGCTCCTTCAGGTTCACAGGCGGCACGCAGAACGGGCCGATGGCGGCCGGCGTGAGATCGATCATCAGCGCGCCCTGGGCGTTGACCTTGCGGCTGTTTTCGGCATGCACATAGGCGCTGGTGGCGTCAAAGACGATCTGCACGCCGTCCTGCCGCATGTGGGGAATCAGGCCGTCCACCCCTTCGGCGGTGGTCTTGATGCCCATCGCGCGGGCGCGCTTCAAGCCGTCGGACTCGGGGTCGATGCCCACCATCCAGACGGGCTCCAGTACCGGACTGCGCTGGAGCTTGGCCAGCAGGTCGGTGCCGATGTTGCCGGGCCCGATCAGGGCGCATTTGATCTTCTTGCTCATGGAAATTCCTTGTGTCAGACGAAGCGGACGGAGCAGCCACCGATGCCGCCCATGGTCACGCGCAGGTTGTCGCCCGCGGCGACCGGCACCATGATGCCGAGCGAACCCGACAGCACGACCTCGCCCGCCTCCAGCGCGATGCCGTGCTGGCCCAGCGTGTTGGCCAGCCAGGCGACGGCATTGGCCGGGTGGCCCAGCGCAGCGGCTCCGGCGCCGGTGGCGACGATGTCTCCGTTCTTCTCCAGCACCATGCCGACGGTGGCCAGATCAACATCGCGCGGATCGACCAGGCGGTCACCCAGCACGAACACGCCGCACGAAGCGTTGTCGGCCACGGTGTCCTGGATCTTGATCTTCCAGTCCTGGATGCGCGAGTCGACGATCTCGAAGCAGGCCATCACGCCCTCGGTGGCGGCCAGCACGTCGGCGACCGTGATGCCGGGGCCCTTCAGCGTCTTTTTCAGCACGAAGGCGATCTCGCCCTCGGCCTTGGGCTGGATCAGCGTGCTGGCGGGGATGGCCTGGCCTTCGTTGTAGACCATGCCGTCGGTGAGCCAGCCAAAGTCGGGCTGGAACACGCCCAGCATGTCCATCACCGCCTGGCTGGTCACGCCGATCTTCTTGCCCACCACGCGCTCGCCGGCGGCCAGGCGGCGCGCCAGCATGCGTTGCTGGATGGCGTAGGCGTCGTTGATGGTGATATCGGCATGGCGCGCGGTCAGCGGCGCCACGGTGCGGCAGCCCTTCAAGGCGTCGTAGAGCTCGTCGCCGAGCTGCTCAATCAGTGGTGCTTGCATGAAGTCCTCGATCTCAAAGGGAATGGGGTTCGTCGGTTGCAGCCTCGGCCAGGAAATCGCCCACCAGGCGGGTAAAGCGCGCGGCGTGTTCGATCTGCGTCCAGTGCCCGCACTGGCCGTACACGTGCAGCTGCGAGCGCGGGATCCAGTTGGACAGCGTCAGCGAGGTGGACAGCGGGATCACCTGGTCGTCGCGCCCATGCACCACCAGGGTCTGGTGCGGCAGGGCGCGGATGTCTTCTTCGCGACTGGCCATGGCGTCCACCCAGCGCTGGCGGGGCGCGGGGAACATGGCCGAGAACGACTCCTGGAAGCCCGGGCGGATGCTGGCTTCGTAGCGCATGCGGGCGAGGTCGTCGCTCATCAGCCCCTGGTTGAAGGCAAAGTAACCCATGATGGCGCGCATGTTCTGCACCGACGGGGTATAGCCCCACACGGCGTCCAGCCCCTGCGTGATGGGAAAGTGCACGCCCACGCTCCCCATCAGCACCAGGCGGCGCACGCGTTGCGGGTGGCGGATGGCCAGCGCCAGGGCCAGTGCACCGCCAAAGGAGTTGCCGACCAGGTCGGTTTTCTCGATGCCCAGCGCGTCCAGCAGGCCCACGGCCTGGCGTACCCAGCTGTCCATGTCATAGCGCTGGCCTGCCGGGCGGTCGGTGAAGCCGAAGCCGACCATGTCGGGCGCGATCACGCGCGCCTGCTTGGCCAGCTCGGGCATCACCAGGCGCCAGTTGGCCCATGCCGACACGCCGGGGCCGGAGCCGTGGATCATGAGCAGCGGATGACCGCCGCCCAGGTCGTGGTAGTTGGTGCGGATGCCCGCTGCTTCGATGCGGTGCCCGATCTCGGGGTGGGAGGCGGTGGCGCTCATCAGAAATGTCTCTTTGCTACTTTTATAGGAGCTTCTAGCGCTTGCCGAGCAATCTCTAGAAGCCGATTCAACTTAAAACTTCACCATCACGTTGCGCAGATCGGTGTAGAACTCCAGCGAGTGCACGCCGCCTTCGCGGCCGATGCCCGACTGCTTGGAGCCGCCGAACGGCGTGCGCAGGTCGCGCAGGAACCAGGCGTTGATCCAGCACAGGCCCACCTCGATCTGCTGCGCCAGGCGGTTGGCGCGCGCAAGGTCCTGCGTGAAGACGGCGGTGGCCAGGCCGTAGCGGTTGGCGTTGACCTTGCCCAGCACTTCTTCTTCGCTGTCGAAGGGACTGATGTGGCAGCAGGGGCCGAAGATTTCTTCGGTCACCACGGTGGCGGTCTCGGGCAGGCCAGTCCAGATGGTGGGCTGGATCCACGAGCCGTTCTTCAGGTCGCCGGGCATGTCGGGGATGCCGCCACCGGTGACGATGGTGGCGCCCTGCTCCTTGGCCGTCTGGTACAGGCCCAGCACCTTGGCCTGGTGCTTCTTGCTGATCAGCGGGCCGATCTTGGTGTCCTTGTCGAAGGGCAGGCCGGGTTTCATGCTCTCGGCGCGGTCCTTCAGTGCGGCCACGACCTTCTCGAAGATCGGGCGCTCCACGTACACGCGCTCGGTGCCCAGGCAGACCTGGCCGGCGTTCTCGAAGCACGAGCGCGTCAGCGTGTCGATGGTGGTCTGGAAGTCGCAGTCGGCAAACACCACGGCGGCGTTCTTGCCGCCCATCTCCAGCGACACCGGGCGCACGCCATTGGCGGCCGCCTTCATGATGATGCTGCCGGTGCGCGTTTCGCCGGTGAAGGTGATGCCGTTGACGTCGGGGTGTTCGGTCAGGAAGGCGCCGGCGGAATGGGCGCCAAAGCCGTGTACCACGTTGTACACGCCCTTGGGCATGCCCACCGCGTTCATCACCTCGCCCAGCAGCGTGGCGGTGGCGGGGGTTTCCTCGCTCGGCTTGACGACCACGGTGTTGCCGCAGGCCAGCGCCGGGCCGACCTTCCAGGTCATCAGCAAGAGCGGCAGGTTCCACGGGCAGACCACGGCGATGACGCCACGCGGCACGCGCACGCCGTAGCTCAGCGCGGTCTTGCCGTCGGGCGTGCGCATGTTGAACGACTCGGTGGCCGTGCTCTTGATGGTGTCGATGAAGATCTGGAAGTTGGCGGCGCCGCGCGGAATGTCCACATGCGAAGCCAGGTGGTGCGGCTTGCCGGTGTCGGCAATCTCGGCCTGCAGGAAGTCGTCGAAGCGGCGGTTGATCTCGATCGCCACGGCGTCCAGCAGCTTGCAGCGCTCGGCCACCGACAGTCGGCCCCAATCGCCCTTGAGCGCCGCTTTGGCCGCGGCGACAGCGGCATTGACTTCCACCTGGCCGGCTTCGTAAATATCGCCGATGACGCTGCCGTTGACCGGGTTGATGTCCTGGAACGTCTTGCCGCTGGTGTTGCGAACATATTCGCCGTTGATGAAATTCAGAATCTGTTGCATGGTGACTTTCTTATCTCGCAAGCACTGACTGGCTGTAACGATAGGGTGGGAGGCTCATACTGTCCAATACCAAATTTTCCAAATCTGATACCTTCGAGGTATTAAAAAAAGGAGATGCACAGTGGATTTGCGCCAGATGAAATACTTTCTTGCGCTCGCCCAGGAGCTGCACTTCGGCCGGGCAGCAGCGCGGCTGCACATGGCGCAGCCGCCCCTGACACGGCAGATCCGGGGGTTGGAGGACGAACTGGGAACCCCTTTGTTCCTGCGTACCGCCAAGGGCGTGGAGCTGACCGCCGCCGGCCAGGCACTGCTGGACGAGGTGCCCAACATCCTGTCGCTGACGCAACGCGCGCGCGACCGCACGCAGCAGGCCGGGCAGGGGCTGATCGGCCTGCTCGACGTGGGCATCTTCGGCTCGGGGGTGCTGGACGTGATCCCCCGGCTGCTGGCCACCTTCCACCAGGCACGTCCCGAGGTGCGCATCGAACTGCACAACCTGACCAAGGGCGAACAGTTGCAGGCGCTGCGCGAGCGCCGCATCACCATCGGCTTCAACCGGCTGGTGCCCCCCGAACCCGGCTTGGAGGTACTGAACGTGCTCCAGGAAACACTGGTCGTCGGCCTGCCGGAGACCCATCCCCTGTGCGCACGCCCGGAGATCACGCTGCGCGACCTGGACGGCGAGCCGATGATCGTCTACCCCAACGCCCCCCTGCCCGGGCTGGCCCAGGAGGTAGCCAGCGCCTTCCACCGCGAGGGCATTCGCCTGAACGTGGTGCAGGCGGTGGAAGATGTACTGACCTGCGTGGCCCTGGTGGCGGGCGGTTTTGGCGCCTGCATCACCACCCATTCGGCCACCAGCCTGCGCCTGCCGGGTGTGGTGTACCGGCCGCTGCGCTCGCGCCACCTGCGCGACATCGAGCTCAGCTGCCTGTACCGCACCGACGACATGTCGCCGGTGCTGGCGGCATTTCTGGAGGTGGTGGGTGCGTTTTCCAACGCCCAGAGCAAGAAGGGCCAGGACGCGGGCGGGCGGGATTGACCCTGCCGGGGCCATGGATGGTAGGTCGGCCATGGTCTTCCCGTCACGCCCCGGAAGGCGCAAGCCCCAGCGCCTGCAAGCCGGCGACCGCGATGGCTTCGTCCTGCGCTTCGCTGCCACCCGAGACGCCGATGGCGCCGATGCGCATGCCGCCCTCCACGATGGGCAGTCCGCCCCCAAAGGCGACAAAGCGCGGGCGCAACACCAGCCCCTCCCGCACCGCGGGTGAATGCTGTTGCAGGACCGCATGCCACTGGGAAGTCGGCAGACCAAAGCCCGTGGCGGTGTAGGCCTTGTCGATGGCGATATCGACCGAATGCAGCGGCGCACCGGGCATGCGCACGAACGCCGCCAGAATCCCGGCGGCATCGACCACCGCCACGTTGACCTGCACGCCCAGGGTGGTGGCGGCCTGCACCGCTGCCGCCACGGCGCGCAGGGCCGCAGTGGCATCGATCACGCGCTGCTCCCGGCTGAGAGAGACAACACCGGATCCAATGCTGGGATCTGGCATGGACATGGCGTTCAGAAGGCCTTGACCATCGTCAGCCGCACCAGGTTCCCCTTGGGCTGCGGGCCGGTGCCGGCTTCGGCGCGAAACTCCTTGTAGATCGCGCCCTTGAGGAACACCCCGGCGGACGCGATCGGATACACCAGCTCGGCGCCCAGCGCGTGCCGCGAGGACTGGTCGGCGCTGGCGCCCGGACCGCTGTCGTTGCTGGTCTGCCACTGGCTGTAGCCCACCACCCCCGCCTGCACCGTGCCAAACACCTTGGCCAGCCCCCACTCCACCGTGGCCTGGTCGCCATGGCGAAAGCCCCTGTCGTTCTTGCCATGGCGCTCGAAGCGCATCAGGGCCGAACCCGAAATCGTCTTGGCGGCATCGAAGTAGTAGGTCGCACCGCCGGTCAGCATCGTGCTCTTGAAGCCCTTGCCCGCCGATGCCGGATGGTCGGTGCTGCCCGAATCCAGCCACATGCCGGCGGCAGCCACGGCATCCCACTGCGCGCCGTGCCATCCCAGCACCAGGGGGCCGACGTAAACGTCGCCCACACCCGAACGGCTGTCCGCGATGCCCGCGGCATTGAGGGTGAGCGAGGTGCGCACCAGCGGCACGATGGCCTCGACACCGTAATCGGCACCCAGCACCTTGTGGCCCGTCATCCAGACAAAGCGATTGGCCAGCGCGGTCACGGTGCCGCTGTTGTGCCCCGGCAGGTCGGTACTGGAGCCCGGTGCGCGAAAGCTGTTGATGTTGTAGTTCACCACATAGCCCAGGTAATAGAAGCCGGGCGGCGGCACGCTGGCGGCCTGGGCGCCTTCCACACCGGGAACGTAATGGCCTTCCGCCTGGGCGGCCAGGGGCGCCAGGCTGCCCAGACCCGCCAGCAGGGCGGTCGCTGCAAATGTTTTCTTCATGGGTTTTCTCGTACAACGAAGCAAAGAGGAAATAACGGAGCCGGGGCGCCGCTTCAGGTGTACACGTCCGTGAAGGACGCCACCAGCTCACCGGTGTGGAAGAAGATCCCGCTGCCCAGCTTGTCTTCGCTCCAGGTGGTCACGGGGCGGTCGGGCTGCGCCAGGTAACCGAGGCCGGCAAAGGTTTCGTTGCGGTTGCCGCTGGGGTCGAAGAAGTAGATGGTCTCGCCGCGCGTGATGCCGTGGCGCGTGGGAGCCACGTCGATCTTGACCTTCTTCTTGGCCATGACATCGGCGGCCTTGAGCACGTCGTGCCACGAATCCAGGAAGAACGCGATGTGGTGCAGGCCGCTGACCGGGCCGCCCACAAAGGCGATGTCGTGCGGCGTGGTGGTGCGCGCCATCCAGGTGGCGGCCTGCATGTCACCCTGGGGGCCGACCAGCACCTGCTCGGTCAGGAAGAAGTCCAGGCATTCCTTCATGAAACGCGTGTTGTCCTGCACTTTGTTGATGCCCGCCTCGGGGTTCATCTCGCACATCAGCAGCAGGTGGTCGAGCCAGTGCGCGCCCGCGCCCCGGATGCCGTCGGGCCAGGGATCGGGATTGACGGTGCCCACGTCGGTGCCCACGTATTCCTTCATGGCATACAGGCGCATTTCGTGGCCGCTGGGCAGGTGGAACTGCAGCATGCGGCCGGTGGAGGGCAGCGTGCCTTCCGGCAGCAGCGTGGTCTGGATGCCCCAGGCCTCGATGCGGGCCTGCAGCGCCTCCAGGTCCTCGTCTTTCTCCACCTTGTAGGCGACGTGGTTCAGGCCCGCACGGTCGCTGGGCGTCAGGATGATCGAGTATTTGTCCCACTCGTCCCAGCACTTCAAATAGACGTTGCCGGCGTTGTCCTTCATGACCGTCTTGAGGCCCAGGACCTCTTCGTAGTGCTTGACGGCAGCGGCGATATCCATGACCCGCAGGCTCGCGTGGCCGATTCTCAGTACACCCATTTCATGTCTCCTTTGGTTGGTAAATCTTCATTGGTTCAAGTGGCAGGGCGTTGCGCCACCGAGGTGGCGCTGCCCAGAAAAGGTTTGCGCAATCGGGCGGCCACTTCCAGGCACACCGACTGGGTGGGCGCCACGCGGCAGGCCAGCGTGTAGCCGTTGGCTTCTTCTTCGGTGCTGACATGCGCCCGGCTGACGGGCCCGAGCGACTGCACCGCCCCTTCCACAATGCGCACCTTGCAGACCCCGCAGCCGCCGTTGACGCAGCCGGCCGGGATGCCCTTGCGGCCCAGCCGCAACATGCCGGCCAGCAGGCTTTCGTTGGTGGCACAGTCAAAACAGTCGCCGGTCTGCGACACGCTGACGCGCACTTGCGAACAGGGGTTGGCTCCCATGGCGGCTCCTAGATGGTTTTGAACAAGGGGCTGCGCGCCTGCTGCGCATCGGCGGCCGAGAGGAATTTCTCGGTGTAGATGTCGCGCTCGAACAGGCGCCCCTGCATCAGGGCGCCGATACAGGCTTCGATCATGGGCGGGGGGCCGCACAGGTAGGCCTTGTGGCCGGCGAAGCTGCCACCAAAGTGCGCCTTGGCCGCTTCGTGAACAAAGCCGCGCGCGCCGTTCCAGCCATCGCTCCCGGCGGCGTCCGAAAGTGCCGGCACGTAGGTGAAATGGGGATGGCGCGCTGCGAGGGCGCGGAACTCGGCGTCGTAGTACAGCTCCTGCGCGCTGCGCTGCCCGTACACCAGCGTGATGGGCTGCGTGCAGCCGCTGGCCAGCAGCTCCAGAATCATGGCGCGCGGGCTCGACAGGCCCGAACCGCCCGCCATGAACACCATGGGCATGGCGGCCGAACGGCGCACGAAGAAACGGCCGTAGGGCCCGGTCAGTTGCAGCCGGTCGCCTTGTTTCAGCGACTCGTGCAGCCAGGTGGTTCCAGCGCCGCCGGGCACCTGGCGCACGTTCAGCTCGATCTCGCTGCTCTGGCCATCGGCACCGGGCGCATTGGCAATCGAGAAGGCGCGCCCCCCGTCAACGCCCGGAATCTGCACCTGCACATACTGCCCGGCCTGGTAATGGATGGACTGGTCCAGGCGCAGGTGCAGGGCCTTGATGGTCGGTGTGAGCTGCTCGATGCGCGCCACCGTGGCGGTGAAGTCACGCACCGGGATCACCTGGGCATCGGGGTCGTCGTCGAAGTCGGCCTCGATGGTGGCGTCCGACTGCAGCGTGGCGCAGCAGGCCAGTGTCTTGCCGTCGTCGCGCTCCATTTCCATCAGGGCGAACGGATTGGCCGCGCCATGGTCCACCTCGCCATCGGTCACCTGCACCTTGCAGGTGCCACACAGTCCGTGGCCGCAGGCGTGCGGAATGTAGATGCCCTGGCGCAGCGCGGCGTCCAGCAAAGTTTGGCCTTCTTCCACCTCGATGGTGGCGCCCAGGGGTTCGAGAGTCAGTTGGTAGCTCATGGCATGTCCTGGACGACGGGGCTGCCCGCGGGCTGCACCCATCGCCTGTGCGGGCTGGTACGGTTAACTGAAAGACCCCTGGATACCGGTCAGGCCTGGCGTGCGAAAGCGGATCGCGTCCTTGTGAACCAGGCCGTTGTCGGCCAGGCTCTTGGCCGGATCGGGCGTCCAGGGCTGGCCCGACTTGAACCACTGGACCTCGTTCCAGTCGATGCGGTCAAAGTCGGGGTGCACGCCATAGACACCGGGCAACACCGCCTGGGCCAGCGCGCCAAAAGGCATGTCGGCAGGCAGCGGCAGCGCCACCGGGCAGGGGAACATCAGATGCTCGTCCCAACCGATGAAGAGCAGGGGCGCCGGGAAGTTGGCGCGCACGTCCTTGGCGGGAAAATCGTAGGGCTTGAGGGCGGTAACGCTCATGGCCGGGCTCCTTGGTCTGCGGCGGCCGTTTCGCCCGGCATGGGATCGCCGCGCCAGGCCGCAAAGTTCTTCTGGTCTTCCGAACCCTCGAAGTCGAAGTTGTCGCGGCCCACGTTCAGACCGTACCAGTCGAGCACGGCCAGCAGCGGATCGAAGCCTTCGGCCGTGGGGTCCACACCGGGCTTGAAGCAGTGGCCCTGGTAGATCTGCTGCACCGGCAGCCAGGACTGCACGTACTTCTCGGGCTCGTGCTCGAACACGTGCTTGCAGCCGTCGCTGCAGAAGTGGTACTTGTCGCCCTGGTATTCGGTCTCGCGGTGGCAGATCTGGGTGGGATCGCCCGGTTCGGTGAAGAGCAGCGGAATCTGGCAGGTGTTGCACAGCATCGGCAGCGTCTTGCTGTAGATGCGCCGACCAGCCTTTTGCTCTTCGCGCAGGTACTCGAAGCGCGGGCGGTAGTACTTGTCGAAGGTATCGGGGTACTTCTCGCTGAGCCACTGCATCTCGTCTTCCTTGGGAATCCAGGTGTGGAAGGGGGCCGCAGCGCCGTAGTTGTAGAACGTGTTCCAGGCCTGGTGGCTGATGTGGTCCTTGCCCTCGCAGGCCTCTTTCCAGCCCTTGGGCTCGCGGATGCCGTAGCGCGCCAGGTCGCGGAACAGCGCACCGCCGTTCTCCTCGACATACATCTCCCAGCTCTCTTTCCAGCTCATCACGCGCTTGGGCAGCATGTAGTCCTGCATCATGGCCACCAGCGTGAGCAGGCGGTAGCCGCGCCAGAACCACTTGTCGATCCAGCGCTGCACGATGGGCACGTTGGCAGGGTCCTGCTCCAGCATGAACTTGATGCACTCGATGCCCAGGGTCATGTGGCGCGACTCGTCGGACTGGGCCGAGAAGCCGAACGTCACCGTGGACATGTCGCCGTTGTGCGCCGCACCCGACATGAAGGGCACGAACAGCAGGTTGGTCAGCACGTACTCGAACGAGAAGCTCACGGCGGTGAGAAACTCGAACGGCCCGCCCGACAGCGCATCCTCGAAGAACGACTTGGGCACCGACAGGTACCACACGCGGTCGAACCATTGCGTTGGCTGGTGCAGGCCGTTGAAGTACTTGTTGTAGTGCGACAGCGCGTGCGTCTCGGTCTGGTAGTGGCGCAACTCGTCAATGGACTGCATCTGCGCCGCCACGCGGGCCCCGGCGCCGGTGAAGTGCCGGCCCACATGTGCAAAGCCGCGGTGCGCGTAGTACTCCAGCGGCGTCACGCCCTGGATGAACAGCTTGAGCGCATTCACGTAGCGTGCATCCGAGATGCCGAGCTGCCCGTTGTTCTGCGCAAAGGCCTCGATCACGGCATAGAGCTTCTTCTCCTTCTCGCCCTGGTACTTCCAGTAGGCATCCATGGTCAGGCGAAACGGGTCTTCCCATTTGTCCCAATCGTGGATCTTGATGCCTTCGTACTGGTCGAACGGAAAGACCTTTTCCATTGGCTGGTAGGTGGTTTCCCAGGCCAGTCCGCGCGTCATGGCGGCGTAGCGTTCCTTGAGGCCCAGTTTCTTCTTGATGACAGGTGCGTCCATGGTTTGTCTCCTAATGGTTTCGTGCAACGGCCCGCAGGCTCAGTGTTCCCAGCTCAGCGAAAACTCGTCGTCGTCTTCGTCGATGTATCCGGACAGCGTCACCAGGTTGACGTGCAGCTGCTGCAGGTTGAAGCGCTGGCCGGTCTGCTCTTCGATGGTTTCGCGGCGGATCACGAGGCGACCGGGCGCGTTGATCTTCACGAGCCCCGGTGGATAGGTGGCGCTGGCCTGGGCGTTGTCCGCCAGGATGGCGTCCACGACCGGGCGGGATTCTTCGTTGTCCTGAAAGGCAATGAAGACGCTGGAGACGACGGGGGCGGCAGGGGTGTTCATGGGGGTGACTTCCTTCACAGGGCCAGGCCCGACTTGCGCGCCCGTGCATCCAGCGCCGTGCGCACGGCGGCCAGGGCCACGCTGCCTTGCGCCCCCAGTGCCATGTCCGCCACCGGTGCCAGCGCGGCCTGCGCCAGGTCGGCATAGGTCTTGAACCAACCGGTGATCAGCGAGCGGTTCTCGTCCGACGCGGCGGCAGCCACCTTGGTGACAGCATCCACCCAGCGCGCGCTCTCGTCATGCCACTCGGGCATGAAGGCCGTCAGCATGGCCACCGCCGTGCCGCCCTGCACTGCCAGGTGGTCGTCCACAAAATGCGTGTAGATCAGCGGGTACAGCAGGCCATCGAGCACCAGGTTCTGTGCCACGAACAGCTCGAACGGATCGTTGACGACCAGCGTGTCCTCCACCAGCCGGCGCAGCGGCTGCCAGCGCGGGTCGTGCAGCCAGTCGTTCTTGCCCGCATCGAGCGCGCCGGGCTCGCCCAGGGCCAGCCCCAGGCGCGTGAGGTACTGCGCCACGGCCAGATGGTCCATGGCATGGAACATGGCCGGCGCCGTGAACGCCGTACCGTAGCCGCGCGAGCAGATCGTGCTGTTGTTCATGTTGGCGCCCCAGGCCGCGTGGCGCAGCGGCATGAGCACTGCACAGGCGGCGGTGCGCTGCGTGTCGGCAATCTTGTCGATCAGCCCCCGCGACTCCACGAACTGGTAGTTGGCCTCCATCGCCTCCTGCTGGCGCGCACGCGCCATGGTCCAGTTGGCGTAATAGAACTGGCGCGGGTCGCGCAGCGCATCCCAGTCGGCCAGCTTGACGGCCGTGCGTGCGGTGTCGAACAGCTCGAACTCGGGTTCCCAGGTCGGGCGGTAATGGAAATGCGCGGTGGGCTGCACGCCCACCGTGGCTTCCAGGTAGCGCGACGCGGGTTTGTCGCCCGTGTACGCGGCCACGCGGGCGAAGGTGCTGCGCAAAGGCTGGATTTCGCGCGCCTGCAGGTCAATGTTCATGTGCGGTGTCTCCTCAAACGATGGTGGTGGTGCGGTCTTCGATCGGATCGCCGAGGGGGCGCACCCGTTGCGCCCGGCAGAACGCCTCGAACGCGCGCTGCGGCAGCATCAGCTCCACCGCCAGCTCCGGCCAGCCGATCGAAAACTCGAACTCGATAAAACCGTTGTCCCGTCTTTTCAGCACACGGACGAACTTGCGCGACACGTCGCATTGCAGGCTGTCGGTGGCCAGTGGTTCTGGGTTCATTGCGGGCTCCATGTTTTGGCTTTAGCCCGTCAACAGGTGCACGGGCCGTGCCAACTGTCGATAAAACGACTCCAATATCGATAAAACAAGGGTTAGTCCCTACAAAACTCCGTGCCGGGAAGCTGCCGCACACCCCTGGCGGCTGCGCAGCCGCGCTTGATCCGCAAGATGCCGCGGTGCAGCATGATCAAATGCTCAAATCCACCACGCAGGAACTGATGAAATGGTGAATTCGACCGGTACTGGGGTCATACCCGATGGCGCTCATCATTCTTTTTATCGATAGTGCGCCCATGCCTGCCTCCGCCCTGCCTCCGCTGCCTCCCGATATCGATCTGCGCCGCCTGGTGCATTTTTCTGCGGGCGACGGCCGCATCTGGCTTTCGGGCCAGCGCATGCTGCTGGTCCATGCGGCCGCACTGGGCGCCCTGCGCCGGGAGCTGATGAACACCCTGGGACCAGCGCAGACCCGCCGCCTGCTGATGCGCGCGGGCTATGCTTCGGGCGAGCGCGACGCGCAGCTTGCGCGCCAGGTGCGCCCCGAGGCATCGCTGTTCGAGATGTTCTCTGTCGGTCCCCAGCTGCACATGCTGGAAGGCGCGGTCCAGGTCACCCCGCAGGTCTTTGAACTCGACCAAGCGGCGGGCCACTTTCGAGGGTTTTTCCGCTGGGACCACAGCTGGGAGGTCGAGAGCCATGTGCGCGACTTCGGCCCCCAGGATGACCCCGTCTGCTGGATGCTGCTGGGCTATGCCTCGGGCTACACCAGCGCATTCTTTCACCGCGCGGCGCTCTTCAAGGAAGTGCAATGCGCGGCCTGTGGACACGGGCACTGCATGATCGAGGGCCGCTTCCAGCACGAGTGGCCCGACGGGGACGCGATAGCACGCGACTACGACGCCGAATCGGTGCTGGTCAAGCTCGACGAACTGCAGTCGCAGGTGCAAACCCTTCGCACCCAGCTGCAACCCGCCGATGAGCTGGGGCCGCTGGTGGGGCGCTCGCACGCATTCGAGCAGACCGTGGCGCTGCTGCGCAAGGCCGCGCAGACACAGGTCACGGTGCTGCTCACGGGCGAAACCGGTGTGGGCAAGGAGCGCTTTGCCCGCGCGCTGCACGCCATGGGCGCACGGGCCGACAAACCCTTCGTGGCCGTCAACTGCGCGGCGCTGCCCGCCGAGCTGATCGAGAGCGAACTCTTCGGCGCCGAGAAAGGCGCCTACACCGGCGCCGCTGCCACGCGCATCGGCCGCTTCGAGCGCGCGCACGGCGGCACCCTGATGCTCGACGAGCTGGGCGAGCTGCCCCTGCCCGCGCAGGCCAAGTTGCTGCGCGTGCTGCAAAGCGGCGAGATCGAACGCCTGGGCGGTACCCAGGTGCGCAAGGTGGATGTGCGCGTGGTGGCCGCCACCAATGTGGACCTCGAAAAAGCCGTGGCCGAGGGGCGCTTCCGGCGCGATCTGCTGTACCGCCTGAACATCTATCCCATCCGCATTCCCTCGCTGCGCGAACGCACCGACGACATCGAACTGATTGCCATGCACCTGCTGCAAAAGTATGCGGTGCAGCACGGCAAGCGCATGGCGGGCTTCACCGACCGGGCTCTTCTGGCGATGCGCGCCCATGCCTGGCCAGGCAATGTGCGCGAGCTGGAGAACCTGATCGAGCGCGGTGTCATCCTCACCCCGTCGGACGAGAGCGTGGACGCCGAGGTGCTGTTCCCGCACATCACGATGCAACCGGGCGCCACCGTCAATGCCGCCGGCACGCTGGAGCGCACCGCCACCCCCACGGCCCAGGCCACGCAGCTCTACGACCAGCTGCAAAGCAGCGGCCTGACCCTGGAGGCCCTGGAAGACACACTGATCCGCGAAGCCGTGGCACGCGCCGGCGGCAATCTCTCGGCCGCCGCGCGCGCACTGGGCCTGACGCGCCCCCAGTTGAGCTACCGTCTTTCGCGCCTGAACGAACGCGCGCAGACCTGACTCCACCACGGACCACCATGGCCAAACGTCCCTATCTGCACGCACTGAACACCGACAACGACCTTGCTGGCGCGGGCGCCACCATCTCGCGCACCCTGATCGAGCAGACCTATGCCGAATTGCGCGACGACATCATCGAAGGCCGGCTGGAGCCCGGCAGCAAGCTGCCGATCGAGCACCTGCGGGTGCAGTACAACGTGGGCGCCGGCACGCTGCGCGAAGCCATCACCCGGCTGGCCAGCGATGCGCTGGTGACCACGGAGGGGCAGCGTGGCTTTCGCGTGGCCCCGATCACGCTCGATGAACTGGAAGACATCACCCGCCTGCGGGTGCATGTCGAGATCGATGCGCTGCGCCTGTCGATCCGCAACGGCGGAGCGCACTGGCGGGCCGCGCTGCGCCAGAGCTACGACGCCATCTCGGCACTGGAGCAGCCCTTTCAGACGGCGCACCGGCGCCGGTGGGAAATCCTGAACGTGCGTTTTCATGAGGCCCTGCTGGCCGGACAGGAGTCGCCATGGACACGCAAGGTACTGGGCCTGCTGGCGCGCCATGGCGAGCGCTACCGCCGCTACGCCATGGGCCTGCCCGGCTCGGTGCGCGACGTGCACGCCGAGCACACCGAGATCTTCGAGCAGGCCATCGCCGGCCGCGAAGCCCGCGCGGCGCTGGCGCTGGAAGCCCATATCCGCGCCACACCCGACCTGCTGGCGCAGGCGCTGCGCAACGGCCAGCTGACCTTGCCCACAGGGACCACCCCTGACGCCGCGCCCGCACCGATGGCCGGCTGAACGTTTGCGCTATCGTTCGGGCCTGCCGCCGCGGCATCAGAACGCTCTCCTCCATGCTCCAGTACCTCACCATCCCCGTCACGCCCTTCCAGCAAAACTGCTCCATCGTCTGGTGCAGCGCCACCCGCAAGGCCGCCGTCATCGACCCCGGCGGCGACCTGGACCTGCTGCTGGCCGAGACCCAGCGACTGGGCCTCGCGCTGGAACAGATCTGGCTCACCCACGCCCATATTGACCACGCCGGCGGCACCGGAGAGCTGGCCCAGCGCCTTGCGCTGCCCATCGTGGGGCCGCACCCCGGCGACCAGTTCTGGATTGATGGCCTGCCGCAGCAAAGCGCGATGTTCGGTTTTCCGCCCGCGCAGCACTTCACGCCCACCCGCTGGCTGCACGACGGCGACCAGGTGCAGATCGGCCACGAAACGCTGAACGTGCGCCACTGCCCCGGCCATACACCGGGCCATGTGGTGTTCCATGCGCCGCAGATCGACCGGGCCTTTGTGGGCGACGTGCTGTTTGCCGGCAGCATCGGCCGCACCGACTTCCCCCAGGGCAACCACCAGCAGCTCATCGACAGCATCACGCAGCGCCTGTGGCCCATGGGCGACCAGACGGTGTTCATCCCCGGCCACGGGCCGGAAAGCTCGTTCGGACGGGAGCGGCAGAGCAACCCTTATGTGGGCGGCACGTGAGGAATGACGGAAGAGACTTTTAGCTATTATTTCAATAGCAAACTATCCGCCGCGCCGGGCCGCTTCGTACAGCCCCTGCACCCTGGGCACGTTCTGCTCCAGCTCGCGGATGCGTGCCGGGCCCGAGGGGTGGGTGGACAAAAAGGCCAGGCCGCCCTGCTTGCTGCCGGTGGCGTTGCCCATCTTTTGCCACAGACTCACGGCAGCCGAGGGCTG
>JANJSZ010000183.1 GCA_024711405.1 Acidovorax sp.
TGCACGAAGCCCAGCGGACCTGCGCGCCCAGCGCCTGCAGCGTCTCGATCAGCACCGCCGTCTGGATGGTCATGTGCAGGCTGCCGGTGATGCGGGCGCCCTTGAGCGACTGCTTGGGCGCGAACTCTTCGCGGATGGCCATCAGGCCGGGCATCTCGGTCTCGGCGATGCGGATTTCCTTGCGGCCCCAGTTGGCCAGGCCGATGTCGGCAATGGCGCTGTCGGCCAGGGTGGGTGCGTTGACGCGTGCGTTCATGGTTTGCTCCAAAGCATGTTTGAAAAAACCACTCGCCGGGGGGGAAGGGAAAAAGCTCACCACGCGGAAAGTGGATGAGCGTCGTTGCGAAAGTGACTCCGAGCCTCACGCCCCGCCAATGCTGGGGACGCTGCAACGCTCCTCGGATGAGGTCGGGATTATACGGACGCGCGCACCCGGCGCCACGCCATCCCGGCCGCCAGCCAGGGCGCATTCCCCGGCCACATGGCTCGGCATGCGCGGGGCCCACCGATGCAAGCGCCGCATCCGCCGGCAACGATGCGTCCAGTGCGCGGGGAGGCATCCGTCACCAGGCCCCGTTGCCATGCATGGTGGCGGGCCCCCAGGTACGGCAGCGCTCCTTCATTTCTCGCCATAAACCACGAGTGCGCTGGCGTCGATCCGGACATTGCCATCCGGGAATTTCTGCTCGATGGCCCGATACACCTCTTCCCGAATCTTCTCTCCCGTGGCTTCGTCGGCCTGGCCCAGTGCGGCAACCACCGGTGCGGCCACTTCGGTCATGGCCTGCCAGTACACATCGGCGGTCTGGCAGTCGAGCCGTCCCGCCACCTCCCTGACCGACACATTTTTCAGCCCGGCCTGCGCCAACAGCGCCTCGCCCCAGCCCGCCTGGGCACAGCGGAACATGCCCGGCGCGCCCGGCGCCGGTGCAGGCAAGGCCATGTTCCGGTTGATCGCGCCCATGATGGCCGTCACCCAGAAATTTTTCTCCGCCACATTCCAGACCGCAGTGGCCAGGCGCCCACCGGGTTTCAGGACACGCGCCATCTCCCGGGCCGCCAGATCCATGTCGGGGAAAAACATGAAGCCAAAGCGGCAGCTGACGGCATCAAAGCTCTGGTCCGCAAAAGGCAGCGCGCAGACATCGCACACGCGGGTCTCCACATTGGCCAGCCCGCGGCGCTGCGCATTCTCCCTGGCGATCTCCAGCATGTTCGCCGCCAGGTCGGTGACGACCACCCGCCCCTGCGGAATGCGCGCCGCAATCGTCAACCCGGGCTCTCCCGTGCCGCCGGCGACATCGAGCACCACGTCCTGGCCCTTCGGGTCCAGCCAACGGATGATTTCGTCGCCCATGGGGCGCAGGAAGTCCATGAACAGCTCATCCCATTTCTTCCAGCCCGCGGAGAACCGGTTCCAGGACGCTTGCTGTTGTTCGCGAATGCTTTCTAGTTGCGAGTCCATTTGAGGTACCTCCATAGATGGTGTGCAACCCTCCGCCCCTGCGGCGCGACCGCGCCGGCAGGAGACCCGGTCATTCCGATTCCTGATCCTTGGTGTCTGGGCGCTCAACCGCAGCCCGTGCCTTGCAAGGCAATGCGCAGCAACAACGACACGGGTGATGGAAGAAGGGAATCAGACGCGGATGATGTGGCCCTTGAGCGCGTAGAGGATGCCGATCACCTCGTTCTTCGTGCCATCGTCCAGCTGGTGCTTGCCCATGGCACCAACAATGTCATCCATGACCGCCAGATACTCCTGTTCACTGATGTTCATCCCCTTGTGCACCGTGAGCATGTCTCTGCCGGTGTAAGGCTGCGGTCCCCCGGCACCCGCACAGAAGAACTCGGTCGCCATTTTCTTGGTGTGCTCCAGGTCCTCGGCGTTCTCGAAACGGGTTTTGACGAGGGGATTGCTCAGGTGGGCGGCAATGACATCGTCCACGAGGCGGGCGATGCCCGCCGATTCGCCCAGCCGTTGGTAAAGCGTGGTACCCATGGTGAACTCCTTTCGGTCAAGAAACTCCTGAATACGTTGCGCGGTCTGCCCGAGCCACGGTGGAAAAAGCTTACGCACAACCGCGCCAGATTCCTTGGCGCCACCATGGGGAAGGCGTGGAGATTGGCTGAAGATGGTGGTGCGCCATATGATTCCGGCTCTGCTTCCGTGAAGGAGTAGCCGGTGCTGCTGACTTTCAGAGACTGTGAGCTCGATACCCGTCTGTTCACCTTGCGCTGCCAGGGGCAGACACGCCAGGTCGAGCCGCAGGTGTTCGACCTGCTGGCCTACCTGCTGCAGCACCGCCACCGCATCGTGCCCCGGCAGGAACTGCTGGATGCGCTGTGGGCCGGCAAGGTGGTGAGCGAGTCGGCCCTGAGCAGTTGCATCAAGGCGGCACGCCAGGCCATCGGCGACAGTGGCATGGCCCAAGCTTGCATTGCCACCATTCCACGCCGCGGCTACCGCTTCGTGGCAACGGCCACGGAACACGAACCGCCCACCCCCCTGTGCCAGAGCGCGCCCGGCGCAGGCCCGGATCTGCCTCTCGACAAAGCCCGCGACGCGCATCCGCACCGCGCGTCCATCGCCGTCATGCCCTTCGCCGACCTCTCGCCCGTGGCCGGTGGGCGTGGGGGCACAGCCGACGCACTGGCCCACGACGTCATCACCCGGCTGGCCCAGCTGCGCAGCCTGTTCGTCATCGCACAAGGCACCGTGTTCGCGCTGCATGAACGCGACATCGGCCCGCAGGAGGCCGCGCGCCTTCTTGATGTCGACTATGTGGTGAGCGGCACCGTGCGCCGCCACGCACGGCGTCTGGTGGTGACGGCCGAACTGGTGGAGGTCCGCACCGCGCACGTCGTCTGGGCCGACATCTTCGACCGCCCCCTGGACGACGCTTTTTTCGTCCTCGACGACATTGGCAGCCAGATCGTCGCCATCGCCGCCAGCGAGATCGAGCTGGCCGAGCGCAACCGCGCCCTGCTGCGCCCGCCCAACACCCTCGATGCCTGGGAGGCCCACCACCGTGGCCTGTGGCATATGTACCGATTCAACCAGGCCGACAACGAGCGCGCCCGCCAATTCTTTGCCATGGCAGTGCACCTCGACCCCACTTTCGCGCGTGCCTACGCCGGGCTGTCGTTCACGCACTTCCAGAACGCCTTCCAGGGCTGGTCCGAGCGCGCAGCCGCTTGCGACCAGGCCATGGCCACGGCCCGCCAAAGCCTGGACGCCGACGACCGCAACCCGGCGGCCCACTGGGCCATGGGCCGGGCACTGTGGCTGCGCGCCCAGCAGGACTCGGCCGTGGTTGAGCTGGAGCAGGCCATCCACCTGAGTCCCAGCTTCGCGCTGGGTCATTACACGCTGGCGTTTGTCCAATCCCAGGCGGGCGACCCCCAGGCCGCCATCGCGGCGTCCGACCACTCGCGCCTGCTCAGCCCCTTCGACCCGCTGCTTTTCGGCATGCTGGGGGCCCGCGCCATGGCGCTGGTGCGCCTGGGCCGGTTCGACGAGGCGGCGGACTGGGCCGTCAAGGCCGCCGCCCGTCCCAACGCCCACACGCACATCCGCGCCATCGCGGCCTACAGCCTGGCATTGGCGGGTTCGCTCGACCTGGCACGCACCTATGCGGCAGAAATACGCCAGGCGCGACCAAACTACCAGGCCGACGACTTTTTCGCGGCTTTCCGCTTCGACCCCGAGGGCGCAGCCCTGTTTCGCCAGGGGGCCGCGCGCATCGGCATGGCATGACGCCCTACGAAGAGCGCATGTCCTGGGTGGAAAAGGTATTGCACCAGGCCCTGCGCTCGGGGCAGCACGGGCCACAGGCCGGCACCCGCAGGGTCGGCCTTCCTGCCGCCAGAACGTGGCGTTGCGTTTTCCATGGCGGCATGAGGCATCGGTCCCGGTGAGCGGTATTTGGTTTCGCTGTGCCAGAGAAAGCGCGCCCCGCCATGACAACCTGATGGCCATCCCCGTTGTCTCCCTGGGTGTCGCCGGCCTCGCCGCCTGCGACGTGAAAAAAACCAGGAAGGCAACGTGACGCTGCCCCAGCACGGCGTCAAAACCCCCGATGCCAGCGTGGCCACGGAGCAGAAAACCGCCACGGTGCCCACCATCAAGGCCAAGGAAAAGGCCATCGAGCGGCCCCGGGTCGAGATCACCCCGACCAGCCGGCCCTGGCAGGCCATCCCGCCGGGTTGGCAGCGGCGCGGGATAATCACAGGTTGACCCACCCTTTTGACTTGGCCGCCGCCCCGGGGCGCGGCCACCGCCTGCATGTCCGCACCCTTTCTTGCCGAAACCCGGCGCCGCCGTACCTTTGCCATCATTTCCCACCCCGACGCCGGTAAAACGACGCTGACGGAAAAGCTGCTGCTGTTCTCGGGCGCAATCCAGATCGCCGGCGCCGTCAAGGGTCGCAAGGCCAGCCGCCACGCCACCTCGGACTGGATGGAGATCGAAAAGCAGCGCGGCATCTCGGTGGCCAGCTCGGTCATGCAGATGCTGTACCGCGACCACGTCATCAACCTGCTCGACACGCCCGGCCACAAGGACTTCTCGGAAGACACCTACCGCGTGCTCACCGCCGTGGACTCGGCCCTGATGGTGATCGACGCCGCCAACGGCGTGGAAGCGCAGACGCGCCGCCTGATCGAGGTCTGCCGCCAGCGCGACACGCCCATCATCACCTTCGTCAACAAGATGGACCGCGAGGTGCGCGACCCGCTGGACATCCTGGACGAGGTCGAGCGCGAGCTGGGCATGCCCTGCTGCCCCATCACCTGGCCGGTGGGCCAGGGCAAGAGCTTTGGCGGCATCATCAATCTGCGCACGCAGAGCATGACGGTGTTCACCCCCGGCAGCGACCGGGGTCCGAAAGACTTTGAAGTGATCCCGCTGACCGAGGCCGACCGGCTGCGCCAGCGCTTTGGCCAGACCTTCGACGATGCGCTGGAGAGCATGGAACTGGCCGTCGGCGCCTCGGCCGCCTGGAACGACGAAGAGTTTCTGGCCGGCAAGCTCACGCCCGTGTTCTTCGGCTCCGGCGTGAACAACTTCGGTGTGATGGAGGTGCTGGACGCCGTGGTGGACATGTCTCCCCCGCCCGGCCCGCGCACCAGCACGCTGCAGGTGAACAAGCAGCCCGTGGTCAAAGTCATCCAGCCCGAAGACGAAGGCTTTGCCGGCGTGGTGTTCAAGGTGCAGGCCAACATGGACGCCAACCACCGCGACCGCATCGCCTTTGTGCGCGTGGCCTCGGGCAAGTACACCCCGGGCATGAAGCTCAAGGTGCAGCGCACCGCCAAGGAACTGCGCCCGACCAGTGTGGTGACCTTCATGAGCCAGCGCCGCGAGGCGGTCGAAGAGGCCTACGCGGGCGACATCATCGGCTTCACCACGC
>JANJSZ010000210.1 GCA_024711405.1 Acidovorax sp.
CGCCCCTACCGATGCCCCCGTGCTCCAGGGCCGGATGTCGATCGGCCTGGCGGTCGATCTGCTGGAGCGGCGGCCGACCCGTCGGCACATCGGTCCGGTGATTCGCACTGTGGAGCAAGGCAATCTGGGCGAGATCAATATCGACGAATCGCTGCCACCACCCCTGCTGATGCCCCAGTTCCACCACCGGCCCGACATGGCGAACTGACGCACCGCCCGTTAATGCGGTTAACAAAGGCACGGCACAGCACAACAAATCCGAGCGCGCCATTGATCTGTGATTCCTAGCATCAGGACATACCCCATCGGTCTGTTTTATTTGCAAGGAGATCCACCATGACCATGACCCGACGCGGCCTTTTGAAGGCATCGGTTGCCTCGGCAGTGACTGCCAACGGCCTGACCTGGTTCGCAGCTGACGAAGTGTTTGCCGCCGACACCCAGGTGATTCCCAGTGCCAGCCACTGGGGCCCGTTCAAGGCAGTGGTGAAGAATGGCGTTCTGGTCGGCATCCAGCCGCTCAAGGACGTGGACGCCACACCGACCACCATGCTCACGGAGGGCCTGATCGGCCGTGTCTATCACAAGACCCGTGTGAAGTACCCGATGGTGCGCAAGTCCTATCTGGCCAACCCCACGGGTGACACCAAGCCTCACCTGCGCGGCAAGGAACCCTTTGTGCGCGTCAGCTGGGAGCAGGCGCTGGCGCTCACGGCCGATGCCATCGTGCGCACGGCTGAGAAACATGGCAACGAGGCGCTGTTCAGCGCTTCCTACGGCGGCTGGTCGCACGCCGGTCTGCTGCGTCCGCAGGTGCTGCAGGGCCGCCTGTTCGGTCTGATCGGTGGTCATTCGGTCACCACCGGCGACTATTCCGGCGGCGCTTCGCAGGTCAGCTTGCCGCACATCATTGGCGACATGGAGGTGTACTCGCCCCAGACTTCATGGGAAGTGATGGCCGAGCGCACCGAGGTCATGGTCTGGATCGGCTGCGACCCGTTCAAAAACAACCGTATCGAGTTCACGGTCGCCGACCACCAGATGTTCCCGCGCTGGATGAAGATCAAGGAGCGCGGTGTCAAGTTCATCTCCATCAACCCGCAGTACACGCCGACCGACGATGCAGTCGGCTCCGAGTGGATCAAGATCGTTCCGAACACGGACGTGGCGTTGTTCTCGGCCATGGCCCACCATGTCTACACCACCGGCAAGCATGACAAGGCCTATCTGGCCAAGTACACCGTTGGGTTCGACAAGTACCTGGCCTACCTGCTGGGCAAGGACGGTGACGGCACGCCGCCCAAGACCCCTGAGTGGGCCGCCAAGATCACCGGCATTCCAGCCGCCAAGATCGTCGAGCTCGCCGAGCTGTTTGCCTCCAAGCGCACCCAGTTCGCTGGCGCCTGGTCGCTGCAGCGCGCACACCACGGCGAGATGACACACTGGGCGATCATCAACTTCGCAGCCATGCTTGGCAAGATCGGCAAGCCGGGCGAAGGCGTGGGCTTCAGCTGGCATTACGGTGGTGGTGGCATGGCGCAGTCCAACGCCATCATGCCGGTCGGCTTGTCCCAGGGGCGCAACCCGATCAAGGCGCGGTGCCCGGCCTCGCGCATCAGCGAAATGCTGATGAATCCCGGCAAGGAATACACCCGCGACGGCGCGACGCACAAGTATCCGCTGGTCAAGCTGATCTACACCGCTGGCAACAACTTCATGTCGCACCAGCAAAACACCAACGAGTTGCTGCGTGCGATGAATCAGCAGATCGAAACGGTGATTTGCCAGGACCCCTGGTGGTGTGCCTCCTCGCGCTTTGCCGACATCGTGCTGCCCGCCACCTCGGCCCTCGAGCGCGACGACATGAGCACCGGCGGAACCTACAGCAACGACAAGATCTACGCGATGCGTCAGGTCATCAAGCCTTATGGCGAGAGCCTGGACGATTTTGAGATCTTCCGCCGCCTGGCTGCACTGATGGGCGTCGAGTACGGCTTCACCGAAGGCAAGTCGGTCATGGACATCCTCAAGGCCTCGTACGCAGCGACCGGCCAGAAGGTACCGTTCGACCAGTTCTGGAAAGACGGTATCGTGCGCATTGACGTGCCCGAGAAGATGCGCAAGTGGGTGCGCCACGGCGACTTCTATACCGACCCGGTGAAGAACCCGCTGCACACCAAGTCCGGCAAGATCGAGCTGTTCTGCTCCGAGATTGCGCGATTCAACGTGCCCGACTGCCCGCCGGTTCCGAAGTATCTGGAACCGGTGGAGTTCCTGGGCAATGCCAAGCCCGGACAGGTGCATGTGGTCAGTCCGCACCCCTACAACCGGGTGCACTCGCAGATGGCCAATGCCGACGTGCGCCTGGAGCAGAACGTGAAAGGGCGCCAGCATGTGCTCATCAGTGTCGAAGATGCCGCCGCCAAGGGCATCAAGAGCGGTGACCTGGTCGAGTTGTTCAACGATCGTGGCGCGCTGATTGCCGGTGCGGTGGTCACCAACAAGATCATGAAGGGCGTGGTCAGCCTGGAAGAGGGCAACTGGATCCAGCTCGATTCCAAGGGCCGCTGCAACAGCGGTGCGATCAACATCATCACGACCAGTGTGGCGTCGAGCGGCCTGAGCCAGGCCACCAGCGCCAACACCTGTATTGCCAACCTCAAGCGTTGCGATGATGCCGAGTCGGTCAACCGCGCATACGAGCCGCCAGCGATCGAACGGGTGGCGCAAAGCAAGCTGGATGTCGATGCCCTCAAGCTGAGCGAGCGTGCCACCATCGTCAAGGGCGCGACCATGGGCGCTATGCTGCCGGGCGAGAAGTTGTTCTACGAGCGCTGCACAGTGTGTCACGTGCCGCGCGAGCCGGGCGACTTCACCAAGAGCCAGTGGCACGGCATCACGCAGAGCATGTTCCCGCGGGCAGGACTGGATGATCTCCAGCGCAAGGTGGTGCTGGACTTCCTGGAGAAGAACGCCAAGGACGCCATCGTGCCCTGACGCACCGCGGCGCGTTGCATCGGGAGTGACGGCACTGCGCCGGCACTTCCGTTTCACGAAGCACGAAGCGAGCACAAGGCCATGAAAATCTTCGGCATCACAGGCCACTCGGGCATGGGCAAAACCACCCTGCTCGAAAAGCTGATTCCCGAGCTTCGCTCCCGCGGGCTCACGGTCTCCCTGATCAAGCACCGCCACAAGGACATCGAGGTGGATCGTCCCGGCAAAGATCCGATACCAAAGCGATAGCGGACCTGGTGTTGAGGAAAGGGCGGCCCGCGGCTGAATTCTTGGAGACAAAATTTGCAACCGCAATCTCCGTACCGGAAGCGCGTGTGATCTGCGACACAGAGGACGTTTGAGTTGAAGGATTCAACCTCCGTTGCGGGTCGTTACAACCGCTCACTTCGGGCGCGACGAGTCGTTCTTAAGCGCAACCAGCCTGGAACGGTCAAATTGCCAAATCCATCGAAGGACTGGTCCTGGCCGATAACGCCCGCTGAACCCTGGGCCCCGCTCCGTACTGCGCCCCAACGGAAATCCCTCGGGCCAGCGCTATCTTCCGGCACCGCCAATTGGCACCAACATTCCCTGCGGGTGTGGAAACCGCACCCCCTCCGTTCCATCCACCCACGCGGGCAGCTTGTGCATCACGCTGGCAAAAAGATCGCTGGCTTGCCACTGCGCCAGCCAGGCCTGCAGATGCGGCCAGGGCTGGGCGGCCCACCAGCCTGCATCGATGCCGGCGAATTGGCGCACAAAGGGCGCAATGGCCATGTCTGCCAGGGCAGCGTGGGTGCCGAACAGGTGGGGCTGGGTGGACAGGCGGGCATCCAGTGCGCTCAGCCAGGCCACGGCCTGCGCGCGCGCTGCGTCGATGGGAGCATCGGGGTAGCGGCTGGGGTATTTGCAGCGGTCCAGCGCCCGCTTGAACGGGCCATCGCATTCCGCGATCAGGGCCCGCATGTCTTCCAAGCTGCCGTGGCTTGGCGTGCGCCAGCCGCCGGGGTCGTGCTGCGCCAGCGCCCACAGCATGATGTGCAGGCTTTGGTCCAGCACCTGGCCGCCTGGCAGCACCAGCACTGGTACGGTGGCCTTGGGCGACGCCTGCAGCAGACCCTGGGGTTTGTTCTTGAGCACCACCTCGCGCAGTTCGCAGGTCTGGCCGCTCACCGCCAGCGCCAGCCGGGCGCGCATGGCGTAGGGACAGCGGCGAAAGGAATAGAGGACGGGCAGGGCGTTCAAGCGGGCTCGTCCTCGCTGGCGCCACCCTTGTCCCTGGCGAGGGCCCGCGCCGGGTTGCCTGGCTGCAGTGCACCAATGTGGGCCTGCCCGCGCTGGGCGGCCAGCCGCATCTGTCGCTCGCGTTCGGCCAGTGCGCGCTCCTGCCCGGGGGTGCGGGTGCCGTGGCAATAGGGGCAGCTTACGCCGGCCACGTAGTGGGGTGATGCCAGCTCGCCGGTGCCCAGCGGCATGCGGCACGAGCGGCACAGCTGGTGGTGGCCGGGCGCGAGGCCGTGGCCTACGGACACGCGCTCGTCGAACACAAAACAGTCGCCGTGCCAGCGGCTGGCTTCTTCGGGCACGGTTTCGAGGTATTTGAGGATGCCGCCTTCGAGGTGGTACACCTCGTCGAAGCCCTGCGACTTGAGGAAGGCCGTGGACTTTTCGCAGCGGATGCCGCCCGTGCAGAACATGGCCACGCGCGGCTTGCCGGCCAGCACGCCGCCGGGTTGCGATTGCGTCGCCACCCAGGCCGGAAACTCGGCAAAGCTTCTGGTGTGCGGGTTGATGGCGCGCTCGAACGTGCCGATGCCCACCTCGTAATCGTTGCGCGTGTCCACGACCACCACGGCGGGGTCGCCGATCAGTGCGTTCCAGTCCTCGGGCTTCACATAGGTGCCCGCGTTGCGCGCGGGGTTCAGGCCGGGCACGCCCAGGGTGACGATCTCGCGCTTGAGGCGCACGCGCATGCGGTAGAACGGCTGGCGGTCCGTGGGCGCCTCCTTGTGCTGCAGGGCGGCAAAGCGGGCATCGCTGCGCAGCCAGGCCAGCACGGCCTGCACACCGGTCGGTTCACCCGCAATGGTGCCGTTGATTCCCTCGGGCGCCAGCAGCAGCATGCCGCGCACGCCGCGCTCGTCGCACAGGGCCTGCAGCGGCGCGCGCAAGGCGGCGCAGTCGGGCAGATCGACAAACTGGTACAGGGCGACGGTGAGGAGGCGGGGGGTGACCGGGTGCACGAAAGGGGCGCCGTGAAGTTGCAGGTAAGGTGATGCAGACGCGCTGGCCTGTGGTCAGCGCCTGGGTGTTTTCACAGCTTTTTGACCAGCACCTGGCTGCGCCGGTCCCAGTTGTATTTGCGCTTGCGTGCGTCGGGCAGCCAGTCGGGGTCCACCACCACGAAGCCGCGCTTGATGAACCAGTGCATGGTGCGCGTGGTCAGCACGAAGATGCTGTCCAGCCCCATGGCGCGTGCGCGCTGCTCGATGCGCTTGAGCAGCTTTTCGCCATCGCCCGTGCCCTGGCTTTGCGGCGACACGGTGACGGCGGCCATCTCGGCGGTCTTGGCCTCGGGGTAGGGGTAGAGCGCCGCGCAGCCAAAGATCACGCCATCGTGCTCGATGATGGTGTAGGTGGCGATGTCGCGCTCGATCTCGGTGCGGTCGCGCTTGACCAGCGTGCCGTCCTTCTCGAACGGCTCGATCAGTTGCAGGATGCCGCCCACGTCGTCAATCGTGGCTTCGCGCAGTTCTTCGAGCTTTTCGTCGATGACCATGGTGCCGATACCGTCGTGCACATACACCTCCAGCAGCAGCGAGCCGTCGAGCGCGAAGGGAATGATGTGGCTGCGCTCCACGCCGGCCTTGCAGGCCTTCACGCAGTGCTGCAGGTAAAAACCCGTGTCGGTGGGCTGCTGCGCCGTGGGCAGCGTGGCCAGCAGGGCCTGGGCGGCGGCCAGCGGCAGCTCGGTGTCGATGGGGTTGTCGTCGCTGGCGGGTTCGCCCGGCTGCATGCGGATGCCCGAAACCTCGGTCAGAAAGATCAGCTTGTCGGCGCGCAGCTCGATGGCCACGCTGGTGGCCACTTCTTCCATGGCCAGATTGAAGGCCTCGCCGGTGGGTGAAAAGCCAAACGGCGACAGCAGCACCAGCGCACCCATGTCCAGCGTGCGCTGGATGCCCCCTGCGTCCACCTTGCGCACTACGCCCGAGTGCTGGAAGTCCACGCCATCCACAATGCCCACCGGCCGCGCCGTGAGGAAGTTGCCCGAGATCACGCGCACCGTGGCGCCGGCCATGGGTGTGTTGGGCAAGCCCTGGCTGAAGGCGGCCTCGATCTCGTAGCGCAGCTGGCCGGCGGCCTCCTGTGCGCAGTCGAGCGCCACCGAATCGGTGATGCGGATGCCGTGCGAGTATTTGGCGGCGTGCCCCTTGGCCGCCAGCTGCTCGTTCACCTGGGGGCGAAAGCCATGTACCAGCACGATCTTCACGCCCATGGCTTGGATCATCGCCAGGTCCTGCGCAATGTTGTGCAGCTTGCCTGCCGCAATGGCTTCACCCGTGAGGCCAATCACAAACGTCTGGTGGCGAAATTTGTGGATGTAGGGCGCCACCGAGCGGAACCAGGGCACGAAGGTGAAGTTGAAGACGGCGGACATGGGCGGCAGTGCGGAGGTCGGAGGGTGAAGCCAAGGGCTGGGATAATTCGCGATTCTCTACGAAGTTTCTGCCTTGACTGCGTCCACCGCCTCCAACTCCCTGCACATCGAGTTTCCCGAATCCCTGCCCGTGTCGGGCAAGCGCGAAGAGATCATGGCCGCCATCGAGAAGCACCAGGTCATCATCGTGTGCGGTGAGACGGGCTCGGGCAAGACCACGCAGCTGCCCAAGATTGCGCTGGCGCTGGGCCGTGGCAAGTGCAACGCCAGGCCCGGTACCAAGGGCCAGCTCATCGGCCACACCCAGCCGCGCCGCATTGCGGCCAGCAGCGTGGCCAAGCGCATTGCCGAGGAGCTGAAGACCCCGCTGGGCGACGTGGTCGGCTTCAAGGTGCGGTTCCAGGACCGGCTCTCGCGTGATGCCTCCGTCAAGCTGATGACCGACGGCATCCTGCTGGCCGAGACGCAGACCGATCCGTTGCTCAAGGCCTACGACACGATCATCATCGACGAGGCGCACGAGCGCAGCCTGAACATCGACTTCCTGCTGGGCTACCTCAAGCAGATCCTGCCGCAGCGG
>JANJSZ010000263.1 GCA_024711405.1 Acidovorax sp.
GCTCGACACCGTGGTGCGCAATGCTGCCACCTGGGTCGGGGCGCAGAAGGTGGCGGGACTGCACCTGGAAATCGTGCGCCTGCCCGGCCGCACCCCGGTGCTGTTCTTTGAGATCGAGGCCACCGAGGCCGCTGCCACCCAGACCGTGCTGATGTATGGCCACCTGGACAAGCAGCCCGAGTTTTCCGGCTGGCGCAGCGACCTCGGTCCCTGGACGCCCAAGTACGAAGACGGCAAGCTCTACGGGCGCGGCGGCGCCGACGACGGCTACGCCGTGTACGCCAGCATTGCCGCCGTGCAGGAACTCCAGCGCCAGAACGTGCCGCACCCGCGCATCGTGGGCCTCATCGAAACCTGCGAGGAAAGCGGCTCGCACGACCTGCTGCCCTACATCGATGCCCTGCGCGCGCGCCTGGGCGATGTGGGCCTGGTGATCTGCCTGGACAGCGGCGCCGGCAACTACGACCAGCTCTGGCTCACCACCAGCCTGCGCGGCATGGCCAGCGGCACGCTCAAGGTCGAGATCCTCACCGAAGGCATCCACTCGGGCGACGCCTCGGGCCTGGTGCCGTCCAGCTTCCGCATCATGCGCCAGGTGCTCGACCGCCTGGAAGACAGTGCCACCGGCCGCCTGCTGCCCGCCAGCTTCCATTGCCAGGTGCCTGCCGACCGCCTGGCCCAGGCCCGTGCCACGGCCGCCATCCTGGGCGACGAGGTCTACAAGCGCTTTCCGTGGGCGCACTACGACTGCGGCGGCTCCACCACCTTTGCGCTGCCCACCACCACCGATCCGCTGCAGGCCCTGCTCAAGCGCACCTGGGAGCCCACGCTCAGCGTGACCGGTGCCGAGGGCTTTCCTGCGCTGCAGGACGCGGGCAACGTGCTGCGCCCCTACACCGCCTTCAAGCTCAGCCTGCGCCTGCCGCCGCTGGTGGACGCCGCCCGGGCCGTGCAGGACTTGAAGGCCCTGCTCGAAGACAACGCGCCCTACCAGGCCAGGGTCACGTTCGACGGCGGAGGCGGCGCCACGGGCTGGAACGCCCCGGCCACCACGCCCTGGTTCGAACAGGCGCTCAATGAGGCGTCGCAGGCGCACTTTGGCGCGTCCTGCGGCTACATCGGGCAGGGCGGCACCATCCCGCTGATGAACATGCTCAGTGAAGGTTTTCCGAAGGCCCAGATGATGGTGTGCGGCGTGCTCGGCCCCAAGAGCAATGCGCATGGTCCCAACGAGTTTTTGCATGTGCCCTATGCCAAACGCCTCACCGCCTCGGTGGCGCAGGTGATCGGCGCCATGGCCCGGCAGGCCGCATTGGAGGCCGCTACGGCCTGAGCACCGGCAGGACGCGCGCGCCAGCGCCAAGCGCCGTTGGTGCGCTGCCCCACCACTCCAACCACCCCGGCAATTTGCTGGAACCTCCACCACAACGCGTGCCATCCGTGCACTTCGCTTGCTCCCAACCTTGGTCGTCCCATGTCTGACGCTGTTGTATCCACCTTGAGCACCTTGACGACCTTCACCGCGGCAGACGGCGAGAACCTGGCCGTCCAGGACTGGCCCCTGATGGAGGGCTCACCCCGCGGCACCGTGCTGCTGGTGCATGGTCTGGGCGAGCATGTGGGGCGGTACGATGCCCTGGCGCGGCGCCTCAATGCCTGGGGCTTTGCCGTGCGGGGCTATGACCAGTTTGGCCATGGCGAGTCGGGCGGGCCGCGCGGCGGCCTCACCACGGCCATGCGCCTGCTCGACGATCTGGCCGACATGGTGGACGCCACCCGCGCCCGCATGGCGCCGGGCCAGCCGCTGGTGCTGCTGGGCCACAGCCTGGGCGGGCTGGTGGCGGCGCGGTTCGTGTCGCTGCACCTGCGGCCGGTGGATGGGCTGGTGCTGTCATCGCCCGCGCTGGACCTGGGGCTCAACGCCATGCAAAAGCTGCTGCTGGCCACGCTGTCGCGCACCGCGCCCAACCTGCGCGTGGGCAACGGGCTCGATGCGCACTACCTCTCGCACGACCCGGCCGTGGTGGCCGCCTACCTGGTCGATCCCCTGTGCCATGACCGCATCAGCGGCCGCCTGGCCCGGTTCATGGCCGACGCGGGGCCGGCCACCGTGGCGCGTGCCAGGCACTGGGGTGTGCCCACCCTGCTGATGTGGGCGGGTGCCGACCAACTGGTCCATCCCGCTGGCAGCCGGGCCTTTGCCGCGGCGGCACCCCAGGGGGTGGTGCAGTCGCAATGCTTTGAGCCCTTGTTCCACGAGCTGTTCAACGAAAGCCCCACGCTGGCCGCGCCGGTCTATGGCCTGCTGCACCGGTGGCTGGTGCGCCATTGCCCGCTGGCACCCCCGGCTGCCATGGCCGGATGATTCCAAGCCATACAGGCTTCTAGAACCTGTGGACGTTGCGGTGGAGGCTATTGTTTTGGGCGCAACGAGTGGCGTGGCCCTAGCGCGCCGGCACTGCGCGCCTGCGCTGCAGCGCGAGCCATGCCAGCGCCAGCCCGGTCACGGCGATCGGAACCAGTGATCCGGCGTTCAGCAGCGTCCAGCCCTGCGTGGTGACCAGCACGCCTGACGAAAAAGAGCTGAGCGCCAGCGTGGCAAAAACGCAGAAGTTGATGGCGGCCTGGGCACGGTCTTTTTCTTCGGGGCGGTAGGCCGTCAGGGCCAGCGCCGTGGCGCCGGTGAACAGAAAGTTCCAGCCCACGCCCAGCAGGAACAGGGCCACGCCAAAGTGCTGCAACTCCAGCCCCATGAGTGCAATCACCACGCAGGCCGCGTTCAGCAGCACGCCCGCCCCCATGACAGCCAGCACGCCAAAGCGCTTGATGAGGTGGCCCGTGAAGAAGCCCGGCGCAAACATGCCGATCACATGCCACTGCAGCACCGTCGCCGCATCGTCAAAGGCGAAGCCACAGACCTGCATGGCCAGCGGCGTGGCGGCCATCAGCAGGTTCATCACGCCGTAGCCCAGGGCGGCGCCCAGCACCGCCACGATGAAAGCCGGTTGCCGCATCAGTTCGGCCAGGGGCCGGCCGTGGGCGGGCTGACCTGCCGCGTTGAGCACCGGTGGCTGCGCCTCAAAGCGGATGGCGGCCATGCAGGCCATGGCCAGTAGCGCCACGCCCATCAGCGCGAGATAAGCCCCCGCAAAAGGCACGGGGAACAGCGTGCGCGTGGCGCTGGCCAGGTTGGGGCCCGTGACGGCGCCCAGCAGGCCACCGGCCAGCACCAGTGAAACGGCTTTTTCGCGGTAATCGGGCGCCGACAGTTCGGCGGCGGCAAAGCGGTAGAGCTGCCCGTTGGCGCTGTAGTAGCCCGCCACCAGGGTCGCGGTGCACAGCAGCCAGAAGTTGGCGCTGAAAGCCGCCCAGGCACACAGCGCGGCGGATGCCACCGCCACGGCCAGTCCGATCTGGAACGACACCTGCCGCCCCCAGCGCTTTTGGCTGCGCGCCACCAGCGGGGTGGACAGCGCGCCGCCCACCACATAGCCCATCACGGGCAGCGTGGCCATCCAGCCGAACGGCGCCAATTGCAGGCCCACGAGGCCGTTGATGGCGATGAAGACCACGTTGTTGGTCAGGAAAAGGCCCTGGCACAGGGCCAGCAGCCAGAGGTTTCTGTTCACGGCGGTTGGGGTGTGGGGATAAAGGGTAGAGCCTACCCGCTGTGCGGGTCCCGCCCGAAAACAGGGCCTGCATCAAAGTCCGATGGCATTTGTCTGGCATTGTGGGCTGCAGTTGATGAAGATCAGCCACCCTGTGGCCAGGGACCGCTAAGGTGCCGCCAATGCCGTGGCTCCATGCCCGGAGCCGGCCATTGATCGTTTGCCATGGAATCCCTGAACCCTACTGCGGCCCCCCCTGCGGTGCCTGCCCTTGAACTGGTCTGCCCCGCCGGCAGCCTGCCTGCCCTGAAGGCGGCGGTGGACAACGGTGCCAACTGTGTCTACCTGGGCCTGCGCGACGCCACCAACGCCCGCAACTTTGCCGGCCTCAATTTCGACGAGGCGGCCATCGCCAATGGCATCCGCTACGCGCACGAGCGCGGCTGCAAGGTGTTCATGGCGCTGAACACGTACCCGCAGGCGTCCGACCCCGCGCCCTGGCGCAGCGCCATGGACAAGGCGGTGGACCTGGGCGTGGACGCCGTCATCCTGGCCGACCCCGGGCTCATGCAATACGCCGCGCAGCGCCATCCGCAATTGCGCCTGCACCTGTCGGTGCAGGGCTCGGCCACCAACTACGAGGCCATCAATTTCTACCGCGAGCAGTTCGGCATCGTGCGCGCCGTGCTGCCGCGCGTGCTGTCGATGGAGCAGGTGCGCCAGGTCATCGACAAGACGCCGGTGGAGATCGAGGTGTTTGGTTTTGGCAGCCTGTGCGTGATGGTCGAGGGGCGCTGCGCGCTGTCGTCCTACGTCACGGGCGAATCGCCCAACACGCATGGCGTGTGCTCGCCGCCGAAGGCCGTGCGCTGGCAGGAGACGCCGCAGGGCCGCGAGTCGCGCCTGAACGGTGTGCTGATCGACCGCTACGCACCCGGCGAGAACGCCGGCTACCCCACCTTGTGCAAGGGCCGCTTCGACGTGGGCGACGACGAGAACTACTACGCCATCGAAGAGCCCACCAGCCTCAACACGCTGGAGCTGCTGCCCCAGCTGCTGAAAATCGGCGTGCGCGCCATCAAGATCGAAGGCCGCCAGCGCAGCCCCGCGTATGTGGCGCAGGTCACCAAGGTCTGGCGCGAAGCCATGGACCAGTGCCTGGCCAATCCCCACCGCTACGCCCCCAAGACGACCTGGATGGCCAGCCTCGACCAGGTGGCCGAGGGCCAGCAGCACACGCTGGGCGCCTACCACCGCCCCTGGAAATGACGCACCCCGGAGACCGCACCATGAAACTATCCCTGGGTCCGTTGCTGTACTACTGGCCGCGCGAAACCATCTTCGCTTTCTATGAGGCCATGGCCGCCACGCCGCTCGACGTGGTCTATCTGGGCGAAACTGTGTGCTCGCGCCGCCATGAGTTGCGCCTGGCCGACTGGTTGGACATCGCCCGCATGCTGCAGGACGCGGGCAAGCAGGCCGTGCTGTCCACGCAGGTGCTGATCGAGTCGGGCTCGGATGTGAGCGTGCTGCACAAGATCGCCGCCAACACCGACTTCACCGTCGAGGCCAACGACATGGGCGCGGTGCGCTGCCTGTCGGGCCAGCGCCCCTTCGTGGCCGGTCCGCACCTGAACCTGTACAACGCTCCCTCGCTGCAATGGATGGCCCAGCTGGGCGCCAACCGCTGGGTGATGCCGCTGGAGATGGCGCAGGATGCGCTGGCCGCCATGCTGGTGAACCGCCCGGCCGGGCTCGAAACGGAAGTGTTCGCCTACGGGCGCATGCCGCTGGCCTACTCGGCGCGCTGCTTCACCGCGCGCCACCGCAACCTGCCCAAGGACGACTGCCGCTTCAGCTGCCTGGAGCACGCCGACGGCCTGACGCTGCGCACGCGCGAGAGCGAGGATTTCCTCGTGCTCAATGGCACGCAGACGCAATCGGCCCGCGTCTACAACCTGGCCAACGAACTGGCCGCGATGGGCGCCATGGGCGTGGATCTGGTGCGGCTGAGTCCGCAGTCGCAGCACATGGCACAGATCATTGCGCTGTTCGATGAAGCGCGCGGCCCGGCGCAGCCCGCCAGCGTGGACTATGTCGAGCGCATGCAACCCTTCATGCCCGACCAGCCCTGCAATGGCTACTGGTTTGGCCGTCCCGGTCTGGAGCAGGGGCATGCCGCAAGCCATGCGCCCGGCCCCTGATGTTCACCGTGCTTTTCACCCTGGCCCGAGTGCCACTCCCACGCCATGGCTGCTTCTTCTGATCTTCTGGTGGTTCCCGCTCCGGTGGGGGCCTTGCTGTCGCGCCTGCCCGCCTACCCCGGCTCGCTGCTGCTGGTGACCGCGCTCAACCTGGCGCTGGCCCGCCACCTGCCCGCCGATGTGGGCCAGTTGATGTTGCACAAGAAGATGCGCGTGCAGGTGCGCGATGCGCGCCTGACGTTCGACTTCGCCTGGACCGGCCAGCGCTTTGCGCCCCAGGCCCCGCTGGTGCCCCCCGCCGTGGCCGACCTGACGCTGAGCGCCACCGCCCACGACTTTTTGCTGCTGGCCCAGCGCCAGCAAGACCCCGACACCCTGTTCTTCAACCGCCGCCTGTCCATGGAGGGCGACACCGAGCTGGGCCTGGTGGTGAAAAACGCGCTCGATGCCATCGAGCTGCCCGTGCTCGACCCGCGCCAGTGGACACCGCGCCAGGTGCTGGGCCGCCTGCGCCAGCGCATGGATTCTGCGCGCAGCGCCGGACGATGACCATGGCCGCCGATCCCAACCACCCCTTGGTCTATTCCTGCTCCGGCTGCTCCAGCGCCGCGCAGCTGGCCAACCATGTGGCGCTGCAGCTCGATCGGCACGGCGTGGCCGAGATGTCGTGCATCGCCGGCGTGGGGGGTGACGTGCCGCATCTGATGAAGATCGTACGCTCGGGCCGGCCCATCATTGCGCTCGACGGTTGCCCGCTGGTCTGCGTCAAAAGCACGCTGGCGCGCCACGGGATTGCTGCCGACAAGCACTACCAGCTGCAGCAATACGGCGTGAAAAAGCGCACGCACGAAGACTTCGACCCCGTGCAGGCCGCGCTGGTGCTGGAGCAGGTGGAGGCCGACCAGATGGCGCAGCCCCTGCAACGCTCGGCGCTGCGGCCCGCTGCCGTGGAGCCCTCGCATGGCTGATGCCCAACGCCCGCGCCGCGTCATCGTGGCCATCTCGGGCGCCAGCGGCGCCGTGTATGGCGCGCGGCTGCTGCAGGTGCTGCAGGGCCAGAGCGGCATCGAGACGCACCTGGTCGTCTCCGACGCCGGCTGGCGCAACCTGCGGCACGAGCTCGACATGGACCGCCCCACCGTGGAGGCCCTGGCGCACCGCGTGCACGATGTGGCCAACGTGGGCGCGGCGATTGCGAGTGGCTCGTTCCAATGCCATGCCATGGTGGTCGCGCCGTGCTCCATGCGTACGCTGGCGGCCATCGCCCATGGCCTGGCCGACAACCTGCTGACGCGCGCGGCCGATGTGGCGCTCAAGGAGCGCCGCCGCCTGGTGCTGATGGTGCGCGAATCGCCGCTGCACCTCACGCACCTGCGCAACATGGTGGCGGTGACCGAGATGGGCGCCATCGTCTGCCCGCCGCTGCCCGCCTTCTACCTGCGCCCGCAGACCGTGGGCGAGGTGGTGGACTACAGCGTGGCGCGCGCGCTGGACCTCATCGACGTGGCGCACGACCTGGCGCCGCGCTGGGAGGGGTTGGAGCTAAATGCTCCGTGATTCATAGCTTCTGGCGCTTATTGTATAAGCGCTAGAGGCCAATTCCATTCAAATCCTGGTACTGATATGGCCTACCGCGACCTGCGCGACTTCATGGCCCAGCTCGAAGCCACGGGCGACCTGCGCCGCGTGGCGGACAGCGTGTCGCCCCACCTGGAGATGACCGCGCTGAGCGACCGCGTGCTGCGTGCCGGCGGCCCCGCGCTGCTGTTCACGCAGCCCACGGGCCACCGCATGCCCGTGCTGACCAACCTGTTCGGTACGCCCGAGCGCGTGGCCCGCGCCATGGGCGTGGCCGACCTGCGCGGCGTGCGCGCTTTCGGCGAGCTGCTGGCCACGCTCAAGGAGCCCGAGGCGCCCAAGGGCTTCAAGGACATGCTGGGCATGGGCCACTTGCTCAAGACCCTGTGGAACATGGCGCCACACACCGTGGGCCGGGGCGCGCCCTGCCAGCAAGAGGTGTGGGAAGGCCCCGATGTGGATCTGGCCCGCCTGCCCGTGCAGCACTGCTGGCCGGGCGACGTGGCGCCGCTCATCACCTGGGGCCTGACCATCACGCGCGGCCCGCGCAAGACGCGGCAGAACCTGGGCATCTACCGCCAGCAGGTGATCTCGCGCAACCAGGTCATCCTGCGCTGGCTGGCCCACCGGGGCGGAGCGCTGGATTTCCGCGACCACTGCGCGGCCCACCCCGGCCAGCCTTACCCCGTCGCTGTGGCGCTGGGCGCCGACCCGGCCACGCTGCTGGGCGCCGTCACGCCCGTGCCGGACTCGTTGAGCGAATACCAGTTCGCGGGCCTGCTGCGCGGAGCCCGCACCGAGGTCACACCCGCGCTGGGCGTGCCGCTCACGGTGCCGGCCACGGCCGAGATCGTGCTCGAGGGCCATATCCAGCCCGATGCCAGCCACGCGAGCGGCTGGCAGCATGCGCTGGAAGGGCCCTACGGCGACCACACCGGCTACTACAACGAATGCGCCGAGTTCCCCGTGCTCACCATCGACCGCATCACGCTGCGCAAGGACGCGATTTACCACAGCACCTACACCGGCAAGCCCCCTGACGAGCCCGCCGTGCTGGGCCTGGCGATGAACGAGCTGTTCATCCCTTTGCTGCAAAAGCAGTTCCCCGAGATCGTGGACTTCTACCTGCCGCCCGAAGGCTGCAGCTACCGCATGGCCGTGGTGAGCATCAAGAAGGCTTACGCGGGCCACGCCCGGCGCGTGATGATGGGTGTGTGGAGCCACCTGCGCCAGTTCATGTACACCAAGTTCATCGTGGTGGTGGACGACGATGTGGACGTGCGCGATTGGAAGGAAGTCATCTGGGCCATCACCACCCGCATGGACCCGGCGCGCGACGCCATGATGGTGGAGAACACCCCCATCGACTACCTCGACTTCGCCTCGCCCGTGAGCGGCCTGGGCAGCAAGATGGGCCTGGACGCCACCAACAAGTGGCCCGGCGAGACCCAGCGCGAGTGGGGCCGGCCCATGGCCATGGACGCCGAGGTGGTGGCGCGCATGGACGGGCTGGCGCAGGCGCTGGGGTTGTAAGGTCGATACCACCGGCGACCCGGTTTTCTTTCCAGATGACATCGTTCACAAATGGCGATAAGATAGTAATAAGTTACTCACTTTTATCATGAAAAACACCACCACCGAGGCCGCTCCGCCCAAGCATCTGCCTGCCGACGAACGCCGCGCCGTCACCGTTGAGGCCGTGGTGGCGCTGGCGGCCACGCAGAATCCGAGCGAGATCACCACCTCGGCCATTGCCCAGCACATGCACCTCACGCAGGGCGCGCTGTTCCGGCACTTTTCGAACAAGGACGCGATCCTGCAGGCGGTGATGGACTGGGTGGCCACGCAGCTGCTGGCGCGCATCGACCGTGCGGCCGACGGTGCGGCCTCGCCGTTGGCGGCGCTGCGGGCCATGTTCATGGCGCATGTCGCCTTCGTGGCCGAGCACCCGGGCGCGCCGCGCATCATCTTCGGCGAACTGCAGCGCGCGGGCGATACGCTCCCCAAGCAGATGGTGCAGACGCTCATCACCAGCTATGGCAAGCGCCTGCAGGGCCTCATCGCGCAAGGCCAGGCGCAGGGCGAGGTGCGTGCGGGCCTCGATGTACCGGCGGCGGCCACGCTGTTCATCGGCACCATCCAGGGCCTGGTGATGCAGTCGCTGATCACGGGCGACATGCAGCGCATGCGCAGCGATGCCCCCCGGGTTTTTGCCATCTACCAGCGCGGCATTGCGCACGCCAGCGAAAGCACATGATGAAATATGACCCCCACGCTCCCCACTTCGTGTGGTCGCTTCCCCCCGAGGGGGCCGCTTTTCATCTTGGGGCGGCCCGGCGATGAAAAAATTCCCTCTGCAAGGCCGCACGCTGGCGCTGCTGGCCGTGGTGGTGCCCCTGCTGGCGCTGTTCGTCTATGTGGTGCTGCGCTCGGGTCCGCTGGCGCCGGTGGCGGTCACGCTGGCCCAGGTCGAGCGCAAGGCCCTCACGCCGGCGCTGTTTGGCGTGGGCACCATCGGCGCCCGCACCACCACCAAAATCGGCCCCACGGTGGCCGGGCGCATCCAGCGGCTGGATGTGGACGTGGGCGACTCTGTCCAGGCAGGCCAGGTGCTGGGCGAGATGGATGCGGTCGATCTGCAAGACCGCCTGCAGGCCCAGGAGGCCGCACTGCGGCGCGTGCAGGCCAGCCTGCGCGAGGCCCAGGCACGCCAGGCCCATGCGCAGGCCCAGGCCACGCGGTATGCGCAATTGCTGGCCGTGCGCTCGACCAGCGAAGAACTGGCCGCCGCCAAGCAGCAGGAGCTGCAGGTGGCCGATGCCGCCGTGGCCGCCGCGCAGGCCGAAGCGGTGCGCGTGCGTGCCGAGCGCGCCGCCATCGGCACGCAGTGGCGCCATCTGCGCCTGGTGGCGCCCGCCGCGGGCCTGGTGACGCTGCGCTTCGCCGACCCCGGCACCACCGTGGTGGCGGGCCAGGCGGTGGTGGAGGTGGTGGATCCGGCCAGCCTGTGGATCAACGTGCGCCTGGACCAGATCAACGCGCACGGCCTGAAGGCCGGCCTGCCGGCCCATGTGGTGCTGCGCTCGCGCGCGGGCCAGGCGCTGGCGGGACGGGTGCTGCGCGTCGAGCCGCTGGCCGACGCCGTGACCGAGGAAACGCTGGCCAAGGTGGTGTTCGAGGCCTTGCCCTCGCCCTTGCCGCCGCTCGGGGAACTGGCCGAAGTGACCATAGCCCTGCCCGCGCTGGCGGCGCAACCCGTGCTGCCCAATGCCGCCGTGCAGCGCGTGGGCGGCCAGACCGGCGTGTGGCGCTGGGTCGATGGCCAGCTGCAATTCGCGCCAGTGCAATTGGGCAGCGCCGATCTCGACGGCCATGTGCAGGTGCTGCAGGGGCTGGACGAGGGCGACCAGGTGGTCGTCTACAGCGAAAAACCCCTGACCGAGCGCAGCCGCATCCGGGTGGTGGAGCACCTGGCCCCAGGCGCGGCCCAGGGGGCAGCCAAGGGCGCGCCATGATCAGCCTGTCCGGCCGCGACATCCTGCATGCCTGGGGCAAGTTTGTCTCCACCGGCGTGGGCCTGGGCCTGCTGATCGGTGTGACGCTGACCATGGCCGGGGTGTACCGCGGCATGGTGGACGACGGCAAGGCGCTGCTCGACAACAGCCGCGCCGACATCTGGGTGGTGCAGAAAGACACGCTCGGGCCTTATGCCGAATCGTCCAGCCTGCAGGACGACCTGTACCGCGGCATCCTGGCGATGCCCGGCGTGGCCCAGGCCGCCAACGTCACCTACCTCACCACGCAGGTGCGCAAGGGCAGCAGCGATGTGCGCGCCATGGTGGTGGGTATTGCGCCAGGCCCGGCGGGCGCCACGCCGGGCTGGCCGCCGCACCTGGTGGACGGGCGCCAGGTCACGCGCGGCCATTACGAAGCCGTGGCCGACGTGGCGGCCGGTTTCCAGCTGGGTGAGCGCCTGACGGTGCGGCGCAACCACTACACCGTGGTCGGGCTGACGCGCCGCATGGTGTCCTCCAGCGGCGACCCGATGGTGTTCATACCGCTCAAGGATGCGCAAGAGGCGCAGTTCCTCAAGGACAACGACGCCATCTGGCACAGCCGCCGCCGCACCGAGGCCAACCCGGCCTTCAACCGCCCGGCGGTGCCCGGCCTGCTCGATGCCGTGATCGCCTCGCAAAGCACCAATGCCTTCGTCAACGCCGTGCTGGTGACCGTGCAGCCCGGCGTCGCCCCGCAGGAGGTGGCCCAGGCCATCCAGCGCTGGAAGCGGCTTACGGCCTACACGCGCCCGCAGATGGAAGAAATCCTGGTCAGCAAGCTGATCGCCACGTCGGCGCGGCAGATCGGCATGTTCCTGGCCATCCTGGCGGTGGTCAGCGCCGCCATCGTGGCCTTCATCATCTATTCGCTCACGATGGACAAGATCCGCGAGATCGCCGTGCTCAAGCTCATTGGCACGCGCAACCGCACCATCGCCGCCATGATCCTGCAGCAGGCGCTGGCACTGGGGGTGATCGGCTTCGTGGTGGGCAAGATCTCGGCCACGTTCGCCGCGCCCTTCTTTCCCAAGTACGTGCTGCTCATGCCCATGGATTCGGTGGCCGGCTTCTTCGCCGTGCTGGGCATCTGCGTGATCGCCAGCGTGGTCGCCATCCGCATGGCGCTGCGGGTGGACCCGGCGCAGGCCATAGGCTGATAGGAGGGTGATGCCATGAGCGCCAAAGGAATCCGCGTGGAAGGCCTGAGCAAAAGCTTCGGCAAGGGCGATACCGCCGTGCACGCCCTCAAAGACGTCAACCTGCAGGTCAGCCCCGGCGAAGTGGTCGGGCTGGTGGGGCCGTCGGGCTCGGGCAAGAGCACGTTGCTCAAGTGCCTGGGCGCCGTCATCGACCCCACCGCCGGGCGCATGGTGCTGGGCGACGAGGTGATCTACGACAACGGCTGGCAGGTGCGCGACCTGCGCGCGCTGCGGCGCGACAAGATCGGCTTCGTCTTCCAGGCGCCCTACCTGATTCCGTTTCTGGACGCCACCGACAACGTCGCCTTGCTGCCCATGCTGGCCGGCGTGCCCAACGCCCAGGCCCGCGCGCGGGCGCTCGAATTGCTCACCGCGCTCGATGTGCAGCACCGCGCGCGCGCCATGCCGGCCCAGCTTTCGGGCGGCGAGCAGCAGCGTATCTCGATTGCCCGCGGCCTGGTCAACCGCCCGCCCGTCATCCTGGCCGACGAGCCCACCGCGCCCCTGGACAGCGCGCGCGCCCTGGCCGTGATCCGCATCCTCAACGACATGGCGCGCCGGTTCGAAACCGCCGTCATCGTGGTCACGCACGACGAAAAGATCATCCCCACCTTCCGGCGGATTTACCACATCCGCGACGGCGTGACGCACGAGGAAGCGGGCGAAGGCCGCAGTCTTGCATAACCCTCCACAAGGAAACGCCATGCCCCACCCCCTGCAGCGCAGCGCCCATGCCCGGCTTGCGCTGGCTGCTGCCACCTGTGCGGCGCTGCTGGCCGGCTGCACCACCGGGCCCGACTTTCGCCCGCCGGCCGCGCCCGACAGCGTGCAGATTTCCGCGCAGGGGCCCGCACCGCACCCGGCGGCCGCCATTGACCTGGCCGCACCGTGGTGGCACCAGTTGGGCTCGCCCCCCTTGAACCAGCTGATCGACCAGGCGCTGGCCGCCAGCCCCACGCTGGCCGCCGCCGAGGCCACGCTGCGCCAGGCGCAAGAGATGCAGGCGGCGCAGGCCGGCGCCACGCAACTGCCCCGCGTCGATGCCAGCGCGGGCGCCCAGCGCCAGCGCATCTCGCCCAGCGCGCAAGGCCTGCCGGGCGAAGGGCGCAGCTTTGGCCAGACCAGCGCCAGCCTCGGTGTGCGCTACACGCTCGACCTGGCCGGCGGCAACCGGCGCGCCCTGGAGGCCCTGGGCGCCCGCACCGACTACCGGCGCTACCAGCTCGAAGGCGCGCGGCTGAACCTGGCGGCCAGCGTCGTCGGCACCGCCATCACGCAGGCACGGCTGGCGGCGCAGATCGAGGCGCTGCAGGCCATCGTGCAACTGCAAGACGAGCAGCTGCACCTGGCCGGCGAACGCCTGCGCCTGGGCCAGGCCGCGCACAGCGAGGTGCTGGCGCTGCAGGCGCAGGTGGAGCAAACGCGCGCCAGCGTGCCGCTGCTGCGCCAGCAGCACCAGCAAAGCAGCCACCTGCTGGCCACGCTGGCCGGGCGCGAGCCCACGGCGCAGGGGCTGCCCCGGTTCACGCTGGACGATTTCACACTGCCGACCGATCTGCCCCAGGCCATTCCCTCCGGGTGGGTGCGCCAGCGCCCCGACATCCAGGGCGCGCAGGCGCTGCTGCATGCGGCCACCGCCGATTACGGTGTGGCCGTGGCACGCCTGTACCCGCAAATCAACCTCAGCGCCAGCCTGGGATCGCAGGCGCTGACCACGGACGCCTTGTTTGGCGGCGGCGCCGCCGTGTGGAGCCTGATCGGCCAGATCACGCAGCCCTTGTTCAACCCCGCGCTGCCGGCCGAAAAGCGCGCGGCTTTGGCGGCGCTGGATGCCGCCGCCGCCAACTACCAGGGCGTGGTGCTGGAGGCCTTGCGCAGCGTGGCCGATGCCTTGCACGCGCTGGATACCGACGCCCAGGCGCTGGCCGCGCAGGTCGGTGCCGATGCCGCCGCGCAGGGCAGTCTGCAGTCGATGCAGCGGCAGTACGCACTGGGTTCTGCCAGCTATCTGCAGCTGCTCAGTGCCCAGCAGCAGGCGCAGCAGATCCGCACCGACCTGGTGGCGGCCCAGGTGCGGCGCCTGCTGGGCAGTGCCACGCTGTACCAGGCCGTGGGCGCGGGCTGGGCGGGCGCGCTGCCTGTGCCGGCCGGCCCTGGCGGCTGAGCGGCGCTCAGGCCGCCAGCAGAGGGGCATCAGCCCAGCCAGCCCTGGGGCACCTTGTCGGCTTTCTTTTCCACCGGGTTGGCCAGCAGCGACTGCGCCGCGTACTGGCGCATGAACTCCTTGGCCTTGTCGGGCCGGGCCGTGAGCCAGGCGTCGTAGGCGCCTTCGTTCAGGATGGCGGGCATGCTTTTTTCGCTGCCCGGCTGGCCGTAGCGGTGCAGCAGGGCGTGGTTGTTGGCGTTCACCGTGAGCAGGCAATAGCTGATGATCACTTCGCCATCGGCGCCCTGCCAGCGCGCCCACAGGCCCGCCACGCCCATCGGCTTGCCGTCCACGCGGGCAACCCGGGTGGGCACGGCCTTGCCGCTGCGCAGGTCGTCTTCATAGAACGCGGCCATGGGCACGATGCAGCGCTGGCCGTTCAGCCAGGCATCGCGAAACGCCGTGCCGGTGGAGGCCAGGTCGGACTTGGCGTTGACCAGCTTGGGCGCGCGCAGCTTCGCATCCGACGCCGACTTGACCCAGTGCGGCACCAGGCCCCACTGTGCGGGCACCAGCATGCGGGTGGTGGCGGCGCTGGCATCGGTGGGCGTCTCGGGCGCCGCGCCCGGTGCTTGCGCCAGTGCCGTCGCAGTGGCCGCATGCACGATGAAGAAGCCCGGCTTGCGCGGCCACAGGTGGCGTTCGCCCAGGGCCTCGGGGGGCTCCACCGCGAAAGCCTCGCGGTAGGTGTCGGCTTGCTGCAGGGTTTCGTAATGGGTGCTCATGGGGCGATGGTACCCGTGCCGTGGGAGGGTTGGAGCAAAACAGGCCTCTAGCGCTTGTTGAATAAACGCTGATAGCTATCAAAATAGAAGCGAATTGGGTAACGCTCAGGCCCGCAAGCTTGCTGCCGCTGATGTGCATCAAGGCCCCTGTCGCCTGCGTTTTGACGCGCACCGGCGGTGTTTTCACAATGCCGGCATGGACTTCGCACCTTCCCCCCTGGCCCGGCAACTGCATGATCGCCTGCGGGCCTTCATGGACCGCTACCTGCTGCCCTACAACGCGGCCTGGCATGCGGCCGTGCAGGCGGGCGACTACCCGCCGCCGTTTGTGGAAGACCTCAAGGCCCTGGCGCGCGAGGAGGGGCTGTGGAACCTGTTCTTGCCCACGTTGCGCGATGACGAGCCGGGCACGCGCCTGTCCAACCTCGACTACGCGCCACTGGCCGAAACCATGGGCCGCCTGCCCTGGGCCCCGGAGGTCTTCAACTGCCACGCGCCCGACACCGGCAACGTCGAATTGCTGCACCGGTTTGCCATGCCCGCGCAGCGCGCCGCGTGGCTGGTGCCGCTGCTCGACGGCCAGATGCGTTCGGCCTTTGCCATGAGCGAGCCCGATGTGGCCTCGTCCGACCCCACCAACCTGCAGACCACGGTGCGGCGCGAGGGGGACGACCTGGTGCTGAACGGCCGCAAGTGGTTCATCACCGGTGCGGCGCACCCGCACTGCCAACTGCTCATCGTGCTGTGCCGCAATGCCGATGCCGATGCCGATGCGGCCGACAGCCACCAGCGCCACAGCATGGTGCTGGTGCCAGCCGATGCGCCGGGCGTGCAGATCGTGCGCAACATCCCCGTGTTGCACCACCACGCCCCCGAGGGGCATTGCGAGATCGTGCTGCAGGGCGTGCGCGTGCCGGCCGACCACCTGCTGGGCGACTGGGGCGCCGGCTTTGCCATGGCCCAGGCGCGCCTGGGGCCCGGCCGCGTGCACCACTGCATGCGCACCATCGGCCAGTGCGAGCTGGCGCTGCAACTGGCCACCGGGCGGGCGCTGGAGCGCACGGCCTTTGGCAAGCCGCTGGCCGAGCAGGCCAATGTGCAGGAGTGGCTGGCCGAGTCGCGCATCGAGATCGACCAGGCGCGCCTGCTGGTGCTGCACGCCGCCTGGCTGCTGGACCAGGGCAGCGCTGCGGACGTGCAGCAGACCCGCGCCCAGGTGGCCGCCATCAAGGTGGTGGCCGCGCGCCTGCAGCAGCGCGTGGTGGACCGCGCCATGCAGATCTTCGGCGCCATGGGCCTGTCGCCCGACACGCCGTTGGCGGCCTTCTGGACCTGGGGCCGTGCCCTGCGCCTGATGGACGGGCCCGACGAGGTGCACCTGCGCACCGTGGCGCGGCACGAGCTGGCCCGGGCGCGCGCCGGTCTGGGGGATGCGGCGGCTTACTTCACCACGCCCGAGCAGTTGCGTGCGCCGCCCCATCTGAGCGCCTGAACCCCGGTACCGGGCGGTCAGGCCAGCGTTACGCCAGCGTGAGCGCGGCCAGGGCCGCCAGCGGCGCGGTTTCGGCACGCAGCACGCGTGGCCCCAGGGTGACGGGCGCGAAACCCTGCGCGAGGGCCAGGTCTTCTTCGGTGGCGCTCAGGCCCCCTTCGGGGCCCGACAGGAATACCACCGCACCCGCAGCGGCGGTGGCATGCAGCGGCCCGGTGCCGGCGCGCAGCGACAGCAGCAGGCGCGCGCCCTGCGCGGGCGCTGGCGGGTGGGCGCGCAGCCAGCCGGCCAGGTCCACCGCGCCATGCACCATGGGCACGCGGTTGCGCCCGCACTGCTCGCAGGCGGCCACGGCCACGGCCTGCCAGTGGGCCAGTTTTTTGTCGGCGCGCTCGCCCTTGAGCTTGAGCACGCTGCGCTCGGCCACCAGCGGCGTGATGCTGGCCACGCCCAGTTCGGTGGCCTTTTCCACCAGCCAGTCCATGCGCTCGTTGGCGGTGATGCCGGCCAGCAGGTGCACGGCGCGCGGCGCCTCGCGTTCGATGGCGTGGTGGGTGCCGACCAGCACGCGCACATCGCTGCGGCCCATGCGCAGCACGGTGGCGTCGAATTCGCCGCCGGGGTCGTCCGCGCTCTGGCCGCCATGGAACAGCGTGATGCCGTCGCCCGGCTGCAGGCGCAGCACCTGCACATGGCGCGCGGCGCCCGGGGGCAGGTCGATTTCGGCGCCGGTGGCCAGGGGGGCCGGGCAGTGGAAACGGGGCATATGCTACTTATTTAATAGCTGTAGATGCTTTTTGAATAGCGCTAGAGCCATGTTTCTCTTGGAACTTCAGGTGGGCGATGCGGCCCGTCACATCCGGCCGTAGGCGAAGCCTGTCACGGGTTCGGTGCCTTCGATCTGGTCCAGCATCTTGAGCAGCGGCCCCAATTGCCGGTAGCGGTTGGCCGTGGCGCGGATATAGCCCATGAAGCGCGGCGCGTCGGCCAGGTACCGGGGCTTGCCGTCGCGCAGGGTCAGGCGCGCAAAGATGCCGGCCACCTTGAGGTGGCGCTGCAGGCCCATCCACTCCACGGCGCGGTAGAACTCGCCGAAGTCATCGCCCCAGCCGCTGGCGCTGGTGGCGCCCAACAGACCGGCCTTGCGCGCCATCTCCCAGTAACCCACGGTAATGTCGAATACGAAATCATCTTACCAGCTGAAGAAGGCGTCGCGCAGCAGGCTGGCGATGTCGTAGGTGATGGGGCCGTGGACGGCGTCCTGGAAATCCAGCACGCCCAGAGGGCCGCCTTCCTGCAGGGGCGCCATCAGATTCCGGGTCATGAAGTCGCGGTGCACATAGACCTGCGGGGCGGCCAGGTTGTGGGCCACGATGGCATCGAAGGCGCTTTGCAGCGTTGCCTGCTGTCTGTCATCGAGCGTGACGCCGCGGTGCCGGGCCAGATACCAGTCGGGAAACAGCGCCAGCTCGCGGCGCAGCAGCGCTTCGTCATAGGCCGGCAGCACGCCGGGCCTGGAGGCCTTCTGCCAGTCGAGCAGCACGTCGGTGGCCTGCTGGTACCAGCCGTAGGCGGCCTGGGGGTTTTCGGGCCGCAGCCGCTCGATCAGCGTGGTGCTGCCCAGATCGCTGAGCAGCATGAAACCGCCGGGCGCGTCCCACGCCAGGATCTGCGGCACGTTCAGGCCGGCGGCGGCCATCAGGCCCTGCACCTGCACGAAGGGGCGGCAGTTTTCCTTGTCGGGCGGGGCGTCCATCACGATGCAGCTGGCGCCGGCGGCGCTGTCGATGCGCAGGTAGCGCCGAAAGCTGGCGTCGGCCGATGCCGGGCGCAGGCTGGCGGGCAGCAGCTGGTGGGTGGGGACCAGCGGTGCGAGCCACTGCGCGAACGCTGCCTGCCGGGCCGCATCGGGCCAGCTGACGAGGCTGGCCGGGTTGGCGAGGGCGGGCGATGCCGCGGCAAGGGGCGTTGGGGGGGAAGAGGGGTGGCTCATGGATAATCCCATTTTACAAACCCGCCCTGCCTGGCGCGGGCCGTTTTTCAAGCCTTGTCCATATTGCCCGACGTGCCCCGCCGCCCGCCCTCCTTAGTGCAGAACCCCCAACCCCTTTCCCGGCCGGTGCGGCAAGCCGCTGCGCGGGCCCGTCGGCCGGGGCTGCACCCTCTGGCCTGTGCCGTGGCGCTGGCCTGGTGCGGCCTGCCGCAGGCTGCTTTGGCGCAGGCCGATGCCCCCAGTGCCTGGGATGCCCCGCCGCTGCGCCGCAGCCCGCAACTGCAGGAGACCCTGCCGGGGGACCTGCGCCCCCAGCTGCCGGTGTTTGTGTCGGGCGACCGCATCACCGGTCAGCCCGATGTGAAGGCCACCATCGACGGCCATGCCGAGCTGCGCCGCGGGGATACCGTGATCCATGCCGATCGCCTGGAGTACACCGTGGCCGACGACCTGGCCCAGGCGCAGGGGAGCGTGCGCATCAACCGGGCCGGCAACACCTATGACGGCTCGGCGCTGGAGCTGCGCGTGGACGCGTTCCAGGGCTTCTTCAGTGACGCGCGTTACCGCTTTCTCAGCACCGGCGCCCATGGCGATTCCACGCGCGTGGATTTCCTGGACCGCGACCGCACCGTGGTGCACACCGCCACTTACACCACTTGCCAGAAAGACGACTCGGCCAGCTGGGAGCCCGACTGGGTGCTGCGCGCCAAGAGCATCCACCTGGACACGGCCGAAGAGGTCGGAACTGCCGAGGGCGCCGTGCTGGAGTTCAAGGGCGTGCCGATACTGCCCATTCCGCACATCAGCTTTCCGCTGTCGGACAAGCGCAAGTCCGGGCTGCTGCCGCCCACGGTGGGCCTGGACAGCCGCAATGGCCTCGAATACATGCAGCCTTACTACTGGAACATCGCCCCCAACCGCGATGCCACGCTGCGCGGCGCTCTCCTGGCCAAGCGCGGCGTCGAGGTCGGGGGGGAGTTCCGGTATCTGGAAAGCGACTACCACGGCCAGGTGGACATCAACCTGATGCCCACGGACAGCCAGCGCGACCGCATGCGCTGGGGCTATTCGGCGCAGCACCAGGGGCAGATCAGCACCCCCGTGGGCGGTGTGGGCCTGAACATCAACCTCAACCGGGTGAGCGACGACAACTACTGGCGCGATTTCCGCCGGGGCCCGCTGCCACTGCGCGAGCGCCTGTTGCCCAGCGATGCCACCCTGTCATGGGCTGCCGGCGACATGTCGGCCCAGGTGCGCACCCTGAAGTGGCAGGCCCTGCAGGATGTGGCCTCGCCCATCGTGCCGCCCTACAACCTCATGCCCCAGCTGCTGTGGCGCTACACCCCCCAGGACCTGGACCGGGGCCTGGATTTCAACATGGTGGCCGACACCACGCGCTTCGAGGCGGACCGGGCGCTGCCCCACCCGGCCGATGGCCAGCGCAGCTTTGTGCAGGCGCAGCTGAGCCGCCCGTTTCTGGCGCCGGGGGGCTTCGTCATCCCCAAGCTGCAACTGCATGCCACGCAATACCAGTTCGACAACCCGCTGAGAAATGGCCAAAGCTCGGCCAGCCGCGCCCTGCCCACCTTCAGCCTGGACAGCGGGCTGGTGTTCGAGCGCGACGCGCGCCTGCTGGGCCGCGCCTTCACGCAGACGCTGGAGCCGCGCGCGTTCTACACCTACACGCCCTATCGCGACCAGCGCTACCTGCCGCTGTACGACACGGCGGCCACCGACTTCAACTTCGGCTCCATCTACACCGAAAACTCTTATGGCGGCAATGACCGCCTGGCAGACAACAACCTGTTGACCATGGGCGTGACGACGCGCTTCCTGGATCCCAATACCGGCGCCGAGGCCTTGCGCCTGGGCATCGCCCAGCGCCTGCGCTTCTCCGACCAGAACGTGACCCTGGACAACACGCCCATCAGCGAACGCCTGTCCGATGTGCTGCTCGGAGCCGGCATCAACTGGACACCGCAGTGGGGCTTTGACTCCACCGTGCAATACAACCCCAAGACGGGGCGCTCCATCCGTTCCACCGTGGGCGCGCGCTACAGTCCGGGCAACTTCCGCACCATCAACGCGGTCTATCGCCTGCAGCGCGGCACCAGCGAGCAGATCGACGTGGGCTGGCAGTGGCCGCTGGCGGCCTTGTGGGGCGGGCAAGCTGCGGGCAGCGGCCCGGAGCGCGCCAAGGGCCAGGACGGCGGCCGCTGGTACACCGTGGGCCGCCTCAACTACAGCCTGCGGGACCGCAAGCTGGTCGACACCGTGGTGGGCTTCGAATACGACAGCTGCTGCTGGATTGGCCGGGTGGTGCTGGAGCGCCTGCAAAGCAGTGTGACGACCGCCAACACGCGGCTGCTGTTCCAGATCGAATTCGTCGGTTTCTCGCGTCTGAGTCTGGGCACCAACCCCCTCGACACCCTGAAACGGAATGTGCCGCGTTACCAATACCTGCGCGATCAGGTCAGCACCCCCAGCCGCTTCAGCAACTATGACTAACCTGACACCATGAACCACCGTGCAATTGCTTTGGGCCTGGCGTGCCTGGCATCTTTCGTGACCCATGGCGCTGCGGCGCAGGGCTTGCGCCCGTCGGGGGCTGCGGGAGCGGGCCTCTCGCGCACTTCGCCTGCGGCACCTTCCTTCACCTTGCCCGCTCCCGGTGCGGGCACCGCGCTGCGGCAGGCCGATTTCATCGTGGCGGTGGTCAATTCGGAACCTGTCACCAACAACGAGGTGCGGTCCCGGGCGGAACGCGTCGCACAGCAGATGGCCCAGCAGGGCGGCAAGCTGCCGCCCCGCGAGGCACTGGCCCGCGAGGTGCTGGAGCGCCTGATCGTGGAAAAGATCCAGCTGCAGCTGGCCCGTGAAGCCGGCATGCGCGTGGATGACTTTGCCGTGGGCCAGGCCGAGGAGAGCGTGGCCAAGCAAAACAGCGTCAGCGTGGCGGAGATGCACCGCCGGCTGGCTGCCGACGGCATCAGCAAGGAGCGCTTTCGTGAAGAGCTGCGCAACCAGCTGCTGCTGCAACGCCTGCGCGAGCGCGATGTGCAGTCCCGGGTGCGCGTGAGCGATCTCGACGTGGACCAGTACCTGCGCGAACAGCAATCGAGTGCGGATGCCTCCAAGGTCGAAATCAACCTGGGCCATATCCTGGTGCGGGTGCCCGAGAATGCCAGCCCGGACCAGGTTGCCGAGCGCCAGGCCCGCGCCCAGCGCGCCGCCGACAAGGTGCGCGCCGGCGAGGACTTTGCGGCCGTGGCCAGAGAGTTCTCGGACGCCCCCGAAGCCAAGACGGCGGGTGGTCTGCTGGGCCTGCGCCCGGCCGACCGGTATCCCGAGCTGTTTGTCAGTGCCACGGCGCAGCTGCCCGTGGGGGGCATTGCCGGGCCCGTGCGTTCCGGGGCGGGTTTTCATGTGCTCAAGATGGCCGACAAGTCCACCGGCGGTGTCTCCACCCTGGTGATCCAGAGCCATGCGCGCCATATCCTGCTGCGCACCGGCCCCCAGCTGACAGAAAGCGCCGCCGCAGCGCGGCTGGCCGATTACCGGCGTCGCATCGTGGCGGGCCGGGCAGACTTTGCCGAGCTGGCGCGCGAGCATTCGCAGGACGGCAGCGCCAAGCAGGGCGGCGATCTGGGCTGGGCCAATCCGGGCCGCTACGTGCCCGAATTCGAGCAGGCCATGGGTGCACTCAAGCCCGGCGAGGTCAGCGAGCCCCTGGTGTCGCGTTTTGGCGTGCACCTGATCCAGCTGGTGGCGCGCCGCGAGGCCAAGCTCACCCAGCGCGAGCAGCGCGACATGGCCCGCGACACGGTGCGCGAGAAGAAGGTCGAGGAGGCCTTCACCAACTGGCTGCAGGAGTTGCGGGGCCGCGCCTACGTCGAATACCGCGAAGCGCCGCAGTGAAGATGGCCGCTGCATGAAACATATTCCCCGCAAGCGCTTCGGCCAGCATTTCCTGTCCGACGGCGGCATCATCGAGGCCATCGTCAGCGCCATCGCACCGCTGCCGGGCCAGCCCATGGTGGAAATCGGCCCTGGCCTGGCCGCGCTGACCCAACCCCTGGTGGAGCGCCTGGGGCGCCTGACGGTGATCGAGCTGGACCGGGACCTGGCCTTGCGGCTGCGGCTGCACGGACAGCTCGATGTCATCGAGTCCGACGTGCTGAAAGTCGATTTCACGCAATTGGCGCAGCAGCTGGGTGTTCCCAAGATCCGGGTGGTCGGCAACCTGCCTTACAACATCTCCACGCCCATCCTGTTCCATCTGCTCGAGCATGTGCAGGCGATCGAAGACCAGCATTTCATGCTGCAAAAAGAGGTGATAGACCGGATGGTGGCGTCGCCCGCCACGTCGGACTACGGGCGGCTCTCGGTGATGCTGCAGTGGCGCTATGCCATGGAGAACGTGCTGTTCGTGCCGCCCGAAAGCTTCGATCCACCGCCGCGCGTGGATAGCGCGGTGGTGCGTATGGTGCCCCACGCCGCACCGGCAGCGGTACGCCCGGCGCTGCTGTCCGAGCTGGTCCAGGTGGCCTTCAGCCAGCGCCGCAAATTGCTGCGCCACACCCTGGGCCGCTGGCTCGAAGGCCGGGGCTTTGCCGGCGCTTTCGATACCCAGCGCCGCGCCGAGGAAGTGCCAGTGCCGGAGTATGTGGCGCTGGCCCTTGCGTTGGATCAAAAAGCATAGCGTCTGGTGCTTGGTGTGTAAGCGCTAGAGCCCTTTTCTATGAAAAAACCCGTCAGAAACGGGTTTTTTTGCGGGTGGCTTGTGGGCCTGCGCTCAGGCGGCTGTCAGCCAGTAGCCCGCGTTGAAGGGGCTGCTCATGCGCAGTGCCAGGGGCGAGATGTCGACCAGTTTGTCGGTCGGCATCTTTTCGGTGGTTTCCGGGTCGATGGCGATGCCCTGGACCGCTGGCGTTTCCTTAGCCTCGTTCGCCCGTTCTGCTTGGCTGGTGGTTGCAGAACGGGCTACAGAAAAGAATAGAAACAGCGGAAGGGAATCTTGCGGTCACCCCAGAAATCTGCCGCATCGCGGAAGATATCGAGCAGCTGCTCCCGTGCTTCCTTGTCGAACTTGCCCGTGGCCGGAATCTGTTCGAGCACGACGATGAAGCCCGGTTGCGGCCCCGACTTGTGCAGCGGATCGGTCATGCAGTCGTAGAGCGCATCGAAATTCTTGCCGAAGTGCGACGGAAAAGTGAACTGCGCGGCAATCAGGTCCAGCACATCCTGTTTGGACTGGGCGTGGGCCAGGTTGGCATACAGAAAATGGTGACCCAGGGAACCCGCGGCATCTTGCAGATCCTGCACGCGAAAAGCGCGAATGGATTGCACGATGTTGGTGCGCACGCCACGCAGTGGCGTTTCCAGGTCTTTACGAAGGGGCGTCTGCATCTCCGTTGCTCTTTCTTTATAAGGTCCAAAAACTTCTGGCTGACCACAAAGCCGCAGGATGCGGGATTCGGGTCGGGAAAACAAGGGGGCCTGCTGCCCACCGCCCCGGCAAGGGCGGGCGGACAACCCATCAGGCATCATTCAACAATCCTGCGAAAACTGGCGTAGTGGTCGCTGGTGTAATAACAGGCATCCGGTACCCGGGGCTTGCCACCACACACGATGCGCCGGGCGCCCCGATTGCGGGCGCCAGGTGTTTTGACGGTGTATTCACGGTAATAGCCACGCTGGTGGGCCGGCAATATCCGTTCACGATTGCCAAAAACCGTGCCGTCCTTGTCGAAAGGAAAAGGACCGCCCTGGTGAATCAGGGCATAGGTCGATCGGCCCTGGGAGGGCAGATCTGCCACGGCGATGGAAGCAATGGAACCGTCGGTGGACGGGGGTTGACGGGCGTGCCCGGCAACCGGACCCAGGACCAACGCAACACCCACAACACATAAAACCCCTGCTTTTCGCACTTGGGTGGCTACAGCCTTGAGCATCAACGACACCTTTCAGAAACTACGGGTTAACCCGAAATTTCAACGGGCTAGTGTCGCTCAAAGCCCCCCAAAAAGCAAGCGCCTGCACAAAGATTGGGCAGGCGCCGGGGGTTTTGGGGTGCACAAAAGTTAGTGCACGCTGTTTGTTGAAGGCTTACCGTGCTGCGCTGGCGTCGGCCACGGTGATGGCTGTCATATTCACCAGGCGCCGTACGGTGGTGCTGGGTGTGAGGATGTGCACCGGCTGTGCGGCCCCCAGCAGCACCGGGCCGATGGCAATGTTGCCACCCGCTGCCGTCTTGAGCAGGTTGTAGGAGATGTTGGCGGCGTCGATGTTGGGCAGCACCAGCAGGTTGGCATCGCCCGCCAGGCTGCTGTGGGGCATGAGCGCGGCACGCGCCTTGCCGTCCAGGGCCACGTCGCCGTGCATTTCACCGTCCACTTCCAGCCAGGGCGCCTGCACGCGCAAGAGCTCCAGCGTCTGGCGCATCTTCACGGCACTGGGTTGGTTGCTGGAGCCAAAGTTGGAATGCGACAGCAGCGCGGCCTTGGGCTTGATGCCAAAGCGCATCATTTCCTCGGCCGCCATGATGGTGATCTCGGCCAGCTGCTCGGCCGTGGGGTCGTAGTTCACATGTGTGTCGATGAGGAACACCTGGCGGTCGGGCAGCAGCAGGCCGTTCATGCACGCGTAGGTGTTGACCCCCGCGCGCTTGCCGATCACCTGGTCGATGTACTGCAGGTGGTGTGCCGTCTGGCCCCAGGTGCCGGTGATCAGCCCGTCGACCTCGCCCTTGTGCAGCAGCATGGCGCCAATGAGGGTCAGGCGGCGGCGCATCTCGATCTTGGCGATCGGTGCGGTGATGCCCTTGCGCTCGGTCATGCGGTGGTAGGTCTGCCAGAAGTCGCGGTAGCGATGGTCCTGCTCGACGTTGACCACGTCATAGTCCTGCCCCTCCTTCAGGCGCAGGCCGAACTTCTCGATGCGCTGCGCAATGATGGCCGGGCGGCCGATCAGCGTGGGGCGGGCGATCTTTTCGTCCACCACGATCTGCGCGGCGCGCAGCACGCGCTCTTCCTCGCCCTCGGCGTAGGCCACGC
>JANJSZ010000268.1 GCA_024711405.1 Acidovorax sp.
TGCGTCTTTGAAGTGAAGCCCCGTGGCGTTCACAAAGGCCAGGCGATTGCCGACTTCATGACCCAGGCCCCTTTTGCGGGGCGCACACCCGTCTTCATCGGCGATGACGTCACCGACGAGGCCGGCTTTGCCGCCGTGCAGGCGCTGGGCGGCTGGGGCATCAAGGTGGGCGAAGGGCCGACCATGGCACAACACCGCTGCATGACATCTGCCGCCCTGCGCGGCTGGCTGTCTTCTGCACGCACGACCCTGGAGCGCGAACGATGAACACCGCAGCCAACGCCCCCCAAGCGGGCTCGCTCAACCTCGGGATGATCGGCAACTGCGCCATCAGCGCATTGATCGACAACCACGCCCGCATGGTGTGGTGCTGCCTGCCGCGTTTTGATGGCGACCCGGTGTTCAACGCCCTGCTGCAGCCCGGTGACGAAGGCAGCCACTTCGCCATCGAACTGGAAGACCTGGCCTCGGCCGACCAGTGGTACGAGCCCAACACCGCGATCCTGCGCACGCAGCTGTTCGACAAGGCCGGACACGGCATCGAGATCACCGACTTTGCACCGCGCTTTTACAGCCGCTCGCGCTACTTTCGCCCCATGACGCTGGTGCGCCGGGTGCGCCCCATCCAGGGCGCGCCGCGCATTCGTGTGGCACTCAAGGTGCGCTACGACTGGGGCCAGACCGCACCCGAGATCACGCGCGGCAGCAACCACATCCGCTACGTGGGCGAAAGCATGACGCTGCGCCTGTCCACCGATGCACCGGTCTCGCACGTGTTGTCGGGCCAGGCGTTTGTGCTCACGCGGGAGCACAACTTTCTGCTGGGGGCCGACGAAACACTGGTGGACGGCATTGCCGACACCGCGCGCCTGTTCGAGCAGGAGACTACCTCCTACTGGCGCAGCTGGACCCGCGCCCTGGCCATACCACTGGAGTGGCAAGAAGCCGTGATCCGTGCGGCCATCACGCTCAAGCTGTCGCTGTACGAAGACACCGGCGCCATCGTGGCCGCCATGACCACCAGCATCCCCGAGTCCGCCCACAGCGGCCGCAACTGGGACTACCGCTACTGCTGGCTGCGCGACGCATTTTTTGTGGTGCGCGCCCTCAACAGCATCTCCGAGGTGGGCACCATGGAAGACTACCTGCGCTGGCTGAGCAACGTGGTGGTGGAAGGGGGCGACGGCCACATCCAGCCGCTGTATGGCATCGGGCTGGAGAAAGACCTGCCCGAGCGTTTTATGCCCCATTTGGCAGGCTACCGGGGCATGGGCCCGGTGCGTGTGGGCAACCAGGCGGCCGAGCATTTTCAGCACGATGTGTACGGCAACATCGTGCTGGGCGCGGCCCAGGCCTTCCACGATCACCGCCTGTTGCACCGTGCGGGCCTGGCCGAGTTCACGCGGCTGGAACAAGTGGGTGAGAACGCGGTACGTGTGTATGGCCAGCCCGATGCAGGCATGTGGGAGCTGCGCACGCGCGCCCGGGTACACACCTCGTCCGCCCTGATGAGCTGGGCAGCCTGCGACCGGCTGGCCAAGATCGCCGCAACCCTGCAGTTGGCCGACCGTACCAGCCACTGGCAGCAGCATGCAGACCGCATGCGTGCCGAAATTCTCGACAAGTCGTGGTGCGAAGCACGCCAGGCCTTTGCCGAGAGTTTTGGCGGGCACGAGCTCGACGCCAGCGTGCTGCTGATGGCCGAGGTGGGCCTCATCGACCCCAAGGACCCGCGCTTTGTGAGCACGGTGGAAGCCATGGAAAAAAGCCTGTGCGACGGCCCCTACATGCGCCGCTACGAGGCGGCCGACGACTTCGGCAGGCCCGAGACGGCGTTCAACATCTGCACCTTCTGGCGCATCGATGCCCTGGCGCGCATTGGTCGCAAGGCCGAGGCGCGCGCCATCTTCGAGACCATGCTGGCCGCCCGCAACCCGCTGGGCCTGCTGTCCGAAGATACCCATCCCGAAACGCGCGAGATGTGGGGCAACTTCCCACAGACCTATTCCATGGTGGGCATCATCAACGCGGCCGTTCGCCTCTCGGCCGCCTGGGACACGGTGATCTAGATGGGCCGTCTCGTCGTTGTCTCCAATCGTGTCGCCGATCCGCGCAAGACCGCTTCGGGCGGGTTGGCCGTGGCGCTCGGCCAGGCACTGCAGGCCTCGGGCGGTCTCTGGTTTGGCTGGAGCGGCAAGATCGTGGAAGACGGAACGCCCGGCGAGGGCGACGTCCATCTGCAGACCGCCGGCCCGGTGCAACTCGCCACCGTGGACCTGAGCCGTGAGGACCACGACAGCTACTACCTGGGCTACAGCAACGGCGTGCTCTGGCCGGTGTTCCATTACCGGCTCGACCTGGCCGATTTCGACGCCGGCTTCATCGGCGGCTACCGGCGCGTCAACCAGATGTTCGCGCACAAGCTGGCGGCGATGCTGCGGCCCGACGACGTGATCTGGGTGCACGACTACCACCTGATCCCGCTGGCCGCCGAGCTGCGCAACATGGGCTGCCAGCAGCGCATGGGTTTCTTCCTGCACATCCCCCTGCCCCCGCCCCTGCTGCTGGCCGCCGTTCCGGAACACGAGTGGCTGATGCGCTCGCTGTTCGCCTACGACCTGGTGGGCTTCCAGAGCGAGGCCGACGTGTCCCATTTCTCGCGCTACGTGGGCACCGAAACCTCGGCCGACATCCTGGGTGAACACGAATTCCGGGCCTTCGGCAAGACCCTGCAGGCGCAAGCCTTCCCGATCGGCATCGACGTGGACGAATTCACGGCCCTCGGACAGAGCCATGAGGCGGTCGACATGTACGAGCAGATGCGCAACGAATATTCGCGCCGCCGCCTGTTGCTGGGGGTGGAGCGCATGGATTATTCCAAAGGCCTGCCGCAGCGCATCAAGGCCTTTCGCCAGTTGCTGCAGAACTACCCGGAAAACCTGGGTAGCGCGACGCTGATCCAGATCGCCGCGCCCAGCCGCGAGGCGGTCAACGCGTACGCCACACTGCGCCAGGAGCTGGAAAGTCTCTGCGGGTCGGTCAATGGCGACTTCGGCGAACTCGACTGGATGCCCGTGCGTTACATCCACCGCAGCGTGGCGCGCAAGCGTCTTCCCGGCCTGTACCGTGCGGCCAGCGTGGCGCTGGTGACGCCGTTGCGCGACGGCATGAACCTGGTGGCCAAGGAGTTCATCGTCGCGCAGGACCCCGAAGACCCCGGCGTGCTGGTGCTGTCGCGCTTTGCCGGGGCCGCAGAGCAGATGCGGGAAGCCCTGCTGGTGAATCCCTACGACACCACGCGCACGGCCGAAACCATGCAACGCGCGCTGCAGATGCCGCTGGAAGAACGCCAGCAGCGCCACCAGGCGCTGCTGCAAAACGTCCGCGAACAGGACGTGCACTGGTGGCGCCAGCGCTTCCTGAACGCACTCAACGCCGTTTCGGCAGCCTGAACCGACTCAGGGCGGTGCCCACCAGGCGGCGGGCACCGCCCTGCTTTTTTTCACACCCCTTCTGGAGAAAAACCATGAACGGCAACATCCTGGACCTCGCTACCGGCTGGTGGATCGGCCTGGGCAGCGCCGCCACCACGCTGATGCGGGTGACCCTCATCCTCATCGCCGCCTGGCTGCTGGTCACCATCCTGCAACGCGGCATACGCACGCTGCGCATACGCATCGCCAGCCGCATGGACGACCGCGAGTCGACCAAGCGCGCCGAAACCCTGGGGCGTGTGTTCCGCTACCTGGTCGGGGTGGTGGTGAGCGTGATCGCCGGCATGCTGGTGCTCTCCGAGCTGGGGGTGTCGGTGGCGCCCATCCTGGGGGCGGCTGGCGTGGTCGGTCTTGCGGTGGGTTTTGGTGCCCAGAGTCTGGTGAAGGATTTTTTCACCGGCTTCTTCATCCTGCTGGAAAACCAGATCCGTCAGGGTGATGTGGTCAAGCTGGGAGAACACGCCGGCATGGTGGAGGTGATCACGCTGCGCTACGTGCAGCTGCGCGACTACGACGGCAACGTGCACTACGTGCCCAACGGCCACATCAGCACCGTGATCAACATGACGCGCGGCTTCAGCAACGCGGTGATGGACATCGGCGTGGCCTACCGCGAGAACGTTGACAAGGTGATGCGGGTCATGGCCGAGGTGGCCCGGACGATGCGCGAAGAGCCGGCCTTTGGCGCCAGCATCACGAACGACCTGGAGATCGCCGGCGTCGAACGCTGGGCCGACTCGGCGGTGGTGATCCGCTGCCGCTTTCGTTGCCTGCCTCTGGAGCAGTGGAACGTGAAACGCGAATATCTGCGCCGCCTGAAGGCCGCCTTCGATGCCGCCGGCATCGAGATCCCCTACCCGCACCTCACCGTGTACGCCGGTCAGGACCACGCCGGCAAGGCACCCGCGTTCCAGGTGCGTCCACTCGAAACGGCCTGAACAGCCTCGCGCCATGCTGGGCGCGGGCACAGCTGCCACGCCTGTGATTCGGGCCCGCGCCGGCCGAGGGGGCCAAAGATCGGTCAAGCGCCGTTTTTCAGGTTCAAGCCGTCCAGCGCGCGCGCAGCGCCCATGAGCGCCGGAGACTGTCGGGAAGTGATCACCCACACGGGAATGTCGGCCAGCAGGCCGCGGAACCGGCCCTTGGCCTCGAAACGCGCGCGAAACGGCGAGCCCTCGAACCAGGCGCCCAGCCGCGGCACGATGCCGCCACCGATGTAGACCCCGCCGCGCGCACCCAGCGTGAGCGCCAGGTTGCCGGCCACCGAGCCCAGCATGGCGCAGAAGATGTGCAGCGCTTCCAGCGCCTGCGGGTGGCCGGCGTTCAGGGCCGCCTCGCTCACGTCGGCCGCGCTGGCCACGCCGCCCGGCGCCACGCCGTCTGCCTCGCAGAGCAGACCATAGGTGTCGAGCAGGCCTTGACCGCAACACACGCGCTCGGCCGAACAACGGCCGTAGCGTCGGGCCAGGCCGTCCATCACCAGGCGTTCGCGCGCGGTCACCGCCGGCAGCGTGACGTGGCCGCCCTCGCCTTCCAGCGGCACCCAGCCGCCGAATCCGTTCGGCAGCAGGCCCGACACGCCCAGCCCGGTGCCGGCGCCGACCAGGCCGATCGCCACACCCGGCAGGGCCACGCCACCGCCCACCGGTCGCAGCTCCGCCGCCGGCAGGTCGTGCAGCGCCAGCGCCAGTGCGGTGAAATCGTTGAGCAGGCGCAGCGTGTTGAAGCCGAACTCGGCCTTCACCGCCGACTGCGAAAACGACCAGTGGTGGTTGGTCATGCGGATCTGGTCGCCGGTGATCGGGTTGGCAATGGCGATCGCCACCGCGTGCGGTGTGCCGCGGCCCAGGTCGTTCAGGTAGACGTGGATCGCGTCCTGCAGGCGGGCGTGTTCGGCACTGGGCAGCACGCGCATATCGGTGATGGGCTCGCCCGGCCCGGCCTGCCAGGCGAAGCGGGCGTTGGTGCCGCCCACGTCAGCGAGCAGTCGGGCGCGGAGGAGTCCGTTGGTCGTGTTCGGCATCTGATCAGGTCCACAAAGTCGATCCGCAACAGCACCCCATGACGGCCCCGGTGCGATGTGGGGCGGATCATACCGGACATGTAATTCAGTTACGCAAATGTCAGAGTGCGTGGGACGGCTTTGCCACCGCGGCCGTCGCCCCAGCGGTCAGGCGCGCTGCGAACGCGCCCAGCGCACGATGTCGGCCGCGCCCATAGCGCCGGGCTGTCGCGCCACCTCGCGGCCGTTCACGAACAGCGCCAGCGTGGGGATGCTGCGGATGTTGAAGCGTGCGGCGAGGCTCTGCGCTTCTTCGGTGTTCACCTTGGCCAGCCGCATGCCGGGCTCCAGCTGTTGCGCAGCCTGCTCAAACGCAGGTGCCATCGCGCGGCACGGGCCGCACCAGGGTGCCCAAAAATCCACCAGCACCGGCACCTGCGAGCGCGCGATGTGTTTCTCGAACGCCGCTTCGTCCAGCGCCACCGGGTGGCCGGTGAACAGGGGCTTGTGGCATTTGCCGCAACCGGGCGCGGCCGCCAGATCGTCGCGGGCGATGCGGTTGGTGGTGTGGCAGTGGGGGCAGACGATGTGCAGGGATTCGGTCATGGCGGGGCTTTCAAGGCGCGGCGAGATTGCGCGTCACAGCCACTTCACCGCCAGGCTCAGCACAAAACTCAGCAGCACCGTGCTGGCCAGCGGAATGAACCATTCGCGCCCGAACAGCCGAAAGCGGAAATCCCCCGGCAGCCGCCCCAGCCCCATGCGCTGCAGCCAGGGTGACAGGCCGTTGATGAGCACCAGCGCCAGGAAGACAACGATAAGCCAGCGAATCATGGCAAGGCCTTTGTCACAGCCGGTGCGAGCGGTCGCCGTGCGCAAACCCCAAGGGCTCCCACGCCTCGCCCACGCCCAGCGCCAGCACCTTGAACAGCTCGCCCATTTCATGTTCCATGATCAATTTTGTCGCTAGCGCACGATCTGATTGCGGTAGCAGCTCCATTTTCGATAGCAATCCGCAGTTGATCAGAAAGTGTGCCTGCGTGGTGTAGCCGAGCACGTTGAGCCCGGCCTCCTGCGCCGCCAGCGCCATGGCGGTGAAGTTGACATGGGCAGTGATGTCCTTGAGGCCCACGGCCACCAGCGGGTCGCTGTCGGCCAGATGGCCCTGGTGGCACATCACCGTACCCATGTGGCGCTGGGGGTGGTAGTACTCGCTTTCGCCAAAACCGTAGTCCAGCAAGAAGATGGCGCCGCGCTCCAGCCGATCGGCCAGGGTGCGGATGAAGGCTTCGCCCTGGGCGTGGATCTCGGTCAGGTAATCCTGCGGGCCGTCGATGTCGATGGGCGGGCGCAGGTCGGTGGGGCGGTCGGCCCAGGCCAAACCGCCGTCCTCGGCCACCACCACGCCGCGCTCGTGCCACCGCCCGCCCTGCTGCCCGCCGTGGCGGGCCAGCAACTGCACGGGCATGGCATCGAGCACCTCGTTGCCCACCACCACGCCGCTGAATTGTTCGGGCAGTGCATCCACCCAGCGCAGCTTGTGCGCATGGGCCACCAGCCTGGCCTGCTGGCGCGCGCGCAGGCTGCCCGACAGGTCGACGATGGTGTAGCGCTGCACCTGGTCGCCCAGCGTGTCGAGCAGCTGCAGCGCCAGTGCGCCCGAGCCCGCGCCGAACTCCCAGACCTCGTGGGTGCCGGTCTGCGCCAGCGCCTCGCCCACCTGCGCGGCCAGCGTCTGGCCGAACAGCGGCGTCATCTCGGGGGCGGTCACAAAGTCGCTGCCCGACTGCGGCATGGCGCCGAATTTGGTGGAATCGTTGGCGTAATAGCCCAGGCCCGGGGTGTAGAGGGCCAGCGCCATGAAGCGGTCAAACCCGATCCAACCGCCCGCGGCGGCAATGGCCTGGACGATGTGGGTTTGCAGGGCGGTCGTTAAACTGTCGGGTCTTTGGGTCACGGCCCGCATTGTCCCCCACATGTCCACCCCTTTTCTTTCTCCCCGACCGCGCACGGTTCTGGTGACGGGCGCCGCCCGGCGCCTGGGCCGCTGCATTGCGCTGGCGCTGGCGGCAGGCGGCTGGCAAGTGGCGGTGCACTACCGCGCGTCGGCCCAGGACGCTATCGATACCGCAGCTGCTTGCGCAGAACTGGCAGGTACCAGCGCCCAGTTTGAGGCGGATTTCTCTGACGAGGCCGCGGTGCGCGCCCTGCTGCCCCGGGTGATCGACCACTTTGGCAGCGTGGATGCAGTGGTCAACAGCGCCTCGCTGTTCGAGCACGACGATGCCCAGACCTTCGGCTTTGCCGCGCTGGAGCAGCACCTGCGCAGCAACACCGGCGCGCCCATCGTGCTGGCCCAGGCCCTGCACCAGCATCTGCGAGACCGCGCCGCAGCGGGCGATGCCGATGCGCACGGCGCCGTGGTCAACCTGCTGGACCAGAAGCTCTGGAACCAGAACCCCGATTTCCTGAGCTACACGCTCTCCAAGGCCGCGCTCGAAGCCGCCGGCACCATGCTGGCGCTGGCGCTGGCGCCGCGCGTACGCGTGGTGGGCGTGGCGCCCGGCCTCACGCTCACCAGCCACATGCTCAGCGACGAGAAGTTTGCCCGGCTGCACGCGCTGAGCCCGCTGGGCCGCTCGTCCACCGCCGACGATGTGGCCGCCACCGTACGGTTTGCGCTGGAAAACCGGTCGATCACCGGTACCACGCTGCTCGTCGATGGTGGCCAGCACCTGATGAAATTCGAGCGCGACTTTTCCCTGATGTGAGCACATGCTCAGCCCCGACACCATGAACCAAGCCACTGGTCTCCAGACCCTGACCCTCACCGGGCTGCGCTTCGATGCCAACCTGGGCATCCTCGCGCACGAAAAGAACGCGCCCCAGCCCATCCAGGTCGATGCCGAGCTGAGCCTGGGTGCGCAGCCGCTGGCGCCGCACGACGACGACATCGCGCATGTGCTCGACTACCGCAAGGTGCGCCAGATCATCATCGACGAGTGCACGGCCGAGCACGTGAACCTGCTGGAGAGCCTGATCGGCAAGCTGGCCCAGCGGCTCATGCAGCTGCCCGGTGTGCGCGGTGTGCGCGTGAAAATCGCCAAGCTCGAAATTTTTGACGACTGCGAAGTGGCGATCCGCATGGAAACAGGACAGTGGTGAACGCAATGAATGCCATCGACAGCAACGCCTGGGCGGACAACGACGCAGCAGCAGTGGCGGAACCGGCCCGCGCGCCGGCCGACTTCAAGATCGAGCGCGAAACGCACAAGCTCGAAAAACGCCTGTGCCGCGAAGTCGGCAAGGCCATCGTGCACTACAACATGATCGAAGAGGGCGACAAGGTCATGGTCTGCATGTCGGGCGGCAAGGACAGCTATGCACTGCTCGACATCCTGCTCAAGCTCAAGGCCCGCGCGCCCATCCACTTCGACCTGGTGGCGGTGAACCTCGACCAGAAGCAGCCCGGCTTTCCCGAGCATGTGCTGCCCGATTATCTGAAGAGCACCGGCGTGCCCTTCCACATCGAGAACGAGGACACCTACAGCATCGTCAAGCGCCTGATCCCCGAGGGCAAGACCACCTGCAGCCTGTGCAGCCGCCTGCGCCGGGGCATTCTGTACCGCGTGGCCGACGAGCTGGGCTGCACCAAGATCGCCCTGGGCCACCACCGCGACGACATTTTGCAGACGCTGCTGCTCAACATGTTCTTCGGCGGCAAGTTGAAGAGCATGCCGCCGAAGCTGGTCAGCGACGACGGCCGCCATGTGGTGATCCGCCCGCTGGCCTTCGTGGCCGAGAAGGACACGGCACGCTGGGCGCAGCACCGCAACTTCCCCATCATTCCGTGCAACCTGTGCGGCAGCCAGGAAAACCTGCAGCGCAAGCAGGTGGGCGAGATGCTGCGCGACTGGGAGAAAAAATTCCCCGGCCGCGTGGAAAACATGTTCAACGCCCTGCAGAACGTGGTGCCCAGCCACCTGCTGGACGGCGCGCTGTACGATTTCAAGGGAGCACGCGCCACGGGCGTGGCCGACGAGAATGGCGACAAGGCGTTTGACACCGAGGAATTCCCCGCGCCATCGGCCCTGCCCGGTGTACAGGTGGTGCGCATCCCGTAAAGGCCGGGGCATCGCTGCCGGCGCTTTTTTTCAAGGAGCTGCCATGAAATGGATCACTTTGCCCCTGCTGTGCGCGGCGCTGTGGCTGACCGGCTGCGCCAGCACCCGCCTGGTGGACAGCGATGTGCAGTCGTTCTCGCAGCTCGCCCGCGCGCCCGTGCGGCCCACCTACCAGTTCGAGCGCCTGCCGTCGCAGCAGGTCCAGGGCGCCCAGCAGGACGCCGTGGAAGAACAGGCCCGGCTGGCGCTGGCCAAGGTGGGCCTGCGCCAGGACAGCGCCGCTCCGTTCCTGCGCGTGCAGGTGCATGCCCGCACCAGCTTCCAGGCCTATCCGGACTACTGGGATGGCCCGGGATGGGGCTGGGGCGGCTGGGGCGGTGGCCGCGGTTTTTATGGTGGCCTGTCGATGCGCTTTCCACCTCCCACGCTGTACCGGCGCGAAGTCGGCCTGGTCCTGCGCGAAGCGGCCAGCGGCACCGTGGTGTATGAAACCCGTGCCGTGCACGAGGGCGTATGGAGCGACAACCCGGCCGTGTTTGCCGCCATGTTCGACGCGGCCCTGAACGGCTTTCCCACCCCGCCCGCCGGGCCGCGCCGCATCGTCCTGGAAATACCGCGCTGAGGCGCTCTGCACCCATGAACGCCACCCGCATCATTGCTGTTCGCCACGGCGAAACCGCCTGGAACGTGGACACCCGCATCCAGGGGCATCTGGACATCCCCCTCAACGACACCGGCCTGTGGCAGGCGCGGCAGCTGGCGCGTGCCCTGGCCGACGAGCCCCTGGCCGCCATCTACACCAGCGATCTGCAGCGTGCGCAGGCCACGGCCCAGGCCGTGGCAGATGCCACGGGCGCGCCACTCACGCCCGAGCCCGCCCTGCGCGAACGCAGCTTTGGCGCGCTGCAGGGGCGCACCTTTGCCGAGATCGAGACCGCGCTGCCCGAGCAGGCCTTGCGCTGGCGCAAGCGCGACCCGCACTTTGCACCCGAAGGCGGCGAATCGCTGACCGCGCTGCGCGAGCGCATCAACGACACCGTTCACCGCCTGGCCGCGCGCCACCCCGGCGAGCAGGTCGTGCTGGTGGCCCACGGCGGCGTGCTCGACGTGCTGTACCGCCTGTCCACCGGCCAGGAAATCCAGGCGCCCCGCACCTGGCAGCTGGCCAACGCCGCCATCAACCGCCTGCTGTGGACACCCCAGGGCCTGAGCCTGGTCGGCTGGGCCGATACCCAGCACCTCGACAACGCCGCCCGCGATGAAACCACTGCCTGAGACGCTGGAGGCCCGCATCGGCCTGCGCGTGGACCAGCTCGACACGCCTGCGCTGGTGGTGGACCTGGACGCCATGGAGCGCAACATTGCGCGCATGGCCGACTTTGCCCGTAAGCACGGCATGCTGTGGCGCCCGCACGCCAAGATGCACAAGAGCGCCGAGATCGCCCTGCTGCTGCAGCGCGCCGGTGCCGTAGGCGCCTGCGTGCAAAAGACCGCCGAGGCCTAGGCGCTGGCCGCGGGCGGCGTGCGCGACATCACCATCACCAACCAGGTGATCGCCCACCCCAAGCTGCTGCGCGTGGCCCGGCTGGCTGCCCGCCTGCAGGCCCAGGGCGGGCGTCTGGCGCTGGCGGTGGACAGTGCCGAGGGCATCCAGCGGCTGGCCGACGCCATGGCCCAGGCAGCACCACAGGCGCGCATCGACGTGCTGGTCGAGATCGACGTCGGCCAGGGCCGCTGCGGCGTACCACCGGGAGAGCCGGCGCTGGCGCTGGCCCAGGCCGTGGCACGGCTCGCGCAGCTGCGCCTTGCCGGCCTGCATGCCTACCATGGCCGCGCCCAGCACCTGCACAGCGCGGCCGAGCGGTGCGACGCCATCGCGGCGGCCGTGCAGGCCGCGCGCCACACGCGCGACCTCCTCACCGCCGCCGGGCTGCCGGTACCGCTGGTCACCGGCTCGGGTACCGGCACGCTGGTGCACGAAGCGGCCAGTGGGGTGTATGGCGAATTGCAGGCGGGCTCGTTCTTGTTCATGGACGCCGACTACGCACGCAACGAGCGCGAGCCGGCCCAGCCCGCGTTCGAGCAGGCGCTTTTCGTGAAAACACAGGTCATCTCGGCGTGCGACAGCCATGCCGTGTGCGATGCGGGGCACAAAAGCCACGCCATCGACTCGGGTCTGCCCACCGTGGCCCTGCTGCCGCCCGAGCGCGCCCTGCGCTATGCCAACGGCGGCGACGAGCACGGCCTGCTGTATGCCGACGGTCCCCAGGCCCGGCTGCCCGCGCTGGGTCAGATGCTGTGGCTGGTGCCGGGGCACTGCGACCCCACGGTGAACCTGCATGACTTTTTGATCGGTCTCCGCGGCGGGCTGGCCACGGGCGTGGTGGAACGCACCATCAGGGTTGATGCCAGAGGTGCCTTGACCTGATTGGGGCAAGAATGCGGCGGCATGAGCCCCAGCCAGATCATCGTTCTCGCCACGCCCGTATTCCTTTTACTGATCGCCATCGAGCTGGCCATCGGCATCCGGCGCCAGCGCAACACCTACCACCTGGCCGACGCGGTGAGCAGCATCAGTCTGGGCATGCTGAGCCAGACCAGCGCGGTGTTCACCCGGCTGCTGCGCATCGGCATCTACACCGCGCTGTTCGAGCAGGTGGCGCTGTGGCGCAACGATGCGTTCTGGACCAGCCTGCCCGGCTGGCTGCTGGCGCTGGTTTTCTATGATTTCTGCTATTACTGGTTGCACCGCATGGGCCACGAAGCGGCCGTGCTGTGGGCTGCGCACGCCGTGCACCACCAGAGCCAGGACTACAACCTCAGCACCGCGCTGCGCCAGACCAGCTCGGGCGCGCTGCTGGGCTGGGTCTTTTACGTGCCCATGGCGCTGGCCGGCGTGCCGCCGCTGGTGTTTGGCGTGGTGGCGCTCATCGACCTGCTCTACCAGTTCTGGGTGCACACCGAACACATTCCCAGATTCCAGGGGCGCCTCTCGTGGTTCGACCGCTGGTTCTGCAGCCCCAGCAACCACCGCGTGCACCACGCCGTCAACGACGCCTACCTGGACAAGAACTACGGCGGCATCCTCATCCTGTGGGACCGCCTGTTTGGCACCTTCAAGGACGAGGACGCGCAGGAAAAATGTGTGTATGGCACGCGCGGCCAGCTCAACAGCTGGGACCCGCTGTGGGCCAATGCCCAGGTGTATGCCGGGCTGGCGCACGACAGCTGGCACGCGCGCCGCTGGGGCGACAAGCTCAGGGTGTGGATCAAGCCCCCAGGCTGGCGGCCCGCCGATGTGGCCGAGCGCTTTCCCAAGCCGGCCTTCGACATCGCGCAGATGCCGCGCTTCAACCCGGCCATGGCGCCGGTCACGCGCTGGTTTGCCTGCGTGCAGTTTGCGCTGTTGCTCCCGGGTGTTTCGGTATTTCTGTGGCACGCCGACAGCGCCCCGCTGGCGCACAACCTGGCCTGGTTCGCGGCACTGCTGGCCGTGCAGTGGGCCCTGGGCGCCGTGGTGCAGGGGCGCATCGGCATGCTGCTGGCGCTGATGATCGAGGCGGGCGCCCTGGCCACCGCCACCAGTGCCGTGGGCTGGACCGAGTGGCACTGGCTGTTCAAGCCCCTGGCGATGGCTATTGCTATTGTATTAATAGCATTTAGTGCTTTATCCATAAGCGACAAAAGCCAATTCGATGCAAAACCCTGGACCACGATGGTGCTGGCGCTGGTGCTGTCGCTGGCCGGTGATGTGTTCCTGATGCGGAACGGGCTTTTCATTCCCGGCCTGGTGAGCTTTCTGGGCGCGCACCTGGCTTATATCGCCCTGTTCCGCCGGGGGGTGCCGTGGTTTGCCCACCGCGGCGCACTGGCAGGCACGCTGGCCGTGGGCGCTGCCATGTACGCCTTTTTGTGGACGGGTGGTCTGCCCGCCGCATTGCGCGGCCCGGTGGCGGCCTATGTGCTGGTGATCGCCCTGATGGCCGCGCAGGCCCTGGGGCGCGCCCAGGTGCTGGGCAGCAGCGCGGCGCGCAGGGTGGCGGCGGGCGCCTGCTTTTTCATGCTGAGCGATTCACTGCTGGCCACCCACCGCTTTGTGCAGGCCTTGCCCATGGCGCAGTTCTGGGTGCTGTCCACCTACTACGCCGCGCAGGTGCTGATCGTCTGGGGCTGGCTGCGGGACCCCTCGCCCCTGCAGGCCGACGCCACCCCAGGGGCTGGCGCACCCGAGTGCGCAGCGGCAATCCCTGCGGCGCCCGACCATCCCCGCGCCGTGGCGACCCGCGCAGGCTGATCAGGCGGTGCAGGCCCGCGCCGGGGCGGGCGCAGCGTCGGGGGACCCCGGCAAGCCGGTGAACACCCCGATGGGCGATCCGATTTGCGCCTGCAGCGCCACCGTTTCGCCAATCATGATCAGCGCAGGCGGGTGCACGCCGTGGGCCACGCTCAGCGCGGGCAAGGTTTGCAGCGTGCCCACGATGCTGCGCTGCCCGGGCAATGTCGCACGCTCGACCATCGCCGCCGGTGTGCTGGCGGGCAAGCCATGGGCGATGAGCTGGGCGCAGATGGTGGGCAAGGTGCCCACGCCCATGTAGATCACCACGGTCTGGCGGGGCCGCGCCAGTGCAGCCCAGTCCAGCGCAACGGTGCGCTCGCCCTCTTCGCCCTGCAGGTGGCCCGTGGCAAACACCAGCATGGCGGCATGGTCGCGGTGCGTGAGGGGGATGCCGGTGGCCGCTGCAGCACCCTGGGCCGCGCTGATGCCGGGCACGGTCTCGCAGGCAATGCCCATAGCGGCCAGCGCCTGGGCTTCCTCGCCGCCGCGCCCGAAGATGTAGGGGTCACCCCCCTTGAGCCGCACGAGCGACCGGCCGCTTTGCGCCAGCCGCACCATCAGATCGATGATGCCCTCCTGCGGCAGGGTGTGGTTGCGGCTTTGCTTGCCCACGTAGATCCGCTCGGCGCCGGGGGCCACATGCTGCAGCACGTCATCGGACACAAGGTGGTCATACAGCACCAGGTCGGCGCTGGCCAGCACGCGGGCCGCCTTGAGCGTGAGCAGTTCGGCATCGCCGGGCCCGGCGCCCACCAGGGTCACCCGCCCCCACTCGGAAGACGCCAGCCGGTTGGAAGGACCACCCAAAAGGGCGGTGGGAGTGCTGTCGTGGGGGGGCAGCGAAGGGGAGCAGGCGGTATCCATCGGGGTTTCCATGTGGAACGGTGCACGGTTGAAGGCAATGGCCCGATTGTCAAAACGCCAGGGCCCGTCGTCCTTGATGCACATCAAGGACGATAGCGGCAAATCCAGCGATATTGGGCCATGCACGACAAGAACGCGCCGCAGTCGCCCCGCCTTACCCAGATGGGCAACTCACCCAAGGCCGGCAGCTGCCTGCGGGGCCTGCCCCGGCTCGGCATCTGGCTGGCCTTGCTGGCCGGCACCGCCGGACTCCATGCCCAACCCACCCCACCCACCACGCCACGCCAGCAAGCGCTGGTGCGCATGGTGCGCCAGGACTGCGGCTCGTGCCACGGCCTGCGCCTGACCGGTGGCCTGGGCCCCGCGCTCACCCGCGAAGCCCTGGCCGACAAGCCGTTCGACTCCATCGTCGCGACCATCTACCACGGCCGCCCCGGCACGCCGATGGCGCCCTGGAAAGCCATGCTCAGCGAAGCCGATGCCCTGTGGATTGCCCAGCAACTGTTCGCCGGGTTCCCCGAATCTGTGAAAGACCGTCCATGAAACGCCGCCACTGCCTGAGCCTTCTGGGCACCACCCCGCTGTTGCTGAGCGGCTGCGCCAGCGTTGCCAGTGCTTCCGGCGTACCCGCCGACCTGCCATTGCGCGGCACGGGCGATCTGGGTGTGGTGGTGGCGCGCGCCACCGGCACCCTGGCCATCGTCAATACCAGCCAGCGCACGCTGCTGGCCCAGGTGACCGGCCTGGGCGACCTCTCGCACGCCTCGGTGGTGTTCTCGCGCGACGGCCGCTACGCCTATGTTTTCGGGCGCGACGGCGCGCTCACCAAGGTCGACTTGCTGACGCAGCGCATAACGGCGCGGGTGATGCAGGCCGGGAACTCGATTGGCGGCGCCATCAGCGCCGACGGCAGCCTGGTGGTGGCGCAGAACTACACGCCCGGTGGCATCAAGGCCTTCAACGCCACCACGCTGGAGCTGGTGGCCGACATTCCGGCCGCATACGCGAACGGCCAGCTCTCGCGCGTGGTCGGCCTGGTCGATCTGCCGGGCCGGCGCTTTGCCTACAGCCTGTTCGACGCCAACGCCATCTGGATCACCGACCTGTCCGACCCGGCGCGCCCCGTCACGACCCAGCTGCCGAACATCGGCCGCCAGCCCTACGACGCGCTGGTCACGCCCAACGGGCGCCACTACATCGCCGGCCTGTTCGGCGAGGACGGCCTGGCCATGGTCGATCTGTGGGAAGAGAAACCCCGCGCGCGCCGCATCCTGGCCGGTTACGGCCGGGGCCAGGAGCCGCTGCCGGTCTACAAGATGCCGCACCTGCGCGGCTGGGCCGTGGCCGGGCGCCGCGCCTACCTGCCGGCCATCGGCCGCCACGAGGTGCTGGTGGTGGACACCGACACCTGGCAGGAAGTGGGCCGCATCCCGGTGGCGGGCCAGCCCGTGTTCGTGATGGCGCGGCCCGACGGCCGCCAGGTGTGGGTCAACTTCTCGGTGCCCGACTACCACCGCGTGCAGGTCATCGACACCACCACGCAGTCCATCGTGCGCACCCTGGAGCCCGGCAAGGCCGTGCTGCACATGGAATTCACGCCGCGCGGCGAATCGGTCTGGATCAGCTCGCGCGACGACCACCGCGTGAGCGTGATCGACACCCAGAGCTTTGCCACCCAGGCCACCCTGTCGATCGATTCCCCGAGCGGCATCTTCTTCACCTCGCGCGCTGCGCGGCTGGGGTTCTGAATGGGACCTCGCTCCGACCTGCGCCTGGCCCTGCTCAACCCCTGGCAACGCGATTTTCCGCTGGTGCGCGAGCCCTTCGCGCACATTGCCACCAGCCTGGGCATGGCCCCCGATGAAGTCCTGGCGGGCTACGCCCGGCTGCAGGGCGAGGGGGCCCTGAGCCGCATTGGCGGCGTGTTCGCGGGCAACGCCGGTGGTGCCGCGCTGCTGGCCGCCATGGCCGTGCCGCCCGAGCGGCTCGATGCCGTGGCCGCCGTGGTTTCCAGCCACCCGGGCGTGAACCACAACTACCAGCGCGAGCACCACTACAACCTCTGGTTCGTGATGACCGGGCAGGACGACGCCGCCGTGCGCGCGGCCATGCAATCGCTCGAAGAAACCACGGGATTGATCGCGCTGCATTTGCGCATGCTGCGCGCCTACCGCATCGACCTGGGCTTTGATCTGCGCGAACGCACCGCCCCGGCCCCCATGGCGGCCGCGCGCGCGGCCCAGCCCGTGGCCGAGGCCGACCGCCCGCTGGCGGCGCTGCTCGAAGACGGCCTGCCGCTCACGCCACGCCCCTACGACACCTGGGCGCAAGCGCTGGGCCGCACGCCCGAATCCGTGCTGCAGACGCTGCAGCAGTGGCTGGACGAAGGCACGCTGCGGCGCATTGGCGCCATCGTGCGCCACCACGAACTGGGTTTCGACGCCAACGCCATGACCGTGTTCAATATCCCCGACGCGCAGGTCGATGCCTTTGGCGAGGCACTGGCGCGCGAGCCCGGCGTGACACTGGCCTACCGGCGCGAGCGCGCCGAAGGCTGGCCCTACAACCTGTACTGCATGGTGCATGGCCGCGACCGTGCCGCCGTGCACGAAGTGATCGCGCGCGCCATCGCCGACGTAGGCCTGGCGCCGTACCCGCACGAGGTGCTGTTCTCGTGCCGGCGCTTCAAGCAGACCGGCCCGCGGCGCTTTCGTGCCCTGCCCGCAGCCACCGCCCCGGAGGTGCTCGATGCTCTCGCCGGATGACGCCCGCCTGCTGGAACGCCTGCATGGCGAGCTGCCGCTGACCGAGCGGCCCTTTGCCGACGTGGGCGCCGAGTTCGGCTGGACCGAGGAGTACGTGATCGGTCGGCTTGCGGCACTGCTGGAGAGCGGCATGCTCACGCGCTTCGGTCCGCTGTTCCAGATCGAGCGCGCCGGTGGCCTGTTCGTGCTCGCCGCCATGGCCGTGCCCGAAGAGCGCTTTGATGCCGTCACGGCGCAGGTCAACGCCCACCCCGAGATCGCGCACAACTACCGGCGCGACCATGCACTGAACATGTGGTTCGTGCTCGGCACCGAAACACCGGCGCAGTGCGCGGCCGCCATTGAGCGCATCGAGGCCGAGACCGGCTTGCCCGTGCTGGCCTTCCCCAAGGAGCGCGAGTTCTTCGTCGAACTCAAGCTCCCCCTCACCAGCGGAGAAGCCCATGGCGCTGGATGATTTCGACCGCGCCCTGATCGCCGCCACCCAGGGCGGCCTGCCGCTGGTGCCACGTCCCTACGACGCCGTGGGCGAACGCCTGGGCGTGTCGGGCCAGCAGGTGCGCGAGCGCCTGGCGCAAATGCTGGAGAGCGGGCTCGTGCGCCGCATTGGCGCCGTGCCCAACCACTACCGCCTGGGCTTCACCGCCAACGGCATGAGCGTGTGGAACGTGGACGATGCGCAGGTCGATGCCCTGGGCGAGCGCATCGGCCAGCTGCCCGGCGTGAGCCACTGCTACCGCCGCCCACGCCACCTGCCGGCCTGGCCCTACAACCTGTTCGCCATGCTGCATGGCCGCACGCGTGCCGAGGTCGAACAGCAGGCCCTGCAAGTACGCGAGCTGCTGGGCACGGCCTGCACGGACCACGACATTCTTTACTCCACCGCCATCCTGAAGAAGACCGGGTTGCGCCTCAAGGAAAACTAAACATGTTCCGCATCAGCCACTACATGCGCGAGCTCGCGCACGCAGAAAAAACCGGCCAGTATCCCGAGGCCGTGCTCGCACGCCGCGGCAGCGGCGGGGCCCCAGGCCCGGTTGTCATCTGGAACCTGATCCGCCGCTGCAACCTGACCTGCAAACACTGCTACGCGCTATCGGCCGACCACGACTACGAGGGCGAGCTGTCCACCAACGAGGTGTTTGGCGTGATGGACGACCTCAAGGCCTGCCGGGTGCCGGTGCTCATCCTCTCGGGGGGCGAGCCCTTGATGCGGCCCGACATTTTCGAGATCGCCGAGCGCGCCAAGGCCATGAAGTTCTACACGGGACTCTCGACCAACGGCACGCTGATCGATGAGGCCATGGCCGACCGCGTGGCCGCCACGGGCTTCGACTATGTGGGTATCAGCCTCGATGGCCTGCGCGAGACGCACGACCATTTCCGGCGCCTGGAAGGTGCCTTCGAGCGCAGCCTGGCCGCCGTGCGCCATCTGCACGCGCGCGGCGTCAAGGTGGGGCTGCGCTTCACCATGACGGCCATGAACGCGCACGACCTGCCGGCACTGCTGGAGCTGATGCGCACCGAGGCCGTGGACAAGTTCTACTTCTCGCACCTCAACTACGCCGGGCGCGGCAACATCCACCGCGGCAAGGACGCGCAGTTCCAGGCCACGCGCGACGCGCTCGACCGGCTGTACGAGCGCGCCTGGCAGTCCGCGCTGGAGGGCCGCGACGAAGACTACGTGACCGGCAACAACGACGCCGACGGCCCCTACCTGCTGCAGTGGGTGCGCGCGCGCCTGCCACAGTGGGAAGCCCCGCTGCGCGAGCGCCTGGTGGCCTGGGGCGGCAATTCGAGCGGCGTGAACGTGGCCAACATCGACAACCTGGGCACCGTGCATCCCGACACCATGTGGTGGCACCACGACCTGGGCAACGTGCGCCAGCGCCCGTTCTCGGCCATCTGGTCCGACACCTCCGAGCCGCTGATGGCCGGCCTCAAGGCGCACCCGCGCCCCGTGGGCGGGCGCTGTGCACAGTGCCACTACTTTGCCGTGTGCGGTGGCAACACCCGCGTGCGTGCCCAGCAGCTCACCGGCGATGCCTGGGCCGAAGACCCCGGCTGCTACCTGCGCGACGACGAGATCGGCCTCGCGGCGGGCAGCGATGCGCAGCGCGTCGCGGTCACCCCGTTCAGCAGGGGCCGCCGCATCATCGACATCCAACCGGAGAACGAACATGCATGACACCCTGCGCCGCCTTGCCGCAGGTGCCGCGCACCTGGCCCTGGGCGCGGGCCTGCTCTGGATGGGCCATGGCCTCGCCCAGGCGCAGCCCCACGGCACCGCAGCGGCGGCCGGCACGGCCGCCACCCGGGCGGCAGCGCCCACCACCACAGCCGCTGCCGCCGCGCTGTACCGCACGCACTGCGCCAGCTGCCACGGTGCCCAGCGCACCGGCGGCATGGGCCCGGCGCTGCTGCCCGAGAGCCTGGCGCGCCTGCGCCGCCCCGAAGCGCTGAAGGTCATCCAGGAGGGCCGCGCCGCCACGCAAATGGCGGGTTTCGCCGGCACGCTGGCACCCGCCGACATTGCAGCCCTGACCGACTGGATCTACCAGCCCGTCCACCCCACGCCGACCTGGAGCGACGCCGATGTGCGCGCCTCGCGCGTCGAAACCGCGGGCGCCAAGGACCTGCCGGGCCGCCCCGCCTGGAAGGCCGACCCCATGAACCTGTTCGTGGTGGTGGAGGGCGGCGACCACCATGTCTCGCTGGTGGATGGCGACCGCTTCGAGGTCATCCACCGCTTTGCCAGCCGCTACGCGCTGCATGGCGGCCCCAAGTTCACCCCCGATGGGCGCTTTGTGTTCTTTGGCTCGCGCGACGGCTGGATCACCAAGTACGACCTGTGGAACCTCACGGTGGTGGCCGAGGTGCGCGCCGGCCTGAACATGCGCAACGTGGCCGTGAGCGGCGATGGGCGCTGGGTCATGGCCGCCAACTACCTGCCGCGCACCGTGGTGCTGTTCGACGCCGACCTGCATTTCGTCCAGCGCTATGACGCCACCACGCTCGACGGCAAGGAGGCCTCGCGCGTGTCGGCGGTGTACGACGCGGCTCCGCGCAAGAGCTTTGTGGTGGCGCTCAAGGACATTCCCGAGGTCTGGGAGATTTCCTACGACCCCAAGGCCCCGCCCATTTATGACGGCCTGGTGCACGACTACAAGATGGGCGAGTCTATCGCCAAGCCGGGCTACCACGGGGTGCGCCGCACACCGCTCGATGAGCCGCTGGATGATTTTTTCTTTGACCAGGACTACCGCCATGTGCTCGGCGCGACCCGGCCCAAGACCGGCGCGGCCGACGGCGCCCCGACGGCGCAGGTGGTCAACCTCGATGTACGGCGCAAGATTGCCGAGCTGCCCATTGCCGGCATGCCGCACCTGGGCTCGGGCATCACCTTTGCCTGGAACGGCACCACCGTGCTGGCCAGCCCCAACCTGAAAGACGGCGCCATCGACGTGATCGACATGAAGCACTGGAAAAAAATCAAAACCATTGCCACGCCGGGCCCCGGCTTTTTCATGCGCAGCCATGAAGCCACCCGCTACGCCTGGGCCGACTCGATGATGAGCCCCACGGCCAAGGACACACTCACCCTGATCGACAAAACCACGCTCACGCCCGTGGCCACGCTGCGCGAGCCCGGCCGCACGCTGGCGCATACCGAATTCACCAAGGATGGCCGCTACGCGCTGGTCAGCGTGTGGGAGACGGACGGTGCGATCATCGTGTTCGACGCGCAGACGCTCCAGGAGGTCAAGCGCCTGCCCATGAGCAAGCCCGTGGGCAAATACAACGTGTGGAACAAGATCACGCGCTCGGAAGGCACCTCGCACTGAACGCGCCAGCGATTTTCAAGGTCCAACAGGCCTCTGGCGCTTATTTCTCAAACGCCAGAAGCTATCAAAAAAATAGCATCACTGTTGCCGCGCGGTGGGACTCAACCCCGCGGCATTCACGGCCGCAGCGCTGGCAGAGCGCTGGGCACCGGCTCCACGCCGGCGGTGATCGCCCCATCGCGCGCAATGCGGCCGTCGATCAGCTCGACCAGCCGGTCGCAGCGCGCGGCCAGGCGCGGATCGTGCGTGACCACCACAAAGCTCGTGCCGCGCTCGGCATGGATGCGGCGCAGCAGGGCGAACACTTCCGCTGACGAGGCGGTATCGAGGTTGCCCGTGGGCTCGTCGGCCAGCACCAGCGGCGGGTCCATGACCAGCGCGCGCGCAATCGCCACACGCTGCTGCATGCCGCCCGACAGCTCACCCGGGCGCTTGTCGATGGCCTGGGCCAGGCCCACGGCGTCCAGCAGGCTGCGTGCGCGTTCGCGCTGCACGGCGCTGATACGGCCTTCGGCCATGAGGGCCGGGAGCGTGACGTTCTCCAGCGCCGAGAAAGCCGGCAGCAGATGGTGGAACTGGAAGACAAACCCCAGCGTGCGGCGCCGGCGCAGCGTGAGCGCGGCGTCGTCCAGCCCCTGCACGGCTTCGCCATCCAGCCGGTAGCTGCCCGATGTCATGCGCTCGAGCAGGCCCAGGATGTTGAGCAGCGTGCTCTTGCCCGAGCCCGAAGGCCCCATGAGCGCAATGAACTCGCCGCGGCGCACCTGCAGGGGGATGCCGTGCAGCACCTCGGCCTCGCTCGCGCGGCCCACGTTGTAGCTCTTGCGCACATCGCGTAGTTCGATCAACATTTTTGCAATCCATTGCACTGCGAGAGCGGGGGGAAGCGGCGCAGCCGCACAGGGGGGTGTCTCATCCCTACATGCGGATGGCTTGCGCCGGGTCGAGCGCCGCCGCGCGCCGCGCCGGTGCCACGGCGGCCAGCACGCCGCAGACCGAGGCAATCAGCGCCACCTGCAGCGCCGTGGCGGGCGGCAGGGTGATGGAAAACAGCGGCAGGCCGTCCGAGCCGCGCACGAAGTGGGTGAACACCCAGATCAGCGCCACCGCCAGCAGCAGACCCAGCACCGAGCCCAGCGCCCCCACCACGGCGCCCTGCACCAGAAACACGCGCAGCACCTGCCCGCGCGTGGCGCCCATGGCGCGCAGGATACCGATCTCGCGGCCCTTTTGCACGACCGACACCACCAGCACGCTGGCGATGCCCAGCACGACGACAGCCAGCACCACGCCCCGGATGATGCCCGTGCTGATCGACTGCGCATTCAGCGCCGACACCAGCTGGGCATTGGTTTCCTGCCAGCTCTCGATCTTGTAGGGGAACCGGGTCTGCAGCCCGCGTGCCAGGGCCTGGGCGACCCACACATCCTTGAGGGTCAGGTCCAGCTGGCTGGCGCCACCGGGCAGCGCCAGCAGGCTTTGCGCGGCGCGCAGGGGCACGATCACGGTGCGCCGGTTCAAATCCTTCACCCCCAGGTCCACCAGGGCGGTCACGCGCACCGAATCGCTCACGCTCCCAGTCTGCACCGTGAAACGGTCGCCCACGCGCACACCCAGGTCGGACGCCAGCTCGCGCCCCACGATGGCCTCGCCGGGCGACAGGCGCGCGCTGCCGCTCACCACCTTGGAGCGCAGCCCGACCACGCGGTCATAGCGGTCCAGATCCACGCCCATCAGGGCGATGGCCTGCGATGCCTCGCCGCGCAGCGCCAGGCCGCTGCCCGACACCATGGGCGAGACCCCGGCCACTTCGGGCAAGCCCTCCAGCAGCGGCACCAGGGCCTGCCAGTTGGCCACCGCGCGCAGGCGCTGCGCGCGCGGCTGCGTTTCGGTCAGCACGGCCGCGCCGGGCACCGGCAGGGCCGCCGGCGTGACGAGATCATCGGGTGCCCGCAAGGTGATGTGCGCCTGGGCGCCCAGCGTCTTGGCCAGGGTGTTCGATTGCAGGCCGTTGATCAGCGCCGAGATGTAGGCGATGACCGCCACCCCCGCCGCCACGCCCACGATGATCAGCACCGTCTGCATGCGCCCCTCGCGCAGAAAGCGCAACGCCACACGCAACTCGAAGCCGGGCCAGATCAGCATGGCAGCACGCTCAGCGGCCCATGGCGTTGGTCAGCGCGGCGCCGGCGTCGGCCCCCTGCCCTTTGCCCAGGGCACCGGCCCCGGGCGCCGCGGCGCCCGCGGTCCATTCCACGGGGCGGGCACGCACGCGCTCGCCCGCCTGCAGGGTGCCGCCGCGCAGCACGGTGTCGCCCTCCGCCAGGCCGTCCAGCACCTCCACGGCATCGAGCGTGCGCAGGCCCAGCCGCACGCTGCGTCCCTGGGCACGGCCGTCCTGCAGCACCAGCACGGTGCCGGCGTCGCCCACCACGGCGCCGCGCAAGGCAGACTGGGGCAGCACCAGGGCGGTTTCGCGCCGGGCGGTCTCCACCTCGACCGACAGGGTCATGTCCTCGCGCAGATAGGCAGGCGCCTGCTGCTCCAGGGCAAACTTCACCTCGACCGCTCCGCGCTGGGCATCCACCGCCGGTGCGATGGACAGCACGCGCGCCGTAAAGCGCTGGCCAGCAAACGCATCGGCCACCACCGAGGCCTTCTGGCCCGGCTGCAGCTGGTCCAGAAAGCGCTCGTCCACCTGGGCCACCAGCTGGGTCGGCCCGGCCAGCGCCAGGCTGAGCAAGGCCTTGCCGGGCTGCACGATCTGCCCGGGCTCGACCGCGCGCACCAGCACGCGGGCATCGCTGGGCGCCACCAGCGTGGCCTGCGCCAGGCGGGCCTGGGCGGCCACGGTGGCCGCCTGGGACAGCGCCAGCTGTGCCTGCGCCTGCGCCACGTCGGTGCCGGCATCGGCGTTGGCCTCGATCTGCGCCTGCGCATTGCGCTGCTGCGCCCGGGCCACATCGACCGCACGGCGGGCTTCGTCGAGCTGCGCGGGACTGTAAAAACCGTCCGCCACCAGCTGCTGCACCCGCGCCAGGCTGGCGCTGGCGGCCTGCAGCGTGGCATCGGCCTGGGCCCGTGCGGCTTGCGCGGCACTGCGACCGCTGCTGCGCAGGCCCGCCAGGCGCGCCTGCGCCTGGCGCTCGGAGGCCACCGCCTGCGCCAGCGCGGCGCGCAGCTCGTCCGATTCGAGCTGCACCAGCACCTCGCCCTGGCGCACCTGCGCGCCTTCGCGCACGCGCACCTGCGCCACCCGGCCGGTGACCGTGCTGCCCACATCCGCGCGCGACAGCGTGGCCACGCGGGCCGAGAACTGCAGGGTGCGCACCAGCGGGGCCGACTGCACCGTCAGCGCATCGACCTGCGGGCCGCGCAGCGCCCAAGCCGCCACGCCGGCAGCCACCACCAGCACGGCGGCGCCCAATGCCGCGGCAAGCCAGCGGCGCTTCACAGCCAATTCCTCAATGCCATGGGTGCGCTTCGATCATTCGGAGAAAAGTCCGCCCGCCGCCTGCGGGGGCGTGACGCCCAGGTGGCGATAGGCGGCCAGCGTGGCAATGCGCCCGCGCGGCGTACGTTGCAGGTAGCCCTGCTGGATGAGATAGGGCTCGATCACGTCCTCGATGGTGCCCGCCTCCTCGCCAATGCTGGCGGCGATGTTGTCCAGGCCCACGGGGCCGCCGTCAAAGCGGTGGATCAGCGCCTCCAGCAGCTTGCGGTCCATCACGTCAAAGCCCTGCGGGTCCACGTCGAGCATGGCCAGCGCCCGGTTGGCGATGTCGCGCGTGATGCGGCCCGAGCCCTTGACCTCGGCGTAGTCGCGCACGCGGCGCAGCAGCCGGTTGGCGATGCGCGGCGTGCCGCGCGAGCGCCGCGCCAGCTCAAAACCGCCTTCGTCATCCATGGGCGTGCCCAGCAGCCCGGCGCTGCGCGTGACGATGCGCGCCAGCTCTTCGGGCGTGTAGAACTCCAGGCGCGCGACGATGCCGAAGCGGTCGCGCAGCGGGTTGGTCAGCATGCCCGCGCGGGTGGTGGCGCCCACCAGCGTGAAGGGCTGCAGGTCGAGCTTGATGGAGCGCGCCGCCGGGCCTTCGCCGATCATGATGTCGATCTGGTAGTCCTCCAGCGCGGGGTAGAGGATTTCCTCGACCACCGGGCTCAGGCGGTGGATCTCGTCGATGAACAGGACGTCGTTCTTTTCGAGGTTGGTCAGCAGCGCGGCCAGGTCCTTGGGCTTTTCCAGCACGGGGCCGCTGGTCTGGCGCAGGTTCACGCCCAGTTCGGCCGCGATGATATGGCTGAGCGTGGTCTTGCCCAGGCCGGGCGGGCCGAACAGCAGCACATGGTCCAGCGCCTCATCGCGCTTTTTGGCTGCGCCGATGAAGATCTCGAGCTGCTCGCGCGCCTTGGCCTGGCCCACGTATTCCTGCAGCAGCTTGGGGCGCAACGCGCGCTCGATGGCTTCTTCCTGCGGCGATGCGGGTGCGGCGGAGATCACGCGCTTGGGCGGCGCGGGGGCGAAATCGTCGGTCTGGATGGTCATGCCATGTGCGGCCCCTGCGGGCGGTTGGGGTGCCGGTTCATGGCGCCGGTTTCAGCCAGTTCTTGAGGGCCACCTGGAATGCCAGGTCATAACGGCCGTAGTAGTCGTAGCTGGAGGGATTCTGGCAACTCGCGGCACCGCCCAGCAGCTGCCCTGCCACGTAGCGCTTGCTGCCAATGGGCAGGAACAGGCTGGAGCCACTGCTGCCACCCTCGGTGGTACCGGCATTCCAGCCCACAGCCAGAAAACGCCCATCCTGGGGTGTGCTGACCTGGCAGGTCTCAAAGGTGCAATTGTTGAACTGCTTCACCGCCCCCTCGCTGAGCTTTTGCAGATCGCCCTGGGGGTGGTGGATGCCGGCCATGCCGGCGCCCACGGCCACGGCGCCAAAATAGGAGCCGGCAAACACGATACCGTCCGGTGGCGCTGCGTTGAGCCGCATGAACGATGTGTCGGTGGCCTCCTGCGCGTACAGCAGGGTTGCGCCGCCATTCAGGCGCCGCGCGCCCGCGTTGACCTCGGTGGTGTTGCAAGCGGCCGATCGGTAGAACCAGTCGGTCGTCACGGAAGACGCCGCCGTCTGCGTGGAAACGCAGTGGTTGGCGCTCAGAAAATACGGGGTGGCGCTCGACTGTGCATCATTGAGCAGCGTGCCCGTGCAGACGAAGGTGCTGCCGTTGTCCACAAAAATCATGCGCGCCACCGAACGGCTTTCGCTGCTGTATTCGGGCCGGCACGACACGTCGATGTTGCAGGTGGCCGCCTCGCCCACCTTGGTCAGGCTGTTTTGCGCCGCACGCTCCGGCGAAACAAAAAAGTGCGACAGCGTGGGCACGGCGATGTCGAGCTGGTCCAGGTCGGCGCTGGCCGGCAGCTCCAGCTCCAGCGTGGTCTCGGCGCCGCCGAAATCGGGGCTCCAGTAAGTGCGCGCCGCATCGCCGGTGTCTCCCGCCTGCAGGTTGCGCGCCAGGGTGCCCAGCACCTCCTGGCCCGACACCTCGAACGCCGCGTCACCGCTCTGCGCATAAAACCGCAGCGTGGTGCCCGCCGGCAGCGAACGCACCAGCAGCCCCAGGCGCACGCCCTGCGCACCTTCCGCCGCAAAGCGGATGGCGGCACGCTGCGTGCCCCGGTCGGTGGGAGACCATTGCAACTGGCCCCGCAGGCCCGATGAAGTGGCCGTGGCGCTCACCTCCCGGGCCAGGCCAATTTGCTGGCGCATGCCGCTGCCCGGGATGGACGCGGCCTTTTTCTGCAGGGGCTGCAGCGCTGTGGCCGCCAGCGGCCCCAGCCGCACGGGTGTGGCCTGCGGTGCACGCCCGGCAGTGCGCAACGGGAATGCCGCTGCCTTCGCCGCCTTGCCCAGGCTCGGGTCAAAGGGCTCGATCCGGTCGGCCGCCGATACCTCTGGCGCCGGCGAATCGCCCCCGCCGCCACCGCCGCAAGCGGCCACCAGCAGCGCTGCACCCGCAGCGCACACCCAATGCATCGAATACCGGAGCTTCATTGCCATATCTTCCTGAAATCTGAGGGTTGGGGTTATTTCGCCAGCGCCTTGAGCGCCAGCTTGATGCCGTCACTGACACCCACATCCGGCGGCAAGGCCTTCAGCGCCGCCGCCGCCTCCTTGTCGTTGTAACCCAGTGCCAGCAGCGCCTGCAGGATATCGGCCTGCGCCTCGCTGGTGGCATGCGCGTGGGCCGTGCCCATGTCGGCGCCCAGCTTGCCCTTGAGTTCCAGCAGCAGGCGCTCTGCGGTCTTCTTGCCGATGCCCGGCACCTTGACGAGGCGACCCGCCTCCTGCAGCGTGATGGCCTGCGCCAGATCGCCCACGCCCATGCCCGAGAGGATGGACAGCGCAGTGCGCGGGCCCACGCCACTGATCTTGATGAGTTCGCGGAACGCCTGCCGCTCGGGCACCGTGGCAAAGCCATACAGCAGCTGCGCATCCTCGCGCACGATGAACTGCGTGAGCAGGCCCACGCGCTCGCCCACAGCGGGCAGGTTGTAGAAGGTGCTCATGGGCACATGCACCTCGTAGCCCACGCCGTGGCAGTCGAGCAGCACCTCGGGCGGGTTCTTCTCCAGCAGGGTGCCGGTCAATTTGCCTATCATGGATGTCCTTTGCCGGCGAATGCAGCCACTGCTGCGCCGTCCTTCTTGCCGTGTTTTCCTTTGTCTGACTGGAATTATCCGCGTGATCCTGCGCCACACCTTCACTCCCCACAACAACACCCGGCTGACGCACCTGTGCGGACCGGCCGACGTGCATCTGCGCACCATCGAGATTGCGCTGTCGGTGAACATTGCGCACCGGCACGAGCAGTTCAAGGTGGATGGCCCCAAGGCCAAGGCCACGCAGGCCATGGAACTGCTGCAGGCCCTGTACGAGATGGCCGAGCGCCCCATCACCGAAGACTACCTGCAGCTCATGCTGGCCGGCGATGCTGCGCTGGTGGAAGCGCCCGAGGGCGCCATCGTGCTCAACACCCGCCGGGCCGACCTGCGCGGGCGCACGCCCATGCAGAACCTGTACCTCGAAAACATCGCCGCGCACGACATCACCTTCGGCATCGGCCCGGCCGGCACGGGCAAGACCTATCTGGCCGTGGCCTGCGCCGTGGATGCACTGGAACGCAGCGCCGTGCAGCGCATCGTGCTGACCCGCCCCGCCGTGGAGGCGGGCGAGCGCCTGGGCTTCCTGCCGGGCGACCTGGCACAGAATGTGGACCCG
>JANJSZ010000299.1 GCA_024711405.1 Acidovorax sp.
GTCCAGCGGGGTCTCGCTCGAACTCGCTCCACTGCGTTGCGCTCAGACAATCGCGAGCCCTGATCCGCTGGCCGCTGCGCTCCTCGGCGCATCCTGAAGGGAACCCGGGCAAACATCCCTTCGGGCCATCGCTGCGCTCGGCCCCCTCTCGCGGGCGCAAGCGCCTCGCGCTGCGCAGGCTGGGCCGAGCGCAGCGCTGGCCCGTGTGGCTGTTGGCTCTTTGGTTGTTCACCACCCTTCTGGATGCGCCTGGGGCGCGCAGGGCGCGGGGTGGCGGGTGTGCCGCAGGACACACCCGCTTCGTCCTCTGACTCGCCGTGGTTGTCTGAACGGAGCGCCGTAGGCGCGCAGTGAGTTCCACGGCGCACCCCGCACCCGAGCACCCCAGGTCGCGGTTTTTTGGGGTCACACACCCATTGCCCGGCGGGGCGTAGCACCGCACCCCTTCGGGGCGAGCCGTAGGCTCGGTGAATTGGGGCTCTGACCCCAAAAACCCGTCGCAGACAGCGGGTCGCCTTTCTTTGGCTTACTTTTCTTTGGCGAAGCAAAGAAAAGTGAGTCGGCCGCCGGGCCGAGACCCGGCCTCCGCCTTCAACCACAACGCACACAGAAAACTACAAAAACAATAGCTGCCAGCGCACACCCAATAAGCGCCAAAGCCCAAAAACACAAAACCCCACCTCACCCCATCTCCTCCAGACAGGCCCGCATGACCACCGGATGAAACGCCATCTGCATATGCGCCACCCCCTGCACCAACCGGTTGTCCGCCCCCGCCAACATGGCCGTACCCGCCGGAAAAACAATGTTGTCGCAGTTCGAATACCAGCAGGTGAACAGACCCGCGCGGGCGGGCGGCTCGCCCTGCTGCAGTTGCCGCACCCATGCGCCGCCCAACGCCATCTGCTGGCCGTTGACCGAACGGCTGAAACGCCCCGCCCAGGCGCCACCATGCGGTGTGCCCAGCGTGATGACCCGGTGCACGCGCGCGGTGGCGCTGTCTGCCGCCAGTGAGCGCAGCCAGGCGCGGGCCGCCAGCCCGCCCATGCTGTGCCCCACCACCACCGGTGCCAGGCCGGTGGCCTCTTGCATGCGTTGCACGGCGGCGTCGATGGTGGCCGCGTAATCGTCGATCGAGCCAAAAGCCGGCTCCAGCGTCACCGCCACAAAGGCATGGCCGCGCTCGCGCAGCGCCGCCATCCACGGCAGCCAGAAACCCCGGTTGCACAGAAAACCGTGCACCAGCACCACGCCCCGGCGCGTGGCCCGCTGGTTGGGCGCCAGGGGCGGAAGCCAGTCGGGAATGGCGCTGTGGCGAAAGGGCTGGCGCCAGCCAAACACCGCCAGCGCCAGGCGCGCCTCGGCCCACCAGGCCGTGACCAGTTGCCACCCTGGCGGCCGTGGCGCGGGGTCCGAGCGGTTCACGCGCAGCATGGTCGCGAACTGCAACCCCAGCACCAGCCCGAACAAGGCCAGCGCGGCGGCGACGCCCGCCAGCGCGGTCAGCGGCGAACGGGGCCACTGCCATGCCAACCAGGCGATCGTGGCCAGGGTGTTGACGAGGACCACGGCTTGCTGCCAGCGTGCGTTCATGGATTCGGGTGTTGCAAGGAAGGAGCACCATTGTGCGGCCTGCCCCCGGGAGGACTTGCACTGGATGCGGCCCACACCGTCCGCCACCGCAGCGCCGATGCCACGGCCCTGTCGCCAGCGGGACGGAGCTGGCACGCACCCTAGGACAAGCCCGGTAGCCGGCCCCCTGCCCCGCACCCACAATCTGGGCCTTCCCCCACTGGAGCACCCGAGGACACCGCATGGAAAAGATCTGGCTCAAAAGCTACCCTCCCGGGGTTCCCCACGATGTGCAGCCAGAGCAATACCGCTCTGTGGCGCACCTGCTGGAAGAATCCTTTCGCAAGCACGCATCGAGCCCTTTTTCGGTCTGCATGGACCAGTGGATGTCCTATGGCGAACTCGATCGCCTGTCGGCGGCCCTCGGGGCCTACCTGCAGGGCCTGGGGCTGGAGTCTGGCGCGCGCGTGGCCATTATGCTGCCCAACGTGCCGCAGTTTGGCGTGACCATGGCCGCCGTGCTGCGCGCCGGCTACACCTGCGTCAACGTGAACCCGCTCTACACCGCCCGCGAGCTGGAGCACCAGCTCCAGGATTCGGGCGCCACGGCCATTGTGATCCTGGAGAACTTCGCCCACACCCTGAGCGAAATCGTCGAGCACACCGCCGTGCAGCATGTGGTGATGGCATCCATGGGCGACCTGCTGGGCGCGGTCTATGGCCCCTGGATCACCTTTGCCGTGCGCCATCTCGCCAAGATGGTGCCCGCCTACGAACTGCCCCTGTCCCAGGGCCGCAAGGTCGTCCGCTTCAAGAAAGCACTGGCGCTGGGCGAGCGCCGCACCCTGGCGCCCAGCCAGGCCACGCTCGATTCGATCGCTTTCTTGCAGTACACGGGCGGCACCACGGGCCTGTCCAAGGGCGCGGTGCTGACCCACCGCAATATCGTGGCCGCCACGCTGCAGGCCGAGGCCTGGTTCACACCGGCGCTCGCCAAGGTGGGCGACGTCAGCCGCGCCAACAGCATTGCCGCGCTGCCGCTGTACCACATCTTCGCGCTCACGCTGTGCCTGCTGGCCATCCGCCAGGGCTCCAGCCTCACGCTGATCCCCAATCCGCGCGACATTCCCAAATTTGTCGAGGTGCTCAAGAAGCGCCCCTTCCACATGCTGCCCGCCGTGAACACGCTGTTCAACGCACTGCTGCAGAACCCGCAGTTCAAGTCGGTCGACTTTTCGCACCTGTGCGTTTCGCAGGCCGGCGGCATGGCCGCGAGTGAAGGCACGGCCAAGCAGTGGCAGAAGGTCACCGGCAGCACCATGATCGAAGGCTGGGGCATGAGCGAGACCTGCGCCATCGGCACCAACAACCCCGTGACCAACACCGCGTTCAGCGGCACCATCGGCCTGCCCCTGCCCGGCATCGACATCGCCATCAAGGACGACGCGGGCAACAGCCTGCCCCAGGGCGCCTCGGGCGAAATCTGCATCCGCGGCCCCAACGTGATGGCGGGCTACTACAACCAGCCCGAGGAGAACGCCCTGGCCTTCACGGCCGACGGCTTCATGCGCACGGGCGATATCGGCACCATGGACGCGCAGGGCTACACGCGCATCATCGACCGCAAGAAGGACATGATCCTGGTGAGTGGCTTCAACGTGTTTCCGAACGAGCTCGAACAGGTCATCAGCCTGTGCCCCGGTGTGGTGGAATGCGCGGCCATCGGCATTCCCGACGCCATGCAGGGCGAATCCATCAAGATCTTCGTGGTCAAGAACGACCCCGCCTTGACCGAGGACCAGGTGGCCAGTTTCTGCCACGCCAACCTGACCGGGTACAAACGCCCCAAGTACATCGAGTTCCGCGACGAGCTGCCCAAAAGCAATGTGGGCAAGATATTGCGGCGGGAGCTGAGGACCACCTCCTGAGCGGCGGGGCGGCCGCGGGCCCCGGTCGCACCCACCTAATTACTTGATTTTGCATAGCTTATGACGCTTACCCCACCTGCGCTACCAGCCGAAATAACGGTATTCGAGCGCGGCTGGCTCTCTGCCAACAACATTCTGTTCATCGGTCAGCGCGACACCGCACTGGTGGACACCGGCTACTGCAGCCACGCCGACCAGACGGTGGCGCTGGTGCAGGGCGCGCTGGGCAACCGTGCGCTCGACCGCATCCTCAACACCCACCTGCACAGCGACCACTGCGGCGGCAACGCCGCGCTGCAGCAGGCCTGGCCGGGGGTGGAGACATCCATTCCGCCCGGCCAGGCCGCCCATGTGCGCGACTGGGACGCCTACGCGCTGAGCTACACCCCCACCGGCCAGGAATGCCCGCCCTTTCGCTACGACAGCCTGCTGGCCCCCGGCACCACCACGCTGCTGGGCGACAAACCCTGGCAGGTGCACGCCGCGCCGGGGCACGATACGCATTCGGTGGTGCTGTTCGAGCCGCAAGACAGCATCCTGATCTCGGCCGACGCGCTGTGGGAAAACGGTTTTGGCGTGGTCTTTCCCGAGCTGGAGGGCGACAGCGCCTTTGCCGACGTGGCCGCCACGCTGGACCTCATCGAGCGCCTGGCGCCGCGCACCGTGATTCCGGGCCATGGGCGGGTGTTTGCCGATGCGCCCCGCGCACTCGCCGTGGCGCGCAAGCGGCTTGATGGCTTTGCCAGCAATCCTGGCAAGCACACGCTCTATGCCGCCAAGGTGCTGCTGAAATACAAGCTGCTGGAGTGGCAGCGCATCCCTGTGTCCGAACTGCGCGCCTGGACAGACGCCACGCCCTATTTCGGCGCCATGCACCAGCGGCATTTCAGCGATCGCGGCCAGGGCGAGTGGCTGGAGGGGTTGATGGACGAGCTGGTGCGGTCGGGGGCGGCGCGGCGGGAGGGGGAGTGGTTGGTAAATCTTTGAGGGTGGTGGGCTAGGTTGGCCTGCCTGCTGGTCTGAATTTTTAGCTTCAGTGCTGATGTATCAGGCGCTGGTAGCTATTGTTTTGATAGTTGGTGCTGTGCCTTTGCATGGGGCGGGAGCCGGGGTGTGCGCCCGGCGGCGCAGTGGCTTTCTTTTGCTTCGCCAAAAGAAAGTCACCAAAGAAAAGGCGCCCCTACAGGCTGCGTCCCTGCGCTTCGCTGCGGGCAACCTGTGGTGCTCGCGTCCAGCGGGGTCTCGCTCGAACTCGCTGCGCTCAGACAATCGCGAGCCCTGATCCGCTGGCCGCTGCGCTCCTCGGCGCATCCTGAAGGGAACCCGAGCAAACA
>JANJSZ010000306.1 GCA_024711405.1 Acidovorax sp.
CGGCCAGCGACTCGTCGTGCGTCACCATCACGAACGCCGTGCCCTGCTCGCACGCCAGTTGCAGCATGAGGTCGAACACGCCATCGGCCGTGCTGCGGTCCAGGTTGCCGGTGGGCTCGTCGGCCAGCACGCAGGCCGGCCGCGTCACCAGGGCGCGCGCAATCGCCACCCGCTGGCGCTCGCCGCCCGAAAGCTCTGCCGGACGGTGGTGCAGGCGGTCCTTCAAACCGACGGAGGTGAGCACCCCCTCGGCCTCGGCATGGCACTGCGCCAGCGGCAGGCGCCGGATGCGCAGCGGCATGGCCACATTGTCGAGCGCGCTGAACTCGGGCAGCAGGTGGTGAAACTGGTAGATGAAGCCCAGGTGCCGGTTGCGCAGCTGCCCCTGGCGTTCAGCCGACAGCGCGGACATTTCCTCACCCTTGAGGCGTACCGTGCCCGTCGTGGGCGCATCCAGCCCGCCCAGCAGGTGCAGCAGCGTGCTCTTGCCCGAGCCCGATGCACCCACGATGGCCAGCGTTTCGCCGGCATGGATCTGCAGGTCCACGCCCTGCAGCACGGTCACATCCAGGCGGCCTTCGGTGAAGCGTTTGGTGAGGCCCCGCGCCTCCAGCACCACGGGGGAGCCCGACACGGCGTTTGCGGAGTTGGCAGCCGAGCCGCCGCCGGGCCGCCCCAAGGCAGCGAGCGCCCCCTCGGGGGGCAGCGAGGACACGCCAGTGCCGAGCGTGGGGGTGGTGTTACTCATAGCGCAATGCCTCGGCAGGATTGACACGGCTGGCGCGCCAGCTGGGGTAGAGCGTGGCCACGAAGGCCAGCACGAGCGAGATGACGCCGATGGGCACGATGTCGCTGCTCTGCGGCTCGCTGGGCATCTTGCTGATGAGGTAGATGTCCTTGGGCAGAAAGCTCGCATTCAGCGCGCGCTCGATGGCGGGCACGATCACATCGATGTTGAAGGCAATGCCCAGGCCCAGCAGCAGGCCCACCACCGTTCCGATCACGCCCACCATGGCGCCCTGCACCACAAAAATGCCCATGATGCTTTTCGGGCTGGCGCCCAGCGTGCGCAGGATGGCGATATCGGCGCGCTTGTCGGTCACCGTCATCACCAGCGTGCTCACCAGGTTGAAGGCCGCCACGGCCACGATCAGCGTGAGGATGATGAACATCATGCGTTTTTCCAGCTGCACGGCGGCAAACCAGGTCTTGTTCTGCTGCGTCCAGTCGCGGATCAGCAGCTGGTCGCTCAGGCTCCCGGCCAGTTGCCGGGTCACCTCGCGCGCCTGGTGCAGGTCCTTGAGCTTGAGGCGGATGCCCGTGGGGCCTTCGAGGCGGAAGATGCGCTGCGCATCCTCGTGGTGCAGCAGCACCAGGGCCGAGTCGTATTCGTAGTGGCCCGAGTCAAATGTGCCCGCCACCGTCATCTGCTTGAGGCGCGGCACCACACCCGCGGGTGTGACCTGGCCTGCGGGGGCGATCAGGGTCACCACATCGCCCGCACGCACGCCCAGGGCGCGGGCCAGCTCGCCGCCCAGCACCACGCGGAACTCGCCGGGCACCAGCAGCTGGAGCGTCTGCTCGTTGGTGGCCGCCAGATCGGTCACCGCGCCTTCGAGCGCCGGGTCGATGCCGCGCACCAGCGTGCCCTTCATGTCCTCGCCGCGGGCCAGCAGGGCCTGCGCGCCCACAAAGGGCGCGGCGCCGATCACGTTGGGGTTCTGCCGGGCCTCGGCCAGCGTGCGCGCCACATCGGGCAGGGCCGCGCCCTGGGGCGCAAAAATCTCGATGTGCGAGACCACGCTGAGCATGCGGTCGCGCACCTCTTTCTGAAAGCCGTTCATCACCGACAGCACGATGATGAGCGCCGCCACACCGAGGGCAATGCCCAGCATGGAAACGCCCGAGATGAACGAGATGAAACCGTTGCGCCGCGTGGCGCGGCCCGCGCGCGTGTAGCGCCAGCCCAGGGCCAGTTCGTAGGGAATTTGCATAAGCTGGCGATTGTGGCACCGCACGCCAGCGCGCCCAGTCTTCAGCTGCTCGCGCGCAACCCACGCCCGCCCCGGCGCCGGTCGGCCTTGGGCAGGTCGGCGCCGCGCTGCATGGCATCGGCCTGGTGCTGCAACACTGCCAGCAGCGCGTCCAGCTGGTCTGCCTCGACCGGGCTCAAGGGAGCCACCAACGCCTGGTGGATAGCCATCATCCGGGGCAGCACAGCCTCGTACAGGGCACGGCCCGCGTCGCTCAGGTGCAGGACCACTTGGCGGCGGTCGTGCGGGCGGGGCACACGCACGACCAGTTGCCTGGCCACCAGCGCCGTGACGGCCCGCGAGGTGCGCGCCCGGTCCAGCTGCGCCGCGTCGGCCAGCTCGGACGACAAAATGCCGTCACGCTTGCCCAGTTGCGCCAGCACCCGCCATTCGCGCCGGGTGATGCCGAACTCACCCTCGCAGATGCGGGTGACCAGGCTGCCGGCCGTTCCCAGTACCCGACCCAGGCGGTACAGCAGCATGTCGTCGATGCCCTGGGGGTTGAGGGTTTTCACGGTAATGAATTGATTAGAACAATGATCCACATCAATCTTACAGTCGATCCAGCCTCTTCATTTTTGCGAGCGAGACACCACGATGCGCACTCTTTTTCCCACCCGCCGCCTGGCCTTGCTGGCCCTCAGCACCTGTGCCCTGGCTCCGCTGCTGCACGCCCAAACCGCTGACTATCCCAACAAGCCGGTGAAGTTCGTCAACGCCTTCACGCCCGGCGGCCCGGCCGATGTGCTGGCCCGCTCGCTGGGCGAAGCCCTGCAAACGCAGTTCAGGCAGCCCTTCATCGTCGAAAACAAGCCTGGTGCGGCCGGCAACATCGGCGCTGACCTGGTGGCCAAAAGCCCGGCCGATGGCTACACGGTGATGTTCGGCATCGACACCACCTTCACCATCAACCCGCACATCTACCCCACCATGCCGTTCAAGCCGGGCGACCTCAAGCCGCTGATGGTGGTGGCCACGTCCGGGCTGATGGTGGTGGCGCACCCGTCCACCGGCTTCAAAAGCCTGTCGGACATGGTGGCCACGGGCAAGGCGAAGGGCGTGAACTTCAGCTCCGCCGGCAGCGGTAGCCCCGGCCACCTGGCCGCCGAGATGTTTGGCGGCGCCACGGGTATGAAAATCCAGCACATTCCCTACAAGGGCAACGCGCCCGCTGCCACCGCCGTACTGGCCGGCGAGGTGGACGGCGGCGTGCTGGGTGTGCCTGCGCTGATGCCGCACGTCAAGGCCGGCAAGATGACGGCGCTGGCCGTGACCAGCCGCCAGCGCTCCAAAGTGGCCCCGGACGTGCCCACCGTGGTCGAAGCGGGCTACCCACAGCTGGTACAGGAAATCCTGTACATGGCCATGGTGCATGCCGCCACGCCCGAGCCGGTGGTGCAAACCCTGCAACGCAGCATGCTGGAGGCCCTGCGCCGCCCCGACATCCAGGCCCGGCTGGCAGCGCTGGACTTGCAGGTGGATGGCGCAGTGGGTGCAGCCGCCAGCAAACGCCTGGCGGATTTGTCGGCGCAATATGGCCGCGTCGCCAAAGCCACCAACATGAAGGTGGATTGAAAGCGCCCACCATGCAAAAACCCAATCTGATCTTTATCGTGGCCGACGACCTGGGCTTTGCCGACCTGGGCTGCTACGGCGGGCGCGATGCCGCGTTCGGCCCGGTCTCGCCAGTGCTCGACGGTCTGGCCTCCCACGGGCTCAAGCTCACCCAGGGCTATTCCAACTCGCCGGTGTGCTCGCCCACCCGCTTTGCCATGATCACCGGGCGCTACCAATACCGCTTGCGCGGCGCGGCGGAAGAGCCCATCAACAGCCGCAGCAAGGGCAGCACCACGCTGGGCCTGCCGCCCGAGCACCCCACCCTGCCCTCGCTGCTCAAAGAGGCGGGCTACCGCACGGCGCTGATCGGCAAATGGCACCTGGGCTACCCACCCGCTTTTGGCCCGCTGCAATCGGGGTACGAAGAGTTTTTTGGCCCCATGTCGGGCGGGGTGGATTACTTCAGCCACCACAGCAGTGCGGGCCACCACGATCTGTATTTTGGCGAGGAGAGCCATACCGAAGAGGGCTACCTGACCGACCTGTTCTCGCAGCGCGCGGTGGACTATGTGAACCGCATGGCCGACCAGGATGCCCCCTTTCTGCTCAGCCTGCACTACACCGCCCCGCACTGGCCCTGGGAGACGCGCGACGACCAGGCGCTGTCCGAAGAGGTGAAATCCAACCTCTTTCACCTGCATGGCGGCAACATCCACCAGTACCGCCGCATGATCCACCACATGGACGAGGGCATAGGCTGGCTGGTGGAGGCCCTGCGCACCAATGGTCAGCTGGACAACACGCTGATCGTCTTCACCAGCGACAACGGCGGCGAGCGTTTCTCGGACAACTGGCCGCTGGTGGGCGGCAAGATGGATTTGACCGAGGGTGGCATCCGCGTGCCCTGGATTGCCCACTGGCCCGCCGTGATCGCCCCGGGCCGCGAGAGCACCCAGCAGTGCCTGACCATGGACTGGACCGCCACGCTGCTGGACGCCGCCGGCGTGGCCGCGCACCCGGATTACCCGCTGGACGGCGTCTCGCTGCTGCCCGTGCTGCGCACGCCGGGACAAGAGTTTGACCGACCCGTACATTTCCGCATGAACCACCGTGGCCAGCGGGCGCTGCGCGATGGCGACTGGAAGTACCTGCGCGTCGATGGCAACGATTACCTGTTCAACATCCCGCAGGACGAGCGCGAGCGCGCCAACCTGGGCATGCGCCAACCCGAGCGCCTGGCCCAGATGCGCGCCAGCTGGGAAGCCTGGAACGCCACCATGCCCGCCATCCCGCCGGATGCCACGGTATCGCTGGGCTATTCGGTCAAGGACATGCCGCCGCGCTGACACGCCCATGCGCCTGTGGCAGGGCGCGCTTGAAGCTCCAGTCTTGGCGCCATGAAACACCTGTTTCCTTTTTTGCACTGGCCCCGGCCCACTGCGGCGCTGCTGCGCAGCGAAGCGCTGGCAGGCCTGACCGTGGGTCTGATGGTCTTGCCCCAGGGCGTGGCCTACGCCGCGCTGGCCGGCATGCCGCTACAGACGGGCATTTACGCCTCCATGCTGCCGGCGCTGATTGCAGTGCTGTTCAGTGCCTCCACGCGGCTGTCGGTGGGGCCAACGGCACTGAGCTGCCTGCTGATCAGCGCCTCCCTCAACGGCCTGGCAACGCCGGGCAGTGCGCAATGGGTCAACCTGGCGGTGTGGCTGGCGCTGCTCAGCGGCCTGCTGCAAACAGCGCTGGGGCTGCTGCGCTTTGGCTGGCTGCTGAACCTGGTCAGCGCACCGGTGCTGATGGCGTTTACCCAGGCGGCGGCGGTGCTGATCATGGCCTCGCAATTGCCCGTGCTGCTGGGTCTGGGCAGCACGGAGCTGAGCGTGTGGGAAGGCGGCTGGCCCGACCTGCGCGCCATGGGCTTTGGTCTGGCCAGCCTGGCGCTGCTGGTGCTGGTGCGCCGCTGGCGGCCCGCGTTTCCGTCGGTGCTGCTGATTGTGCTGCTGAGCGCGGCAGTGTCGGTGGCCATCGGCTTTGCCACGCTGGGCGGCCCGGTGGTGGGGGTGCTGCCACACGGGCTGCCCGGGCTGTTTGTGCCGCGCTGGCCGGGCTGGGAGGCGCTGGGCCAGTTGGTGCTGCCCACGTTGGTGATCACGCTGGTGAGTTTTCTGGAAACCGCGTCGAGCGCGCGGGTGGACAGCGACCGCGCTGGCAAGCCCTGGAACCAGAACCAAGACCTGATCGGCCAGGGCCTGGGCAAGCTGGCAGCGGGTTTATCGGGCGCGTTTCCGACCAGTTCGTCGTTTTCACGCTCGGCGCTGAATTTGTACGCGGGGGCGCAGACGGGCTGGGCCACGGTGGCCTCGGTGGTGGTGGTGGTGCTGGCGCTGCTGCTGTTCATGCCGGTGCTGCAACAGGTGCCCCACGCCGTGCTGGCGGCGATTGTGCTGGTGGCGGTGATCGGGCTGCTCAAGCCGCACGAGTTTGTGCGGCTGTGGCGCATCTCCCGCGTGGAAGCGGCCATTGCCGGTGCCACCTTTGTCGTCACGCTGCTGGCAGCGCCCCGGCTGTACTGGGGCGTGCTGACCGGCATCTTGCTGGCACTGGGCCATTTTTTGTACCAGCGCCTGCACCCGCGCATCATTGAAGTGGGCCAGCACCCCGACGGCAGCCTGCGCGACCGCCAGCTGTGGCATCTGCCGCCGCTGGCGCCGCGCCTGTACGCGCTGCGCATGGATGCTGCGCTGGACTTTGCCGCCGCCAGCAGCTTTGAGCGCACCATCGTCGAGCACCTGGCGCAGCACCCCGGCACGCAGCATGTGTGCCTGCTGGCCCAGCCCATCAACCGCATCGACGCCACGGGCATCGAGGTGGTGGCCAAGCTGTGCGCCCAGCTGCATTTGCAAGGCATCACGCTGCACATCAGCGGCCTGAAGCTGCCCGTAGAGACGCCCCTGCGCCGCGCAGGCGCCCTGCCTGCGGGCGACTCGCTGCGCCTGTACCGCACCGATGCCGAACTGCTGGCCGCGCTGGCCCGGCTGGACGAGGGGCCAGACGACCTTGCGGGGGCGGCGATTTAAAACGGCTTGCACAACTCAGCGAAGCGGTTCTGGCGAGGCGCTGCGCCGCAGGCCGTGCGAGTGGTGCGAGTGGTGCGAGTGGTGCGACACGACGCTGCAACGACGCCAGAAGAGGTTTTTAGCCGCCCTGAGGCCATCCCGGACAATAGTGCCCCATGTCCGACCCGCTCCATCTGCTCGTTCCCTACGCCGCCAGCCACCACCCCGGCTGCCAGCACGCGCTGCAAACGCTGTCCCTGCCCCACCTCAACTGGCTGCTGCGCCACCTGCAGCGCACCGGCAGCGACACCTTCGACGAAGACCACCCTGCCATGCCCCACGAGCGGGCGCTGGCGCGCGCCCTGGGCCTGCCGGGCGACGGCGCAAACGCGCCCTGGGCTGCCTGGCAGGTGCAGCAGCAAACACAGGCGGCGGATGCGCAGGCCTGGGCCTTTGTCACGCCCTGCCACTGGCAGGTAGGCACCGACCACATCACCCTGCGCGACCCGCAAGCGCTGGCGCTGGACGAAGCGGCCTCGCGCGCCCTGCTGGACATCGTGGCGCCCTGGCTGCAAAGCGATGGCATCGCCCTCACCTACGACCAGCCCACACGCTGGCTGGCCAGCGGTGCGCTGCTGGCGCACCTGGCCACACCGTCGCTGGAGCGCGCACAAGGCAGCGATGTGCGCGGCTGGCTACAACACCAGGCGCAAACCACCGGCCAGCAAAGCGCGCAGGTGCAGGCGGCGCAAACCTGGCAGCGCCTGCACAGCGAATTGCAAATGCTGCTTTATACCCACCCCTTCAACGACGCCCGCAGCGCCCAGGGGCTGCTGCCGGTCAACGCTTTCTGGGTGCATGGCGCAGGCCGCCTCGATACTGCCCCGCAGCCGAACGCAGTGCAGGTGCAAGACACCCTGCGCGCCAGCGCCCTGCGCCAAGACTGGGACGCCTGGGCCAAGGCCTGGACCGCACTGGACGCCGGCCCCCTGGCCCAGTTGCACGCCCAGGTGGCGCGCGGCGTCAGCGCGCAGCTCACGCTGTGCGGCCAGCGCAGCGCCATCACCTGGCACACCGGCCAACGCAGCCTGCGGCACAAATTTTTGAATCTTTTCCGGCCCCAGCGCTTTATTGATGTTCGCGAACAGCTATGAAAATAATAGTACGCGACATTCCCCCCCGCGCCGCCTGGGCGCTGGAGCAGGCCGGCGTGCATCCGCTGCTGGCCCGCCTGTATGCCGCACGCGGCGTGCGCGCCAAGGACGAGCTCGACGATGGCCTGGCGCGCCTGCTGCCACCCAGTGGCTTGAAAGGCATTGGTGAGGCAGCGCGCTTGCTGGCCGACGCCATGGCGCAGAACCAGCGTCTGGTCATCGTGGCCGACTACGACTGCGACGGCGCCACCGCCTGCGCCGTGGGTGTGCGCGGCCTGCGCCTCCTGGGCGCCCAGAACGTGGACTACCTGGTGCCCGACCGCGTGACCGACGGCTACGGCCTCACGCCCCCCATCGCCCGCCGCGTGGCCGAGCGCGGCGCCGACGTGCTGATCACCGTGGACAACGGCATTGCCAGCGTGGAAGGCGTGGCCACAGCCAAGGCGCTGGGCCTGCAGGTGCTCGTGACCGACCACCACCTGCCCGGCCCCGCGCTGCCCGCCGCCGACGCCATCGTCAACCCCAACCAGCCCGGCTGCCCATTTGAGAGCAAATCCATGGCGGGCGTGGGCGTGATGTTTTATGTGCTGCTGGCCCTGCGCACCGAGCTGCGCGCGCGCGGTGTTTTCGACACCGCCACCCAACCCAAGCTGGACACCCTGCTGCCGCTGGTGGCGCTGGGCACCGTGGCCGATGTGGTCAAGCTCGACGCCAACAACCGCCGTCTGGTCGCCCAGGGCCTCAAGCGCATCCGCGCCGGTGCCATGCCCGCCGGCATTGCAGCGCTGTTCAGCGCTGCAGGCCGCAAGGCGGCGCAGGCCACCACCTTCGACTTTGGCTTCGCTTTAGGCCCGCGCATCAACGCAGCAGGCCGCCTGGCCAACATGACGCTGGGCATCGAATGCCTGCTGACCGACGACGCAGGCCGCGCCGCCGAGCTGGCGGCCACGCTGGACGGCATCAACCGCGAGCGCCGCGAGATCGAGGGCGGCATGCGCGACCAGGCCCTGCTGATGGCCGAGAGCCTGTTCCAGGAGGACGAAGAGCCGCCGCCCGCCATCAGCGTGTTCGACCCCGATTTCCACGAAGGCGTGGTGGGCATCGTGGCCAGCCGCATCAAGGACAAGCTGCACCGCCCGACCTTTGTCTTTGCCGCCAGCAGCGCACCGGGCAAGGCGCACGAGCTCAAGGGCTCGGGCCGCTCCATCCCCGGCTTTCACCTGCGCGATGCGCTCGACCTGGTGGCCAAGCGCCACCCCGGCGTGCTGCTGAAGTTTGGCGGCCACGCCATGGCGGCGGGCTGCACCGTGGCCGAAGAAGCCTTCGAGGTGTTTGAGCGCGCCCTGGCCCAGGTGGCGCAGGAATGGCTGGACGCCGCCACCCTCACCCGCCGCATCGAGACCGACGGGCCGCTCGCGCCCGAATACTGCCGCGCCGACATCGTGGACACCCTGCACCACGAGGTGTGGGGCCAGGGCTTTGCGCCGCCCACATTCAGCGAAGAAGTGCAGGTGCTGAGCCAGCGCCTGGTGGGCGAGGCCAAGAACCACCTATCGATCAAGCTCATGCACCAGGGCAACCCCGTCGACGCCATCTGGTTCGGCCACACCGAGCAGCTGCCCGCGCGCGTGCTGCTGGCCTTTCGCCTCGACGTGAACGAGTGGAAGGGCGAGCGCAAGGTGCAGTTTCTGGTGGAAGGCGCGCAGACATGATCTGGCTGGTTTCAAGAAAACCCGCCTGCAGATCCGATGGATAAAGCGCCCAGCGCTATTCATCCAGAAGCATTCTGGCGTCTGGCGCAGTCCCGGTTTGCGTCGGGCCCCAAGGGGCTGCGCGGTTCGCCAACGCCAGCGCCCGACGCGGCAAACCCGTAGAATCGGTTGGTGACCACCTACCTCAACGCCGACCTGCACTGCCACTCCGTGGTATCGGACGGAACCATGGCGCCCGAAGACCTGGCGGCGCGGGCCAAGGCCAACGGGGTCGAGCTGTGGGCCCTGACCGACCATGACGAAATCGGTGGCCAGCACCGCGCCGCTGCCGCCGCCCGCAGCCTGGGCATGGCCTACCTCACCGGCACCGAAATCTCGGTCAGCTTTGCCGGCACCACGGTGCACATCGTGGGCCTGGGGTTCGACCCCGACAACCCGCAACTCGCGCAAGGCCTGGCCGCCACCCGCGGCGGCCGCGGCGGGCGCGCACGCGAAATGGCCGCGCAGCTGGCGCAGGCAGGCATTCCCGGCGCCTATGAAGGTGCACTGCAGTTCGTGGGCAACCCCGAGCTGGTTTCGCGCACCCACTTTGCGCGTTTTCTGGTGGACACCAAGGTCTGCCGGGACACCGCCGAGGTGTTTCGTAAATACCTGATCGAAGGCAGGCCCGGCTATGTGCCGCACCGCTGGGCGGCGCTCTCCGATGCGGTGCGCTGGATCACCGAAGCCGGCGGCGTGGCGGTCATCGCCCACCCCGCGCGCTACAAGCTCACCGCCAACGAGGAATACGCGCTGTTCTCCGAATTCAAGGCCCATGGCGGCCAGGGCGTGGAAGTGGTCACCGGCAGCCACAGCGCGGCCGAATACGTCACCTACGGGGCCATGGCCCACGAGTTTGGCCTGGCCGCCTCGCGCGGCAGCGACTTTCACAGCCCCGAAGAATCCCACACCGACCTGGGCGCCCTGCCCCTGCTGCCCGGCACCCTCACCCCCGTGTGGGAGCTGCTGGCCGAGCGGGTGCAACCCGCCGCCTGACATTGACCTGGAGGCATTGACTGCCATGGCCCAGTATTTCGAAGTCCACCCCGAAAACCCCCAACCCCGCCTGCTCAAACAGGCGGCGGCCCTGCTGCAAAAAGGCGGCATCGTGGCCGTGCCCACCGATTCGAGCTACGCGCTGGTGTGCCACCTCGACGACAAGGACGCCGTCGATCGCCTGCGCCGCATCCGCCAGGTGGACGACAAGCACCACCTGACCCTGCTGTGCCGCGACCTGTCGGAGTTGGCCAACTACGCCCGCGTGGACAACCGCCAGTACCGCCTGCTCAAGCTGGGTACGCCGGGGCCCTACACCTTCATCCTGGAAGCCACCAAAGAGGTGCCGCGCCGCGTGAGCCACCCTTCGCGCAAGACCATCGGCCTGCGCGTGCCCGACCGCAAGGGCCTGCAGCTGCTGCTGGAACTGCACGGCGCGCCACTGCTGGCCACCACCCTGATTCCAGCCGGCGAAACCGAGCCCCTCAACGACCCGCAGGACATCCGCGACCGCTATGAAAAACTGGTGGACGCCATCGTGGACGCGGGTGCCTGCCCCCTGGAGCCCACCACCGTGATCGACCTCACGCCCATGGGCAACGGCGGCGACCCCGAAGTGCTGCGCGAAGGCCGCGGCAGCGTGCAGGCCCTGGGGCTCTGAGCCCGACTGCGCGCGCCAAGGTTCAAAGCCCTGCGGGCGGCCAGCCCGCCGGCGTCTGAGACAATCTGGCCGGTGGACATCTCCAATCTCATCCAAACCGTTCTGATCTACGCCCTGCCGGTGCTGTTTGCCATCACCGTGCACGAGGCGGCCCATGGCTATGCCGCGCGCCACTTTGGCGACAATACCGCATACATGCAGGGGCGCATCACCCTCAACCCCCTCAAGCACATCGACCCGGTCGGCACCATCCTGATGCCGCTGCTGCTGTACTTTGCCACCTCGGGCGCCTTCCTGTTCGGCTACGCCAAGCCGGTGCCGGTGAATTTCGGCAACCTGCGCAACCCCAAGCGCCACATGGTGTGGGTGGCCCTGGCGGGACCGGCCTCCAACTTCATCCAGGCCGTGCTGTGGGCCATTGTGCTGGTGGCCCTGGTGGGCACGGGCGTGGACGAGCGCTTCTTCGTCGAGATGGCGCGCGCCGGCGTGCTGGTCAACCTGGTGATGTGGGCGTTCAACCTGTTTCCGCTGCCACCGCTGGACGGCGGGCGCATCCTGGTGGGCCTGCTGCCCTGGAAGCAGGCGCACATGGTGTCGCGCATCGAGCCCTGGGGTTTCTTCATCGTGATGGGCCTGGTGATTGCCGGCGTGGTGGGCACGCTGTGGCTGCGCCCGCTGATGTCGCTGGGCTACAGCGCCATCAACCTGCTGCTCACACCCCTCACGGCGCTCCTGCGCTGACCCCCTCTCACTCTTTCTGCGGCTTCGTTTCATGAGCACCACCCGCTTTCTCACCGGCATCACCACCACGGGCACGCCCCACCTGGGCAATTACGTGGGCTCCATCCGCCCCTCGGTGGCGGCCAGCCGCACGCCGGGCGTGCAGAGCTTCTACTTCCTGGCCGACTACCACGCGCTCATCAAGTGCGAGGACCCGGCCCGCATCCAGCGCTCCACGCTGGAAATCGCCGCCAGCTGGCTGGCCGCGGGGCTGGACCCCGAGCGCGTCACGTTCTACCGCCAGTCCGACATCCCCGAGACCACCGAACTGACCTGGCTGCTCACCTGCGTCACCGGCAAGGGCCTGCTCAACCGCGCCCACGCCTACAAGGCCGCGCAGGACAAGAACGCCGCCGCTGGCCGCGAGCCCGACGATGGCGTGACGGCGGGCCTGTTCATGTACCCGGTGCTGATGGGGGCCGACATCCTGATCTTCAACGCCCACAAGGTACCCGTGGGCCGCGACCAGATCCAGCACATCGAGATGGCGCGCGACATGGCGGCCAGCTTCAACCACCTGTATGGCGAGCATTTCACGCTGCCCGAAGCGGCGATCGACGAGCATGTGGCCACGCTGCCGGGGCTCGATGGCCGCAAGATGAGCAAGAGCTACGACAACACGATCCCGCTGTTCTCCTCGCGCGAGCAGCTCAAAAAGCTGATCGGCGGCATCCTGACCGACTCGCGCGCGCCCGGCGAGCCCAAGGAGGTCGAGGGTTCGGCCCTGTTCCAGATCTACCAGGCCTTTGCCACGCCCGCCGAAACCGAGGCGCTGAGCAAGCACTATGCCGAAGGCATTGCCTGGGGCGATGCCAAGCAGCTGCTGTTCGAGCGCATCGACCGCGACGTGGCCCCCCTGCGCGCGCGCTACGAGGACCTGATCGCCCACCCCGAGCAGATCGAGCAGACCCTGCTGGCGGGTGCCGAACGCGCGCGCCAGATCGCCACGCCCTTTGTGCGCACGCTGCGCGCCGCCGTGGGCCTGCGCAGCTTGGCCCGGGGCGCCGCAACGCCCAAGGCCGCCAAGGCCGCCAAGACCGCCCTGCCCAGCTTCAAGCAGTACCGCGAAAACGACGGCCAGTTCTACTTCAAGTTCGTGGCAGCCGACGGCCGCCTGCTGCTGCAAAGCACGGGCTTTGCCGCGCCCAAGGACGCAGGCCAGGCCATCGCCCGCCTGCAGCGGCAGGGCGAAAGCGCCCTGGCCACCCTGACCGGCCAGCTGGCGCCCGTGCAAGGCGTGCTGCCACAGGACGTGGCCGCCGCCCTGCAGCAACTGGCCGAGGCCGCCAACAGCTGATGGGCAGCACCGGATGCTATTATTTATATAGCGATTAGCGCTTGATACATAAGCACCGGAGGTCCAGAATGACTGATAAGCTTGCCCTCCTCCTGCTTTGTGCGCTGGCGCCCGTGGCCAGCGCCCTGGCGGCAGCGCCCAAGGCGCCTGGCCCCCAGATCTGGACCAACACGCTCGGCATGGCCTTCGTGAAGGTGCCGGCCGGCAGCTTCTGGATGGGCAGCGATGAAGCCCCCGAAACGCTGGCCGAGGCGTACCCCCAGCTGGAGCATGAGCGGTTCACCCTGCTCACCGATGAAGCCCCGGTGCACCGCGTGCGCATCGGCCGCGCTTTTTATATGGGGCAGCATGAAGTCACCGTGGGGCAGTTCCGGCGCTTCATCGAGGCCTCGGGCTACCGCCCGGAATCAGAGGCCGATGGCACCGGCGGCTATGGCTACAACCCCGATTACGACCCCGCCACCACCACCCGCGGCGATGCCTTCGAAGGGCGCGACACACGCTATTCCTGGCGCAATCCCGGTTTTGCCCAGGATGACGACCACCCCGTCGTCAACGTGACCTGGAACGATGCCCAGGCGCTGGCCGCCTGGCTCAGCCGCACCGAAGGCCAGCGCTACCGCCTGCCCACCGAAGCCGAATGGGAATACGCCTGCCGCGCCGGCACCCGCACCCGCTACCCGCACGGCGATGCACCAACGGGGCTGGAGCGCGCGGCCAATGTCTTCGACCAGGCCGCCGCGCCCTATTGGCCGCGCTGGCAGCAGCACGCCCTGGCCGGCAGCGACGGCTACGCCTTCACGGCACCCGCAGGCCGCCTGGCCCCCAACGCGTTCGGGCTGCACGACATGCTGGGCAATGCCTGGGAGTGGGTGGCGGATTGGCATGGCGACCACTACTACGCCCAGTCCCCCCGCACCAACCCGCAAGGCCCCACCGACGGCAGCGTGCGGGTGCGCCGGGGCGGCTCATGGCACACGTGGCCGTTCTATGCCCGCTGCAGCTACCGCAACTGGAACAGCCCCGACACACGCTACACACTGGTGGGCATGCGCCTGGTGCGCGAAATCGGGCGGCCCTGAGCGCGTTGGTACGAACGGATGTCTGCGCTGTTCTGCCCGCCGCCGGCGCAGGCGACAATGGCCCGCATGCCATGGGACTGTGCACAACCGTTCACGCAGGCCGCTGCACCGCAGGCGCACGACATAGACGGCCTGAACCACACCAACAACGCCGTCTATGTGCAATGGTGCGAAAAAACCGCCTGGGCGCACTCGCAGGCCCTGGGGCTGGACCTTGCCGAATACCACCGCCTGGACCGCGCCATGGCCATCCGCCGCAGCGCCTACGACTACCTGCTGCCCTCGGTGCTGGGCGACGCGCTCACCCTGGGCACCTGGCTGACGGCCAGTGACGGCCAGTGACGGCAAGCTGACCATGGAGCGGCGCTTCCAGCTCATCCGCAACCGCGACCAGACCACCATCTTGCGGGGCCACTGGGAGCTGGTGTGCATCGAGCTGGGCAGCGGCAAACCGCGGCGCATGCCCGAGGAGTTCTGCCGCATCTACCTGCCCGCCCTGGCCACACCAGCCGCCCGCTGAGTAGCGCAGGGGCCCCGCCACTGCCGGCGGTGTCGCCCACGCTGTCATCACCGTGCCATCCGCACGGGCGCTAATCCCCTTGAACTTGCGGAGACTCTACCGATGCTCAAGGAAAAAGCGGTGGCATCCCTGGGGCAGCCCTCGCTGCTGATGCCCGCGTGGATCCAATCCGCCCTGGCGGCCAATGACCGGCTCAAGCTGCACCTGACCCTGCTGCAATCGGCAGCGCAGCACGCATCCACGCCCGATGCACCGGCGGGGCAATGGGAAAAAGGCCTCGCGCACACAGAACTGCAGGACGCGCCCTGGGCCCAGGAGCTGGTGGGCGGCGCCTATTGCGATGACGATCTGCTGATCCTGCCGCACCTGGAGAACCTGCTGGAGGCGCTGTCGAACGACCTGACCACCATGGCCCGCCCCCTGTGCGACACCGGGCAGCCCAGCGCCGCGGCGCTGGCAGTGCGGCGCGACCACTGGCTGCAGCAACTGCACGCCCTGGCCGACGATGAGGGCTTGCGCCATGCCGCCCTGACCGAACTCACCCACGGGGATCGCCAACGCGGCGATAGCCTGCACCTGCTGGTGATGGACCTGCACAAGCAGATCAATGCGCTGTCGAGCGAACTCGCCACCGAAGACATCGATGGCGCCCACGCCTGGCAGGTGCAGGACGACGACCGGCCGCTGATCCGCGCCTTCATGCGCGGACTGCATCGCACGGCCGCCCTGAAATTCTCGCACCCCGGGCTGGACACCGCCGTGACGCGCGACGGCAAGCGGCTGCTGATCCAGAACGATATCGGCACCAACGACGTGCATGTGCTGGTGATCGAGGTGCAGGGCAGCACCATCTCGCTCACCTATTCCGACCTGCACCCGGGCCGCTTCGGATTTTTCCGGCAGATGCTCGAAGACCTGGGCTTTGCATGGCAGGTTTTCGACCCCCGGGTCTCCGACGGGCTCAACGCCGGCAAGCCCTACCTGGTGGGCCAGGCCCGCCTGGAGGCGCAGGACAGCGCCCAGCTGCAAACGGGGCTGGACAACGTGGCCTCGCGCATCGTCTTCGTGATCGACTGGAACCGGGCGCGCAAGCGCCTGCAGCATTTCGTGAACAAGCCCCGGGCGCAGCAGCTGCTCGCGCAGGCGGCACGCAGCGACTGGGGCCACATGGCCTGGCTGCTGGCCGGGGCCGAGCGCCTGGTCTACAACGCCATGCAGGCCGTGGACAGCGAAGCCTTCCACGTCGGCGACCGGCTCGATGACGTGCTCGGTGAAGCCACCGCCAGCGCCTACCTGCTGGAGCTGCTGCGCATTTCCAGCATGCTGCTGCGCCAGCAGCAGCCCGTGTCGCTGGTGGCCGATGAAGCCCGCCTGCTGCTGGCCCGCGTGCTGCGCCAGCGCACCTTCGAATTCGACCTGCTGGCCGAGCACGCTGCCTTCACGCACGCGCTGGCCGAGGGCCTGTGCGATGCACTGGAAAATCCCGGCGATGCCGCCCAGACCCAGGCCCAGGTGCTGCGCGCAAAAAACTGGGAACGCCAGGCCGACCACCTGCTCATGGACGCCCGCCAGCGGGCCGAGCGCCGGCCCCGCTGGCTGCTGGTGGTGGACTGCCTGGCCCAGGCCGACGATGTGGCCGATGCGCTGGAGGAAGCTACTTTCATGCACTCGCTCACCCTCATCCATCCGGCACCGGGCTTGCCCGCCGAAGTGCGCGCCGCCCTGTGCCAGCTGGCGGCCACCACGCTGTCGGCCATCCAGGATCTGGTCAAGGCCATCGAAATCGCCCGCCAGGTCAGCCAGCGGGCCGACGGACCCGACAGCGAACTGTTCCTGCAGACGCTGTGGCGCATGCTGCGCGCCGAACGCCAGTGCGACGACCTGTTTCGCCAGGCCCGCACCACCATGGTCAAGAGCCTGCGCAGTGCCCCGGTGGACCTGATGCTGGCCAACGACCTGGCCGCCACGCTCGAAAAAGCCACCGACAACCTGCTGCGGGTGGGCTACGCACTGCGCCAGATGGTGTTCAACAAAACCGGAATGTCGGCATGAAATCCAGCTCCAGTCTGCCAAAGCATCTGTACCTCATCACCACACCGGCCAGCCCGAACCTGCACAAGCCCTCACCGGAAACCATGGGGTCCAAGGGTTTCAATCTGCACCGCATGACCCAGGCCGGGCTGAACGTGCCGGTTGCGCTGGTGATTGGCACGCACTACACCCACGCCCCGCAGGACTGCTTTCTGCCGGTGTTCTCCGTGGGCCTGCACGCGCTCGAAGAGAGCACCGGCCTGCTGTTTGGCGACGAGCGCAACCCGCTGATCCTGTCGGTGCGCTCGGGTGCACCGGTATCGATGCCGGGCATGCTCGAAACCCTGCTCAACATCGGCCTGAACGACCACACCCTGCCCGGCGTGGTGCGCCAGACCGGCAACCCCCGCATGGCCTGGGATGCCTACCGGCGCCTGGTGGCCAGCTACGGCGAGGTGGTGCAGGGGCTGCCCGCCGCCCTTTTTGAAACCGAGATCGAACGCATCACCCAGGGCCAGGACGAGCGGCTGCTCGACTTCAGCCAGCTGCGCCAGCTCACACGCAGCTTTCTCACCCTTTATGAAACCCATGCCGGCCGGGCCTTTCCGCAGGACGCCCGGGAACAGCTCTCCGGCGCCATCGGGGCGGTGTTTGCCTCGTGGAATGCCGACAAGGCGGTGGCATACCGGCACATCCACCAGATCGACCATGGCATGGGCACCGCCGTGATCCTGCAGCGCATGGTGTTCGGCAACACCGGCGGGCATTCTGGCGCTGGCGTGGGCTTCACGCGCGACCCCAGCACCGGAGAAAACCGCCTGTGGGTGGACTTTCTGGCCAACGCGCAAGGCGAAGACGTGGCTTCGGGTCGGCGCAACGCGCACGGCCACGCCACCCTGGTGGCCGTGGCGCCCGATGCCTGGCAGCAGCTGCAGGCCTCGGCCCAGGCACTGGAGCAGCATTTCAAGGACATGCAGGATTTCGAGTTCACCGTGCAGGACGGCGTGCTGCACCTGCTGCAAACGCGCGCGGGCAAGCGCACGCCGCTGGCCACCGTGCGCATTGCCCTGGACCTGCTGGACGAAGGCCTGATCGACAGCACCGAGGCCTTGCGCCGCACCGAATCCATTCACAAAGACGCGCTGGGCACCGTGCGCATGGTTGCCAGCGACGACGCCGACAGCACGCCAACGCCCCTGGCCCTGGCCCTGGCCCTGGCCAACCCGGCCTGTTCTGGCGTGGTGTCGGGTGCCATTGCGCTGGATGCGCAGGCGGTCGAACGCCTGGTGCAGCAGGGTATGCCGGCCATCCTGGTCCGCCAGGACGCCGAAACCAGCGACATTGCCGCCATGCAGGGCGCGCAGGGCCTGCTCACCCAGCGCGGCGCCCGCACATCGCACGCCGCCGTGGTGGCACGGCAGATGGGCAAAACCTGCCTGGTGGGCTGCACGGCGCTGCACATCGACGAGGCCGCCCGCGCGGTGCAGATCGGCCACCTGACGCTGGCCGAAAACGAACTGATCACCCTGGACGGCAACGACGGCGCCATCTATGCCGGGCAAGCCACCAGCGCGCTCGTGCCTGACACGGCCCTGCAAGAGCGGCTGGAAGATCTGCGCAGCCAGCACCATGGCAAGAGAGTGCGCCACCATGAACACTGATCGCACTGAACAGGCGGCGTGGGATGGCCTGCATAACCCTCGCGAGTCGGTGGTCGTGCGGATCGGGATGGGCCACAAGGCGTCTTTTTGCGGCCAATAGCTCGGCTCTTGGCAAGAAAAGCAACGCAGTGGACCGCCCGAGGCCGCGCTAGCACAGACCGCAGGGAGTTATGCAGGGCATCCCATGGGGTGTTTGATACAGGCATTGGCCTCGGCCAGCACCGTTACTTATCCGGCCTGGTGAAGTTTGAACCCCTCGCACCGCCTGTCGAAGGGCTTCGACAAGCTCAGCCTGAACGGAAGTTGATACATCAAAGGGCCGGATCAGAAGTGCCAACTTCGCCGCGGCAGGACCCAGCCGTGTGCAACAGCGCGATGGCAAAAGACCGTTGGCAACTGGTTTCAGCCCGCTTGGCTGGAAATGCTCACCGGGTTATCGCATGCGGTTGCGAAATCAAAAGGCGGTTGCGCCCTCCATGCTTGGCTTCATAGAGGGCTTCGTCGGCGCGGGCGATGAGTTGCTCCATCGTTTCATCGGGCTTGAGCGTAGCCAGGCCCAGCGACAGCGTGACCTTGCCAACTTCTGCGTCACCATGGGCTTCGACGCGACGCCGGATGCGTTCGGCCAACACAACGCCAGGTGCCTGCTCGCAATGCTCGAGCAGCACCAGGAACTCTTCACCACCCCACCGAATGGCGCAATCTCGGCTGCGAACCGCTGAACGCAGGATGTGCGCCACATCACGCAGCACACGGTCACCCGCCAAGTGACCGAAGCGGTCGTTGACTTGCTTGAAGTGGTCAATGTCGCAAACAAGCAGCGTGAGTGGTCTGCCCTGCGTATGTGCAGCGAGGATTGCCTTGCCAAGGGTCTGTTCGCCATAGCGACGGTTGTGAAGGCCGGTGAGCTTGTCGTGGCTTGCCTCGTGAAGAAGGGCCTGCTCTTTCTCCACACGGTCGGAAATGTCCTTGCTGACGCTCACATAGTGGGTTACGCGCCCCTTGTCGTCGCATAGTGGGGAAATGCTCTGTTCAGAATGGTAAAGCGAGCCGTCGCGCCGGCGGTTGACGAAGGTGGCCCGGAAGTCTTTTCCGGCGTCAAGGGATGCCCTCAAGAAGCGATAGAAAGCTGCGTCGTGCGCTCCGGACTGAAACATGGCCGGCGTCTTCCCCCGCACTTCATCGATGGTGTATCCAGTGACTTTAGCAAAGGCCGTGTTGACGAAGGTGATCCGTGCACGGGCATCGGTCAGCACCACAGGGGCACTGGTGGCATTGAGCGCACGCGCAAGCAGCAGGTTCTCTTGTGCAGCGCGCACGATATCGGAGATATCTTGCTGCACGGACATAAAATGCGTGAGCACACCTTCGTCGTCGCGCACCGGGGAGATATTCCAGCGAACCACGTAGCTCGCGCCATCCTTGCGGTAGTTGATCGTTGTGCCTTCGAAGTAACGTGCCTCCCTCAGGCAGACGCGCAAGTCATCAATGACGGCCGGGTCGGTATCGGGGCCTTGCAGCATCTGGAGAGTGCACCCGCGCAATTCATCCAGCGCATAACCTGTCATCGAGCAAAACGCTGGATTGGCAAACTGCACACGGTAACCCGCCGCACCATCGGCATCGGTGATGACGATGGCATTCCAGGACTGCATGAAGGCAGCCTTGAACCAACTCAGTTCAGATGTGGTCATGCTTTGCAATGGTCTGCGTACCGATGACGGACTGTCGCTTCAATGACTGAGAGTCCGCTGGTCATACCCGGACCTGGTGGCTTCGCACGATAATTGCGCCAGTGCCGGATGCGCGGCCAATTGTGCATCAAAGCCACTGCAGCCAGATACACAGTGAACCCGGCAAAAGGCGCCGTTGGTCGCCGCATCTTGGTCGGCACCGCAGAAAAGCGGAGCGGGCACCATGACTCCATGAGTGGCCTTCTTGCTGACAGTGTCTGGCAAGGCGGCGCAGACCTGCGTAATGATGCCAGTCCGGTGCGTGCTGGAAAGGCACCGCTCGCACCCCGAAAAATCGATGAAAACCAGGTTGGACAGGTGGCCAGGTTGAGGACACGCATGTGCAAATTGTTGGTACCGACGCCAAAAGCAAAAAAGGTTTGCTGCCAAATTAATAGCAGCAAACCCTTGTGCATACTGGCGGAGAGGGTGGGACAGCCCCGAATCCGCCAATCTCCAGAGGAGAAACCCCGAACCTACAGTGCTGTGTTACACGGTGAAGTTCACAGAGTTGAGATGGCTGGATGTTAGCAGGGGATGGCCTGATCGGCACTATGTACCGCACGCCACACAGGTAGCAGGCTCTGACTTCCTATGCAATCCCCTTGTCGTTTTGAATCCACGTTTGCCATTGACCGGCCAAAGCGAACTTGCGAACCTTGAGGCTCGTTGATCGCACCCTCCGTCCCGGCTTTGGCTGGGTACGCGGTGCGATCTTTCTTTTGGCGAATCGAAAGGCAGCGCAAGATGATTGAGCATCTGGAACACGAGGTACGCGAAGAGCTGGAATCCAGCAGACACGGCCAAACGCGGGCTGTCGCCATCATGCACGTCAACGGCGACCGGCTGGAGGTGCTGGGGCGCATTGGCAAAGGCGGTGCCATTCGCCTCGGCTACAGCTATTGCGGCGTGAGGATGGAGCGGAAAACGCTGCTTACGCTGGTTTGCCCTGAACAATCCTGCCCCGGCCGGGCGGCCTCGGTGGCGAAGTGGCAGCAGCATCAAGGAATCGTCATTCCCGCCGCATCACAGCCGCGCTTTCAGCCCATGGCCCGCCCGCTCTTTGAGGAAGTGGAAGTCCGCGCCAATGGCCGTAGCTGCCAAGCCCGCCCCGCGTCGTTCCGGTGCCTGACGCCGTGCCCGCATTCCATCCATGCAGCGATCCCCATGCAAAAGGCGGGTTGGGACTTGTTTGAGGCAGGGCGCTGTATCGCTGGGGGCGTACTGAAGAACCCGGAAACCGGCCTGTCTGCGCCGCTGCTGCCCACGCTGGAGGCTGCCCAATCATGGTTTTCCAATCAGTGCCATGCCGGTAGCAGCACTGACGCAGCCGCCTATGGTTGCTGACGTTTATCGAGTGGGCGGAGTAAAACGGACACCTCTATGTCCAGCGCATACGCCAGCCGCACGATGTTGTGCAAGGACAGGTTGCGCTCCCCACGCTCCACCGAACTGACGTAGTTCGTATGCAGGTCGGCCCTCTCGGCCAGGGCCTCCTGCGTCAATGCCTGAGCCTCACGAAAGCCGCGCAGTGTGGCCCCGAAGACCACCTGCGCTTTTTCCTTGGTAGGGGCCTTGGGGAGTCTGCGGAGCATGCCGGGAGTCTTCCGGCTCTCATACTATGAGTACACACACTATAAGTTTGATTGATGGCAAAATATGCAATGCGAGGTGATGAATTGGTCAGCAGCAAGGCTGCGACTGAATCTGATCCTCAATTCACCTCAACCGATTCAATAAGGGAGTGATAAATGGATTCAGCGACACTTGGCAAGCTATTTGCAGCATTTATCTGGGGGCTGGTTGTTGGCCTCCTTGCGAAACGAAAGAATAGGAGTCCTTGGGGATGGGGAGTAGCTGGTGCGCTGTCATGGATTATCGCGCTTCTTGTACTCGCCTTCATGCATTACAAATGCCCCAAGTGCAAACAATCAATCACTAACGATCAGGGGAAAAATAAAAATTGTCCCTCATGTGGATCATTTCACGAGAATGGGGAGATCTTTGGATGATTAATATAATTGTCACAAAAATCATTTCGCCCTTGTCAAGGATTTAAGTATGGGGCTAATGAATTGGCTCCTCCCCTCCCGCCGATCCCTCGCATGCGCGCAAATTGAAGAAGGACTGCAAGCCTGGAAGAAGCACGGATTCTTTGACGGAGACCCGGTTGCAAGCGCCAAAGCAGTCGCGCATTTTTCCGCGCCCCGACTGCCCAAAGCTATGATGGATAGCATAAATCCCTCGCTGCTGGCAGTCATCTGGTTGGTGACGTTCATCAGTGGCACCCGTGCGGAACGAGATCAACTGTTGCCATTTGCCAATGTGGGGCTTGGGCTACTGCGTGCGGCTACGGAACCTGATTCCAAACTTGCTCCCTGGGAGCAGAATATCGCCCAGCGTGCCTTGGTTGAACTCTCTGCTTTTGTCGATGCGAGCGACATTAACGTCAATCTTCATACGGGAGAGGCACAGCGGGAAGCGGTACCCATTGATGGCGCCAATTCAATGGCCTGCATCATTGCAGAGCGCAGCTATCTCGACAATAGGTACGGGATGGGCGGCTGGTATATGGTTAGCCAAGCCTCAATCGAGGAGGCGGGGCGTTTCTATGACAAGCTTACCATTAGACTAACTAAAGGCGGTGAAATCATCATATGGTTTGACTTGACCGCATCGAAGGCCAAATGGACAGACGAGGGAAATATAGAGGCTTTGCGCCAGTTTCAAAAAGCTTCATCCAAAGTTGCGAATGAGAATAAGATTGATGTTGCAAAGAAGATAATTCTAGATTGCCTTGGTGCATTGAATTATTCAACAGAGCAGCACGAATTCAATGCTTATCTTCCTACAAAGGAAACAGTAGAAGACCTCATAAGTCATGCAATCAACGAGAATTTGACCCCGGAGGAGTTGGCGCTTTTGCTGATAGATGCGGGCTTTGTCGATCACAACGCGTCTCTAAAAAAGTTTGAAAGTATATTCATTGCCACCAACTACCCTGCATTAGGGGAGAGGGCTAAAGATGTGGCGCAGTCTGCCAGGGCAGAAAGACTAGAGCGCCATGACAAGCTTCTGACAGAGATTTTCAAGCGTGCGATTGAGAAAGGGACGCTTCTTGTTCCTCAATATGGATCAGTCGGAACTGCTATGAAAAATGCACTTGGTACGCTGATAGAGCCGTCTGTCTTGCCTGAGAAGAAGTCGAATAATGAGACGCCAAGGGATCGTGATCGAGCAATGTCTGAGCTTATAAAAAGAATGAAACAGGGATAAACTTCCCTACGTCTCTAGGCGCTATTGATTTGGCGAAATCAGCGTATAGATAAGCAAACCAGGAATTAGTTAGCAATCCTCTGGATATTGACCAATGATGCTTAAAGAAGATGTAATGAATGAAGAGCTTGCAGGCGATTTGATAGATTTTCAAGGGAGCAATGAGAGAGCCTACTCATCAACGGCTGCAGAGGCCGATCTTAATGCAGCATCACAGAAGGCGCTTCATATTTCGAGAGAGCATCTTGACCAAGTGGCAAATTATTTTGCGATCCATCTTGAAAGGATCACTCTGTCGTATCGACAGGATAATATTGAATTCCATTTTCAAGATAAGAATGAAGCTGCCGAGACTTTCAAGATGTGCATTAGGCAGGTCGTAGAGCCGCGTCGCGCCGAGAGAGCGGCCTATCTTGCAATAAATTCAATGCTTCGGAGTTTTGGTCGCCCATCCGCATTCAAAGATGATAGCGAACATGTTAGTGCAAATATTCTCCTTGCTGCCACTATAGACAGCTATCGTCGCGCCTTGGCTAACGAACTAAAAAGCACTAAGCTTGATGGTGCAGTATTCAGTAGCGATGATCGACGACTATTTCAGGAGCTGTCTTTGGTTTTCGGAAGGGAGGCCCAGCATCAAGGTTTTACGGATTTCCGAGATATTCCAGGGGGGCAGGCATGCGCGATAGGTGCCATTGTTAATGGCCATCAGGTCGTCATTGCGAGCTTTGTTGGCTCTCGCAGTCAGGAGGGGCTTATGTGCTCAGTTCGCAACTATGAAAAGGAACGTATCCCTGGGCAGCCGGAATTTTTCCCCAGTGTGTCACAAGCCATAGGTGCTAGTTATGGCTATTTCCTAGCCATGGCAAAATCACTGCGAAAGATGAAAAAGCCTTGGTGGAAGAGTATTTTTTGACAAGATATAGAACTTTCGTTTGTCGATATGTATTATCGACATATTTAGAGTCTTTGGCCTCTGGTTGTATTAATTAATAGAATCCAATGCCTGAAAAAGCTTTGGCATAGGGGCGCGTAGATACTTGTATTTTCCGCCCTTCACCTTGTTGTCGCTAACCGGAAATGCCACGCCATTGATAAGAATGCTGGTGTCGCTCACTTCAACCACTGGCCTGAACGTCTGTACTCCTGTTTTGTGCCGCTCCATGGCCGCTGCTGCTGCTTTGTGAAGCAGGCTTAGTGTGATGGCCTTGTGTAGTTGGATATTCGAGATAGGCGCTGCGGAGTTCCGAATGCGCTTCTGGATATTCCTTACCGCCCACTCAGGCAGAGGCTGAGTCCAATTCTTTGGGACTGTGTAAGAGGGAAACATTGCAGCCACGTATTCCCGGACTTGGGTTTGTGACTTTACAGCCCCAGCCTGCGTCAGTAGGTGCTCGATGATGGCTTGGCATACCTTACTCGTCCCCTCTTTGGCCTTCATAAATGACGCGGCCTTAAAGCGCATTCCATAGTGTTCGTTTGCGATGCACGAAAGCTCTGCATCGTTCTTCACCAACTCATTGAGCCGCTTTTGCGCACGGGCCTGTGCGTTGCCCATCTCCTTCCACCGCTCAGCACCGGATGGGGCTGCGGCAGTGATCGGAGTGAGGGACGCCGCCGCACTTTGCGCCAGTTCTTGGATCGGTGATGCGGGCTGCGGGGAAGGATCGAGTTCCCCAAGGACGAACTCATCAGCGATGCACTTTTCGGGGTCGAAGTCATAGTCTTGGATGCTTTGCATGTATGTGCTCCTGCCCTTTACATACACAGTATGTATAGGGAATTTGTCAAATAATGCCCTCTGCAGCCTTGTGGATGCCGGGGCAGGTGGACGACGGCATGAAGCAAATTTTGGCTTCATAACCAAAAACTACCAAATATCGCTTTTTTATGCGCTGCGCGGCTGCATAAGGCGGGGGGCTTGAGCTTAGGTTTAGACTGGGCGTAGGCAGGGCTACCCGGTTCTCCCCGCTCCCCCGCCTTCCTAGATGAAGCCCTTGCGGGCCGTTTTCATCTGAGGTTGTCGGGAGCAGAATGAGAGTAGTCTTATCGACTGCATCCTTTCCTTCGCATTACTGCCATGGACATGGTTTCTCTCACGGGATTCACGGTTTAGGCCGACCCCATGCGGGGCATCGCTGCGGCACAGCGGAACAAGCTGGTTTGTTCTATATATTGACAGGATGGCAATCCGCACGACTCGGGCACCATGCCTAGGTTGCAGCGCTGTCCCGTACTCGCATCACGGTCTGACGGCTGGTGCCTAACTCCCGAGCCAGGGCGGCCACGGAATGGCCCTCAGAGAGTTTTTGGCGCACCATGGCCACCTTCCCCTTGTCAAGGCTTTGAGGCCGCCCTATGGTCTTTCCTGATGCCTTGGCGAGTGCCAATCCGGCTTGAGTTCGTTCGATCAACAAATCCCGCTCAAATTCGGCCACTGCTGCGATTACGCCCATGGTCATTTTTCCTGCCGGGCTCGTCAGATCAACCCCGCCCAGCGCAAGGCAGTGAACCCGCACGCCGATCTGTGCAAGCTTTTCAACTGTGGCGCGAACGTCCATGGCATTGCGCCCCAGACGATCTAGCTTGGTAACAACCAACACATCCTCGGCCTCTAGCTTGTCCTTGAGGCGTTGAAAGCCAGGGCGTTGATCTGCTGGGACTGAGCCGGAAATTGTCTCCTTGACGATCCTTCGCTCATTGAGTGCAAAACCAGCACTGGCGATCTCAAGAACTTGGTTCTCTGTAGATTGATCCGTAGTGCTAACACGGCAGTAAGCAAAGACTCGCATAACGCATCCTATGTACGAAATAGATGTACGAATCATGCTGTATGTCCGAAATGCTGTCAAGCTAGGTTTTGGACATGTTGTGATAGTGTGTCCGTAACCGGTCGCGTTTGGACATGCTGAGGCCCTAAGGACATGGGGGGTATGCTATTCGCCTCGTTGGATGTGTACCCTTTAGAAGTGCAATCCAAATTTGGAACTTCCATGAGGGCTATGAGGGCCCACTGCATGGTATTGAAGGTGAAGCCGCCGCGTGGCAGAGGCTGGCCCCAGGTCGTTAGGTCGCAGTTTCCCCGCTGGAGAATTCCGAGTAGAAATACTCCCTTTCGGTTGGTGCATATTGGTTACACTTCGTACGAAATTGCTACTAACGTAACTCACCAAGGGAGTCTGACTTGCTTCGTAACGCTCTGATTGTTGCTGTCGCCATCTTGGCCACTGCCTGCGCTAACCGTCCCGAGTCCATTCGCGCATCTCATGTTTCGCACGAGAAGTTCACTCATCTCGACTGCACTCAGCTCAATACAAAGATGACCGATACGCGAGCGGATCTCGAGAAATACTCCAAGATGCAAGATTCAAAGGCCAACGGTGACGCGTTCGGTGTCTTTCTCTTAGGTATTCCGTTCAGCAAGCTGTCCGGTGATCACGAAGGAGATGTTGCGCGGCTCAAGGGCGAAGTAGAAGCACTCGACACCGCTCAAATAAAGGGTAAGTGCAAGAGCGTCTAGCACCAAGCTGGCCTTGGGGATTGCGGCCTAACCCTTAGCCCGAGCCGTCGCGCACCGGCATGGCACTTGGCCCGCTCCCGGGAGTGGGCCTCCATCCATCCAGCGGGCCAAGCGTCGCCGCTCAAACGTTGCGTGGCAGTTTTCACCGCGCGGGACTGTCCGAAATGGGACAAGGCTGGTTGAAAACACGAGCCTCAAGGATTCAGGCCAACAATAACCCAACAGATCGCCACGGGATCAACAATCGGGGGCAAGGGCGCGCGTTTCCGCGCAGCCCTGGTCACTTCCTGCTGGTTACTTTGCTGAATAAGGTGCTTACGAAGAAACGGCTGGCTGGCTAAGAATCTCCGGAATACGCAGGAATCTGTATGGTTGGAAAATCCAGCAACTCAATTACATGCCGAAGCTGTTCAGCCTTGCGTCTGATGGTCGCTGCGTAGACTTGCCTGCCCACACCATTCCCCGCATGCCCTGTGATCGCATCTGCCTGTGCATCGGTGGCGCCCGCTAGCCGTAGCTCCGTGGCGACAAGATGCCTGAAGGAATGGAACGACTTGGCGGGGGACGTGAAACCCTTCACTTTCTTGAAGGTGCCGAACCACTTGCCGAACTGCCCACCCGCTCCGTTCTGCCCCTCTTTGGGCAGGTGTGGAAAGAGCGATCCCTTCGGCAGGGATTGCACATAGTCGCAGAAGCCCAGCCGGATCAGCTCAGGGTGCATCGGCACGGCCCGCCAGGAGCCAGAGTTTTTAAGCTTTTGATCCCGTTGCGCATCGGCCCTGAACTCAAAGGTTTCTTTCCCCTGCTCTGTCGCCACGTCATCCGTCCAGAGCTGGGCAATTTCAGTCAGGCGCGCACCGGTGTAGCAGGCGATCAGCGGTATCCAGTAAGCCGCCTCCTTGCCCGCTTTCTTGTCGGTGGGGATTGCATGTTGCGTCCAAATCGGATCGCTGAAGATCAGGCCCAGTTCTTCCTGAGTCCAAGGCTCGCGCCCTTCGGATTCCTTGCCACCAATCTCAACGCTCAAGCGCTCTAAGGGGCATCCCTTTCAAGGTGTTGTCCCCGCAGCCTGTTTGAGGACACGAGCGGTGGACAGCTGCTTGCGAGCCACAGCGCCAGCCACGTATCCCCCAGGCTTTTCCTTCTTGGGGCCGCGCTTGGCCGTGGCAACACTGCGCGGG
>JANJSZ010000201.1 GCA_024711405.1 Acidovorax sp.
GCAACTGCGAAATCCACCTGAACCGCCGCCTGTATGAAAAGCGCGTGTTCCCCGCCATCGAACTCAACAAGAGCGGCACGCGCCGCGAAGAGCTGCTGCTGGCCCCCGAGATCCTGCAAAAGACCCGCATCCTGCGCCAGTTCATGTACAACATGGACGAGATCGAGTCCATGGAGCTCATGATCAAAAACATGAAGGCCACCAAGAGCAATGTCGAGTTCTTCGACATGATGCGAAGGGGTGGCTAATTTAGCGCGCCACGGCAAACATTGCCGACTGCCGCTTCGGGCTATAATGGCGGGCTTTTTCTGCGGAAAGTACGCTGGATGTTTCACGAGGCAAAGGTTGCTTCGGGTCCTGCACGGCTCCCGCACTTGACAAGGATTGATCATGAAAGAAGGCATTCACCCCAACTACCGCGAAGTTCTGTTCGTGGACCTGTCCAACGGTTTCAAGTTTGTCACCCGCTCGTGCGTGAACACCAAGGAAATGGGCAAGACCGACGACGGCCGTGAGCTGCCCCTGTTCAAGCTGGACACCTCCAGCGAATCACATCCTTTCTATACCGGCACGCAAAAATCCGTGGACAACATGGGCGGCCGTGTGGAGCGTTTCCGCAACCGTTTCGGCAAAACCGCAGCGAAGTAATTCGCCGCGTTTCCGCCAAGAAGGCAGCACGGGCAACCGCGCTGCCTTTTTGTTTGGATTTGCCCTTATTCTCGACAGCCAGCCATTGCCATCCTCCTGACGCGTGAACGCTCCCACCCCCGCCATCGTTACCCGAAATGCTGCACGCCCGCTTCCTCGCTGGGCCTTGCTGCTGCTGTGCCTGGCTTATGTGGTGCCTGGCTTTGTCGGCCGAGGCCCGTGGAAGAACGCCGATGTAACGGCCTTTGGCTACATGCTGGAACTGGCCAACGGGCACACCCCGTGGCTGAAACCGCTGCTGGGAGGGGTCCCTCCCGAAACCGACGGTTTGCTGCCCTACTGGTTGGGAGCCTGGGCCATCCGGATCACTCCCGATGGGCTGATGGCGCCCGAGATGGCGGCCCGCCTGCCCTTCATGTCGCTGCTGGCGCTGACGCTGGCTGCCACCTGGTATGGCGTTTACTACCTGGCGCGCAGTCCGGGTGCTCAGCCTGTGGCATTTGCCTTTGGCGGCGAGGCCAACCCCCTGGATTACGCCCGCGCCATTGCCGATGGCGCCTTGCTGGCCCTGATCGCCTGCCTGGGCCTGGCACAGCTTTCGCACGAAGCCACTGGCTATCTGGTGCAACTGGCATGTGCGGCACTGATCTTCTTTGCCGTAGCCACCTTGCCTTACCGCACGGTGGTGCCCGCCGTGGCTCTGGTTGCGGGCATGATGGGACTCACGCTGGCCGGCGCGCCCACGTTCGCCGCCTTGCTGGGGGGGGGCTGCATTGCACTGGTTGCGCTGGCACCACCCGGCCCCGCCGACCCCACCCATCGCCCCGATCGACGCCTGCACTGGGTCGCGGCGCTGGCCGCCATCACGCTGCTGGCCGCCGCCGCGGCATGGCAACTGGATCTGTGGCGCTGGCGCCTGCTCGATGCGGCCACCGAGGGCAAAGAATTCAGAAGCCTGATACGGCTGCTGCTCTGGTTTGGCTGGCCAGCCTGGCCCATGGCCACCTGGACGCTGTGGCGCTGGCGCAAACAGCTGTTCGACCGCCGGTTGCACCGCCACCTGTGGTTGCCCCTGTGGTTTTTGCTGGTATCGGTAAGCGCCACTTTCACCACACAACCGGCAGACCGTGCACTGCTGGTGGGTTTGCCGGCGATCGCCACACTGGCAGCGTTTGCGCTGCCCACCTTCCGCCGCAGCATGGCGGCACTGATCGACTGGTTCACCTTGCTGTTTTTCAGCGCATCGGCCCTGGCCATCTGGGTGATCTGGCTGGCGATGCAGACGGGTGTGCCTGCAAAGCCTGCGGCCAACGTGGCCAAACTGGCACCCGGGTTCACCCCCGAGTTCTCGTGGCTGGCGCTGGCAGTGGCACTGGCGGCCTCTGCGGCATGGTGCCGGTTGGTCTGGTGGCGCGCAGCACGCAACCGTGCCGCCATCTGGAAAAGCCTGGTATTGCCCGCCAGCGGGGCGGCGCTGGGCTGGCTGCTGCTGACCACCCTGTGGCTCCCGCTGCTCGACTATGCCCGCAGTTATGCACCGCAGGCGCACAAACTGGCGGCTGCCCTGGGCCCACACCCCGGATGCGTGCAGATGGTCGGCCTGAGCCGGGCGCAGGTGGCCGCACTGCAATACCACGCCCGGTTGCGCCTGCAACCGGCCAGCCCGGCAAATCACTGCCCCTGGCTGATTGCAGACAACAATGCCTGGCCCGCGCCCGCAAACCTGGTGAATCCTGACCACTGGAAGAGGCAAGCCACCATCGGCCGCCCTACCGACAAGAACGAGTTCATCCTGCTGTTCCGGAGAACGGCATCGCCCGACTGATGTCGGAGTCTTCCACCATCTCCCGCCACGCCCTGACCGTGCTCACGGGGCAGCTGGCGGTGATGGCCTTCGGCGTGACCGACACCATCGTGGCCGGGCGCCACGGCGAGACCTCCCTGGCGGCACTGTCGGTGGGCTCGGCCATCTTCATCAGCGTCTATGTTGCCCTGATGGGCATCTTCCAGGCCCTCATGCCGGTCTGGGCCGAGCAGCGGGGCGCGCGCAACCCGAGCGCCATTGGCCAATCGCTGCGCCAGGCGCTCTACCTGTTTGCCGTGGCAACAGCCGTCGGCATGCTCGTCCTGTTGTCGCCCGGTCCGCTGCTGCGCTGGACCGAGGTACCCCAGGCGTTGCGCACCGAGGTAGAACAATACCTTGCAGTGCTGGCCCTGGCGCTGCCGCCCGCCCTGCTCTTTCGCCTGTACAGCACGCTGAACCAGGCCATTGGCCGACCGCAATTGGTGACCTGGCTGCAGGTGGGGTCACTGTTCATCAAGGTGCCCCTGTCCATCTGGTTCACCTTTGGGGGCGCCGGCCTGCCAGCGCAAGGGGCCGTGGGCTGCGCCTGGGCCACCCTGGTGGTGAATGCCAGCATGCTGGCCCTGGCTTTCTGGCTGTTGCGCAGCCAGGATCTCTACACGCCGCTGCGCATCTGGCAGCGCATGGAGCCACCCCATTGGCCCACCATTTTCGGCTTCACCCGGCTGGGCGTGCCTGCGGGGCTTGCCATCCTGGTGGAAGTGACTTCGTTCACCTTGATGGCCCTTTTCATTGCCCGCCAGGGCACGGTGGCCACCGCAGCCCACCAGATCGCAGCCAACGTGGCGGCCGTGCTGTACATGGTGCCCCTGTCACTGGCCATTGCCACCAGCGCCCGGGTGAGCTACTGGCTGGGTGCCGGCAACGCTGTGCAGGCACGCAGCGTCGTTTTTATAGGTTTCAGAATCGCAGTGCCTATGGGTATTGCGCTATCAACTCTATTATTTATAGCAAATGGAACCCTCGCCGCCCTGTATTCCAGCAGTGCCGCCGTGGTGGCAACCACCGGTGGATTGCTGTTGTGGGTTGCGATCTACCATGCCGCTGACGCCGTGCAGACCCTGTGTGTCTTTGTGCTGCGCAGCTACCGCATCACGATCGCCCCCCTGGTGGTTTATTGCGCGCTGCTGTGGGGCGCCGGGCTTGGCGGGGGCTATGTGCTGGCCTACCAGGGGCTGGGCCCTTGGGCACCCATAATGTCCCCTGTGCCGTTCTGGGCGGCCAGTGCGCTGGCACTGGCCATCACGGCAGGGCTGTTTGTGCTGATGCTGCGGGTTGCAATCCGGCCGGCAACGCGGAGCGGCGAAGCCGATTGGCAGGAAAAGTAACCGAGAAAACCGATCCCTTGCCCAGTGCACTGGTGATATCGAGCGTGGCGCCATGCCGCTGCACGGCATGCTTGACGATGGCCAGCCCCAGGCCCGTGCCGCCCGTTTCCCTCGACCGGCTGCGGTCGACGCGGTAGAACCGCTCGGTGATGCGCGGAATATGCTCCGGCGCAATGCCGGGCCCGGTGTCGCTCACGGAAAAGATGGCATTGCCATCGGTCGTGTAGCGCCATTGCACCGTGATGGTGCCGCCTGCGGGTGTGTAGCGCACGGCATTGCTGATGAGGTTGGACAGCACACTTTGCAATTCGGCCTGCACACCGGCAATTTCGCCCACGGCACGCAAATCCTGCGCCGAAGGAAATTGCAGTACATGGTGCCGATGGTTGTTTTGCGTCAACAGGGCCGACAGGGCCCGGCCCTCTTCCTCGCACCGCAGCATCAGGACCTGTACCGACGTCCATTCGGAAATACCAGGCAGGGGACTGCCTTCCAGGCGCGAGAGTGTCAGCAGATCGTGCACCACGCTTTGCATGCGCGCCGCCTGCTGGGCCATCATGGCCAGGTAGCGCGCACGCTCCTCGGCATCCAGCGGCAGGGTTTGCAGGGTTTCCACAAAACCCGTCAGCACTGTCAGGGGCGTGCGGATTTCATGGGACACATTGGCCACAAAATCGCGGCGCATGGCGTCGGCCTGCTCCAGCGCCGTGACATCCCGGGACAGCATCAGCTTGCGCCCATCGCCATACGGATGCAGATGTACCGCAATGCGCACGGGCCGGGACAGCGTGCTTTCCCGGCCCTGCAGCACCACATCGTGGGTGTAATCCTGGGCGGCATAGTAGGCACTGAAATCGGGGTCCCGCACCAGGTTGCCGACAGACTGCATGACATCCCGCTGGGCATCGAACCCAAACTGTGCAGCCGCCAGCTGATTGCACCATTCAATGCGCCCTTCACCGTCGAGCAGGACAATGCCATTGGGCGTGGCCTGAAGTGCCGCCAGAATTTCCTGCAGACGATCCTCGCTTTCGTTGACCTGCGCCTGGTGCTGGCGCAACAGACGCCGCGCGCGATCTGCAGCTTCGCCCCACATGCCAAAGCTTGACGGAGCCGCCGACAGGTCACCCGAGCGCAGCCACTGCAGCACCCGCACCCCCAACCACAAATCTCCGACAAACCACAACCATGCAGCCACCCCGGCCCCGAGCACTGCGCCCCAGGGGCCTCCTTGCCACCAGCCGAGCGCGCCTCCAGCCAATTGCCAGGCCAGAAAATAGAGAAAACGCCAGAGCATGCGGACTACACAACTTTCTCGGTGGTCACGAAGGCGCTCCGCCCCCGGACTGAAACATTCAGGCCTGCATCAGCGCGGGCGGCTGGGCGGTGAGCCGGTAGCCCGCGCCGCGCACGGTTTCCACCATGACGCCAGCCGCACCCAGGGCCTCCCGCAGCCGCTTCACATGCACGTCCACGGTTCGCTCTTCAATGAACACATGGTCGCCCCACACCTTGTCCAGCAGTTGTGAGCGGCTGTGCACGCGCTCCGAATGCTTCATGAAGAAATGCAGCAGCTTGAACTCGGTCGGCCCCACCTTCAACGGCTGCCCCTGGAAGGTGACCCGGTAGGTACCCGCGTCCAGCACGAGATCGCCAATGGTGACGCTGTCGCTCACCTGCTCGGGCGCGCGGCGCCGCAGCACCGCCCGGATGCGCGCCAGCAGTTCCTGCGTGGAAAACGGTTTGGTGATGTAGTCGTCCGCTCCCGCATCGAGCCCTGCCACCTTGTCGGGTTCATCACCCCGGGCGGTCAGCATGAGGATGGGGATGGGTTTGGTCCGACTGTCTGCACGCCACTTGCGCGCCAGCACGAGGCCGCTTTGACCGGGCAGCATCCAGTCGAGCAGGATGACATCGGGGAGGACAGCATCGAGTTCACGCTGGGCCGAATCACCATCTTCGGACCAGATGGGCTGAAAACCGTTGTGGCGCAGATTGACAGCAATCAGCTCGGCAATCGCCGGCTCATCTTCCACAATCAATACGCGAGGAAGCTTTTTCATGTCAATGCCAATAGGTCACAAAAGCGCAGCGGATTCAATTTCATCCATCGTCGTGTGTCGCACGTCCTTGCCCTTGACGAGGTAGATGACGAGTTCGGCCACATTCTTGGAATGATCGCCAATGCGTTCGATCGCCTTGGCCAGGAACAACAGGTCCAGACTGGCGGAGATGGTGCGTGGATCTTCCACCATGTAGGTGATGAGCTTGCGGACAAAGCCATCGAACTCTTTGTCAATGAGGTCGTCCTCCTTGAGGATGGCCAGCGCCGCCTTGGTGTCCAGGCGCGCAAAGGCATCCAGCGCCTTGCGCAGCATGCCCGAGGCCAGGTCGGCCGATACGCGCAGGTCGCTCGATGGCAGTGAACGGGCCGCACCGCTCTCAATGATCGACTTCACCATGCGGGCCATCTTGTTGGCCTCGTCACCCACGCGTTCCAGATTGGCGGTGGCCTTGGAAATGGAGAGCAGCAGCCGCAAGTCGCGGGCAGTGGGTTGGCGCCGGCCAATGATGGACGCGAGTTCGTGGTCAATCTCGACCTCCATGGCATTCACGCGCTGCTCTATCAACGCCACCTGCTCCACCGCTTCGAGGCTGAAATGTGAAAGCGCGTAAATTGCCTGGCGAATCTGCGATTCCACCAACCCCCCCAATTCCATGACGCGGGCAGAGACGCCGTTGAGTTCGCTGTCGAACTGCGATGAAAGGTGCTTGTCAGCCATGAATTTGCCTCCTCAGCCAAAACGGCCGGTAATGTAGTCTTCGGTTTCCTTGCGCTGGGGCTTGAAGAACATCTGTTCTGTCTCACCGAATTCCACCAGATCCCCCAGATACATGTAGGCGGTGTAGTCGCTGCAACGCGCTGCCTGCTGCATGTTGTGCGT
>JANJSZ010000036.1 GCA_024711405.1 Acidovorax sp.
CCCGCGCAATCCCTTCGTGCCCACCGTGCACATGAACGTGCGCATGATCGCCGCTGGCCACCCGGGCCAGGAACCCACCTGCTGGTTCGGTGGCGGCATGGACCTCACGCCGTACTACGGCTTCGAGGAGGATGCGGTGCACTTCCACCGCAGCTGCCGCGATGCGCTGGCGCCCTTTGGTGACGACAAATACCCGCGCTTCAAGCAGTGGTGCGACGAATATTTCTATCTCAAGCACCGCAATGAACAGCGTGGCGTGGGCGGGGTGTTCTATGACGATTTTGCGGAACTGGGCTTCGAGCAAAGCCTGGCGATGACACAGTCGGTGGGTGATGCCTTCCTTGGCGCCTACCTGCCCATCGTGAAAAGGCGCCAGAACTTGCCGTTTGGCGAGCGCGAGCGCGACTTCCAGCTCTATCGCCGGGGCCGCTATGTCGAGTTCAATCTGGTCTGGGACCGGGGCACGCACTTTGGCCTGCAGTCGGGTGGGCGCACCGAGTCCATCCTGCTGTCCATGCCGCCGCTGGTGGCCTGGTCGTACCAGCGCTCGGACGCTGCCGATTCGGCCGAAGCCGACCTCACGCGGCGCTTTCTGGTGCGGCGCGACTGGCTGGTCCGTGGTGCTGCCACCGCACCCTGAAAGCCGCGAAAAGCGTAAAAGCTATAATTTCAATAGCTGCCTGCGCTTTTTACACCAGCGCCAGAGGCCAAAAACACCTCAAACTGCCGCAGCACCCGAGCACAACACCAGCGCCACACCCAAGGCGCAGCCCGCTGGCTGTACGCTGCGTTGCACGCTATATTGATTCCATTTCCTCTCTAATCACCGCCTGATGACCACCTCCACCAAATCGGAAACCGCCGCCAAAAAAGACGTCACCAAACTCCAGCGCGCCATCGTCGATGGCCTGGAGGACGTCAAGGCGCAAGACATCCAGGTCTTCAACACCGAGCATCTCTCGCCGCTGTTTGAACGGGTGATCGTGGCATCGGGCACCTCCAACCGCCAGACCAAGGCCCTCGCCGCCAGCGTGCGCGATGCGGTCAAGGAAGCCGGTTTCTCCAAGCCGCGCATCGAAGGCGAAGACAACGGCGAATGGATCATCGTGGACTGCGGCGCCGCCGTGGCGCACATCATGCAGCCCGCCATCCGCCAGTACTACCGCCTGGAAGAGCTGTGGGGCGACACGCCCGTGCGCCTGAAGCTCGGCGCGGCCAAGCCCGTTTCCAGCGCCGCCACGCAGCTTGCCGAAAAGAAGTCGGCCCAGAAGACTGCCAAGTCGGACGCGAAGGCCGCTGGCAAGTCACCCGCCAAGAAGGCAGCGGCCCCCACGGTAGCCGCCCGGTCGGGCAAGGCCACGGTCAAGGCCGTCGCCAAGACCGCAGCAAAGACCGCGGCAAAAGCACCTGCCAAAGCCATAACCAAGGCTCCCGCAAAGAGCAGCAGCGCTGCCAAGGCTGCACCAGCCAAGGCGCCTGCAAAGCCGACGACTGCTGCCAAGAAGCCTGCAGCCACCAAAGCCCCGATCAAAACTGTGGTGGTGAAGCCATCTGCCCCACGCAGCAAGACCGCTGCCGCGGCCAAGACCAGTGCCAAGCCCACAGCGGCGCGCGCTGGATCCGCCACCAAGCCCGCAGCCAAGAGGGCACCGGGCCGCAAGTGATGGGCGCTTCGGCCCGCCTGCATTCCCTGTTTGCGCACAGCGCCTGACCTGCCATGAAGCTGCTGATCGTGGCCGTGGGCCAGCGCGTGCCCGACTGGGCGCAAACCGCTTATGACGACTACGCCAAGCGGTTTCCGCCAGAGCTCAAAATCGAACTCAAAGCCGTCAAGACAGAACCCCGTGGCTCCAAGACGCTGGAGACGCTCTACGCCGCCGAGCGCGAGCGCATCGAAGCCGCCATCCCCCGTGGCACACGCGTGGTGGCGCTGGACGAGCGTGGCACCAACCTCACCACCAAGGCGCTGGCCGAGCGCCTGAGGGGCTGGCAGCTGGGCGGAGACGACGTGGCCCTGGTCATCGGCGGCCCCGACGGGCTGGACCCGGCCTTTCGCCAGGGAGCGCATGAGCGCATCCGCCTGTCCGACCTGACCTTGCCCCACGCCATGGTGCGCGTGCTGCTGATAGAGCAGCTGTACCGCGCCTGGTCGGTGAATGCCGGGCACCCGTACCACCGCGAATGAGATCGGGACCACGGTTTGGATCGTTCACTCTATTTTTGATAGCTGCTAGCGCTTGATGAATAAGCGTTGTGGCCGGTTTTTCTATAAATCTGTTCATGCCCGACTTCATCTACCTTGCCTCCCAGAGCCCACGCCGGCGCCAGCTGCTTGAACAGCTGGGTGTGCGCCATGAACTGCTGCTACCCAACGTGGACGGCGACGAGCCCGAAGACGCCGAGGCCATGGAAATGGTGCTGTCCGGCGAAGCACCGACGGCTTATGTGGAGCGTGTCACAGGGCTCAAGCTCGACGCTGCCGTGGCGCGGCGGGCGCGCCGGGGGTTGCCCGATGCGCCCATTCTTTGCTCCGACACCACCGTGGCGCTGGGCCGCACCATCTACGGCAAGCCAGACGACGCTTTGCATGCAGCGCGCATGCTGGCCGAGCTGGCCGGCCACGAGCACCGCGTGCTCACCGCCGTGGCGCTGCAAGTCGGCCCCAGGCGCCTTACGGCCCTGTCCGTTTCGCGCGTCACCTTTGCCGCCATGACGCCCGCGCAGATCGACGCCTACGTGGCCACCGGCGAGCCGCTGGGCAAGGCAGGGGCGTATGGCATCCAGGGCCGGGCGGCGGCGTATGTGGAGCACCTGGCAGGCAGTTATTCGGGCATCATGGGCCTGCCCATGTACGAAACGGCGCAACTGCTGCGTGCCGCCGGGTTTGCCATCTGAGAACAACATGCAACAAGACATTCTGATCAACTGGTCCCCCCAGGAAACGCGCGTGGCCGTGGTGGAGCACGGCGCCGTGCAGGAGCTGCACATCGAGCGCACGCTGGAGCGGGGTCTGGTGGGCAATGTCTACCTGGGCAAGGTCTCGCGCGTGCTGCCGGGCATGCAGTCGGCCTTCATCGACATCGGGCTGGAACGCGCGGCCTTTTTGCATGTGGCTGACGTGTGGCAGCGCCAGCCGGATGGTGAGCCGCCTGCGTTTGCGCGCAAGAGCGAGCCGCAGGTGCCGATCGAAAAGCAGGTGTTCGAAGGCCAGGCGCTCATGGTGCAGGTCATCAAGGACCCCATCGGCACCAAGGGCGCACGCCTGTCCACGCAGATCAGCATTGCGGGCCGCCTGCTGGTGTTTCTGCCACAGGACGACCATGTGGGCGTGTCGCAGAAGATTCCACCTGCCGAGCGCGATGCGCTGCGCGCGCGCCTGCAGGCGCTGGTGGGTGACAAGTCCACAGGCGGTGGCGGCGGCTTCATCCTGCGCACCAATGGCGAGGACTCCACCGACGCAGAGCTGGCCGAGGACATTGCCTATCTGCGCAAGACCTGGGCGCGCATCAAGGAAGCATCGCTCAAGTTGCCCGCCATGTCGCTGTTGCACCAGGACCTGGATCTGCTGCAGCGCGTGCTGCGTGACCTGGTGGGCGACCACACGCAGACCATCCGGCTCGATTCGATTGAGCAGTTCCAGCGCCTGCGGGCGTTCGGACAGGAAGTAATGCCCACAGCCGCCGGCAAGCTCCAGCACTACAAGGGTGAACGGCCCATCTTCGACCTGTACGCCATTGACGAAGAGGTGGCCAAGGCCCTGGGCCGTCGTGTGGATCTGAAGTCGGGCGGCTACCTTATCGTGGACCAGACCGAGGC
>JANJSZ010000146.1 GCA_024711405.1 Acidovorax sp.
TCCTGCGCATGAAGTCGCTGCACCTGGGTGATGTGGCGCAGTTTCCGTTCATCGAAGCGCCCTCGGGCCGCGCGATTGCCGACGGCTACCAGCTGCTGGGCGAACTGGGCGCGGTGGACGACGCCAACGAACTCACGCCCATGGGCGCTGAGCTGTCGCGCCTGCCGCTGGACCCGCGCGTGGGCCGCATGATCATCGAGGCGCGCGACCGCAAGGCGCTCGATGAAGTGCTGGTGATTGCCAGCGCATTGAGCGTGCAGGACGTGCGCGACCGCCCCCTGGAAGCGCAGCAACAAGCCGACCAGGCACACGCCAAGTTCGACGACGACAAGAGCGAATTCAGCGGGTACCTCAAGCTCTGGAAGTGGATCAACGAGGCCCGGGGTGGTGCGCCCAGCCTGCCATCGGCCCGTGCGCAAAAGGCCATGGCGGCGCAGAAGGCGCCATCGCAGGCTTATTTGCCGGTGGCGCAGCGCAGCGGCGGTGGCAGCACTGCGGCTGCGCCTGCCGCACCCGTTGCCGCCCCAGCCGCCACCCACAAGCTCAGCAACCGTCAGTACGAGCAACTGCTGCGCCAGAACTTCATCAGCATCCGACGTTTGCGCGAGTGGCGTGACATCCACACCCAGCTGCTCACGGTGGTGACCGAGCACCAGTGGCAGATCAACACCCAACCCGCCAGCTACGAGCAGCTGCACCTGTCCATGCTGGCCGGGCTGCTGGGCAACGTGGGCGCCAAGAGCGACGAGGAAGACTGGTACCTTGGCGCGCGAGGCATCAAGTTCTACAAGCACCCCGGCGCGCACCTGAACAAGAAGCCCGGCCGCTGGATCATTGCATCGGAGCTGGTGGAAACCACGCGCCTGTTTGGGCGCGGTATTGCCGCCATCGAGCCGCAGTGGCTGGAGCAGATGGGCGGGCATCTCTTGCGCAAGCAATTGCTCGACCCGCACTGGGAAAAAAAATCCGCCGAGGTGGTGGCGCTGGAGCGCGCCACGCTCTACGGCATCGTGGTCTACAACAACCGCCGCGTGAACTTCGGCAAGGTGGACCCGCACGCCGCGCGCGAGATCTTCATCCGCGAGGCGCTGGTGGGCGGCAACTGGGAAACCAAGCTGCCGTTCCTGGCAGCCAACCAGAAGCTCATCGCCAAGGTGGAGGAGCTGGAACACAAATCCCGCCGCCAGGACGTGCTGGTGGATGACGAACTCATCTACGCCTTCTACGACCAGCAACTGCCGCCCGAGGTGTGCAGCGGCCACAACTTCGAGGCCTGGTACCGTGAGGAATCGAAAAAGCAGCCCGATCTGCTCAAGCTCACCCGCGACGAGCTGATGCGCCACGAGGCCGCAGGGATCACCACCAACGCCTTCCCCAAGACCGTGCGGCTGGGTGGCGTGGACTGCGCCGCCAGCTACCTGCACGAGCCCGGCGACGCGCGCGACGGCATCACCGTGACCATCCCGCTGTTTGTGCTCAACCAGGTGAGCGACGAGCGCTGCGAATGGCTGGTGCCCGGCATGCTCAAGGACAAGATCCAGGCGCTGTTGAAAAGCCTGCCGCAGCGCCCGCGCAGCCGCTTTGTGCCGCTGCCCGACAGCGCCACGCGCCTGGCCGAACTGCTGGGCGCGCCCGAGCGTTTTGGCACGGGAAGCCTGACCGATGTGCTGCTCAAGCAGGTGCGCGACGAGACCTCGCTCGACGTGAAGCGCGCCGACTTCAAGCTCGACATGCTCAGCCCCCACCTGTTCATGAACTTCCGCGTGGTGGACGAACACGGCCGCCAGCTGGGCCACGGCCGCAACCTGGGCGCACTCAAGGCCGAATGGGGCGCCAAGGCACGCGGGGCGTTCCAGGCGCTGGCGGGGCTCAAGCTGGGTGGTGCAGCGGCACAGGGTGCAGGCTCAGGGTCGAAAGTGCCTGCACCGCTTGATGGTAAATCGCAAGCAGCTATCAAATCAGGATTTAAAGGAGGGGCGCAACCTGCCAAGCCGGCGAGTACCACGCCCTCGGCCCCCGCAGGCCAGCGCTACACCACCTGGACGTTTGGCGAGCTGCCTGAACTCATGGAGATCAAAAAGGCCGGCCAGACGCTGATCGGCTTCCCGGCCCTTATCGACGGTGGCGACGCCGTGACCATCGAGGTCTTCGACGAGCCCGAAGTGGCCGCCGCCAAACACCGCGCGGGCCTGCGCCGCCTGTTTGCGCTGCAGATCAAGGACGCGCTCAAGTATCTGGAAAAGAACATTCCCGACCTGCAGAAGATGGCCGTGGCCTACATGCCGCTCGGAACGCAGGAAGAACTGCGCACCCAGATCATCGACGTGGCGCTGGACCGTGCCTTCCTGCTCGACCCACTGCCCACCGATGCGTTCGCCTTCAAGCGCCGCGTGGAAGAGGGCCGTGGCCGCCTCACGCTGATCGCCAACGAGGTGGCGCGCCTGGCCGCCACCATCTTGGTCGAATACGCCGCCGCCGCCCGCAAGATCAAGGACACCAAGAACGCCCCCGAGGCCACGCAGGATGCGCAGCAGCAGCTGCAGCGCCTCATGCCCAAGAACTTCGTGGCGGCAGCGCCCTGGGCGCAACTGGCGCACTACGCCCGCTACCTCAAGGCCATCACCCTGCGCCTCGACAAATACCGCGCCGACCCCGTCCGCGACGCCGCCAGACTGGCCGAGCTGCGCCCGCAGGAGCAGCGCTACTGGCGCCTGGTGGCCGAGCGCAAGGGCGCGGTCGATGCCCGCATGCAGGAGCTGCGCTGGCTGCTGGAGGAACTGCGCGTGAGCTTCTTCGCGCAAGAACTGCGCACGCCGCAGCCGGTGAGCGTGAAGCGGCTGGACAAGCTGTGGGTGCAGGTCAATAGCTGATGGCGGCTGTGCGGCAGACTGGGCTGAGGGGTGAGGGTGGCTTTGCAGCGGTTGCTGTCTGCCGATGCACACCCGACTGAACTCACGGTCATCGCCAGATTGCGGTCATCCACAAGCCGTGGCCACTACGCCCAGTTGGGAGTTCGACTTGAATTCGTCCCCTTCGATTCCCTCTGCGGAACAGGCCACGGCCTTGTCAAGCTACACGCTGTGGCCACTGGTGCGCTACATGCTGCACTTGAGCACACCCGGCCTTGGTGGGCGAACTGCAGTACCGCGATGCAGGGAGCGTGGTGTATGCCGGCACGGTCAAAAAGCGCACCACGGTTGCAGCCTGCCCACCGCGAGAGGTGCCGTTAGTGCCTGTGCTGATGATGCGCGTCAGGCACATGCGGGTGGGCATGGGTCATCGGTTCATGCACATGCGGATGGCTATGGCTTCCGTTGGGCATCACATCGTGAATGTGTAAATGGTGCCCATCGTCGTGCCTGTGGGCATGTTCATGCTCCAAGGCTTCGTGTACGTGTTCGTGCCCGTGGCTCTCAGCCAAATGCAGCACAACTCCGGCGAGCATGAGAGCACTACCCAACAGCATGAACCATCCCGCCGAGCGCTCTCCAAGGCCGAAGGCCACGGCAGCACCGATGAAGGGCGCGAAAGCGAACACCGACCCAGTGCGCGCAGCACCAAACGCACGTTGGGCCAAAAGATAAAAGCGCAGGCTCAGGCCGTAGCCTGTGGCTCCAACGGCCAGAAGTCCCAATGTGGCGGAGAACGAAGGCAGGGGTTCCCCCGTCCCTACTGCCAATGCAGCCGTTGCTGCAGAGCCCAAGATGGCCTTGGTCATCACCACTTGGCTGGGGTCGCGCTCAGCCAGCCCACGGGACAGGGTGTTGTCCACCCCCCAAGCGGCGGTGGCCAGCAGCACAGCCAGCAGCCCCAGCATTTGCATGCCTCCTTGCACGCCCTGGTCCAGAACGAGCGCCACTCCTCCTGCGAGCAGCAAGAGCATGGCGGTCCACACGCGGCGGTCCATGGTTTCGCTGTACATCCACCACGCCAGCGTGGCGGTGAACAAGGCCTCCAAGGTGAGCATGAGCGATGCGCTGGCACCGTTCGTGTGTTGCAGGCCCCACGCCAGGGCTGCCGGCCCCAGCGCAGCCCCAAAGCCAGCCATCGCCAAGAGGCGCGGAATGTCGGATCTCTTCAGCCGCGCTTCGTGCGCAGCAGTCCGCGTCGACAGGGCCCCCACCAGAGCCGCTCCCGTATACAGCAGCGCTGCCGTAGTGAATGCACCGAGTCCAGCCCCCAGTCTCTGTACCACAGGGGTACTGATGCCAAACAGCATCGCCGCCAGCAGGGCGAGCAAGCCACCGCGCAAGGCGGGGAGGTGCGAAGGGTCATGCGTCATAGTGCGCGTGATTTCACCATGATCCATCAGGAGCCATATCCTTTGGCGTGATGCATCCCGGATCCCGCCAAACCCATAGGCGCCAAGACCTGCTAGCGCTCACCCGGGAGTCGCTGGAGGTCCGTTTCCGGAAAGAGATGTCATCGACCTTGACCTCATATCCCTCTTCGCAGCGCGTTCTGGCGCCCATCCCGCTCCATTCCATCCCGCTCCATTCCATGCCGCTCCATTCCATGCCGCTCCAGGTCACTTTGGCGACGTCAACGCGGGCCAGCCCCATTGCCCGCCTTTCGCGTGGCAACTAGGCTGGAGGGCAAAGGAGACTGTCTGCACCATGCGCCCCCACTTCAAGTTCTGGCCCCGCCGCTTGCCCCATTCCATCACCTTGCCCGCCACCTCGCTGTGGGACAACCTGGCCATCAGCGCACGCCGTTATCCCGACAAGGCGGCGCTGGTCTTTTTTGGGACCACGACCAGCTACCGGCAGCTGATGGAAGGGGCCGAGCGCCTGGCCGCGCGGCTCGTGCAGCTGGGCGTGCAGCGGGGCGACCGCGTGGTGCTGTGCATGCAGAATTGCCCCCAACTGGTGATGGCGCATTTCGCCATCCTGCGGGCCAATGCTGTGGTGGTGCCGGTCAACCCCATGAACCGGGCCGAGGAGCTCAAGCACTACATCACCGATCCTGACACCAAGGTCGCTATCACCACGGCCGATCTGGCCCCCGAGCTCGCCAAGGCCAGCAACGCGCTGGCGCTCGGCGAGCGCCTCGCCCATCTGGTGGTGACCCAGTTCACCGATGCTTTTGATCCCGGTGTGCAGGGCGCCGATGCCCCGCCCGAGGCATGGATGGAATGGCTGAGCACCCGGCATCCCTTGCCTGCATTGGAGGGGGGGCGCACCTACGCCTGGACGGATGCCGTAGCCTGCTCCGACATGTCCCCCGCATTGGCTGTGGGGCCCGACGACCTGGCGCTGCTGCCCTACACCAGTGGCACCACGGGGCTGCCCAAGGGCTGCATGCACCTGCACAAAAGCATCATGCACAACGCGGTGGCGGGCGCCCTGTGGGGCAATGGGTCTGCCGACAACGTGACGCTGGCGGTGGTGCCCATGTTCCACATCACCGGCATGGTGAGCGTGATGCACACGGCCATCTACTGTGGTGCCACGCTGGTGATCATGCCCCGGTGGGACCGCGACCTGGCGGGACGCCTGATATCGCGCTACCAGGTCACCACCTGGACCAATATCCCCACCATGGTCATCGACCTGCTGGGCAGCCCGAACTTTGCCAGCTACGACCTCTCCAGCCTGGCCTACATCGGCGGCGGCGGCGCGGCCATGCCGCAGGCCGTGGCCCAGCGCCTGCTGGAGCAATACGGCCTGCGTTATGCCGAAGGCTATGGCCTGACCGAGACGGCGGCGCCATCGCATTCCAATCCGCCTGACCACCCCAAGCAGCAGTGCCTGGGCATTCCGTTCATGGGCACCGATGCGCGCGTGATCGATCCCGACACCCTGCAGGAAATGCCCGTGGGCGAGCAGGGCGAGATCATCATCCACGGCCCCGAGGTGTTCCAGGGTTACTGGAAGCGGCCCGACGCCACGGCGGCGGCGTTCATCGAGTTCGAGGGCAAACGCTTCTTCCGATCGGGCGACCTGGGGCGCATGGACGAAGAGGGCTACTTCTTCCTGACCGACCGTCTCAAGCGCATGATCAACGCCAGCGGCTTCAAGGTGTGGCCCGCCGAGGTCGAGGCGTTGATGTTCCGCCACCCGGCCATCCAGGAGGCCTGCATCATTGCCGCCAAGGACAGCTACCGGGGCGAGACCGTGAAGGCCGTGGTGGTGGTGCGCCCCACGCACCAGGACACCACCGAGCGGCAGATCATCGACTGGTGCCGCGAGAACATGGCGGTGTACAAGGTGCCGCGCATCGTGCAGTTTGTGACGGCGCTGCCCAAGAGCGGGAGTGGCAAGGTGATGTGGCGGCTGCTGCAGGAAAAAGAGCCGATCGACGCTACCGCTTCAGGAGGCTGATGGCCCGGCGCCCGCCGGCGCAAGCCCGAGAGGGCGCCGGCCGAAAACCCATGGCATGGACCACCTTGCGGTGGACATCGCAATGTGGTTGCCGGTTTCCGGGAGCGACAGGTCCTGCACACGCACGCTGAAGGTGCCAGTGGGGATGGCCAGCAGGCCGGGGCATCAAAACTGGCACGGCCGAAGTGGCGGCGTTCGCAGGGCAACGCGGTCTCCCGGGCCGGGCGGGGGATGGCTTCATGCCACTGCACGCAGCTGCAGGAGGCATTGCTGCAGATGTGTGGTTTGCCAAGCGCTCTTAAATGCATAGCTGCAGGCGCTTTTAAATAGTGCAATGAAGCCGAAATTCATGGATGTTATTGCACGGCAATTGACTATTTGCTTACATTTTTTGCGCAGCCTTTGCCAGAAACCCCCACCGATCTTGTTACAAAGGGGTGATTCCGATCCACAGAGACTCAACCATGAACCTCACCTTTCGTCACCTGATTTCCGGGGCCGCCACGGCGGTGCTGCTGGTTGCAGCCATCGGCGCCCATGCCCAGGCCTATGTCAATGCCACCGTGGGAGGGCAGGTGGTCCCCGGCGTGTATGGACGCATCGACATTGGCAATGCGCCGCCGCCACCGCTGATCTACGCCGAGCCCATGATCATCCACCGGCCGGCCGTGATGGTGCAGCGCTCGCCGATCTACATGCATGTGCCGCCCGGCCATGCCAAGAACTGGGGCAAGCACTGCGCCCGCTACAACGCCTGCGGCCAGCCGGTGTACTTCGTGAAAGAGCCTGTGCGCGGCCAGTACTACGGCGGCCAGCCTGGCAACAAAGGTCGGGATGACCGCCACTGGGATGATGATCGCCGGGGTGGCGGCAAGCACGACCGCGGCGACCGCCGGGACGGGCGTGGCGATGGCCGTGGCAAGGGCCACGGAAACCGCGACTGAGCTGCCAGCGTTGCCTTAAGCTCGGCTGCATGGCCGAAGTCACTTTTTCTCCTCCTTTCACCGGTCCCGATGGCGTGGCCAACCAGCTGCGCAAGACCGGCTACGCCGTGCTGTCGCCACCCGATGTGGCTGCGTGGTCCGGTTGCCGCCTCGATGATCTGCAGGCCCTGGCTGCTGACTGGGCCGCGTTGCCCCCCGATGATTTTCTGAAGGACGGTGGCCGCTACCGTCGCCGTCGCCATGCCTGTTTTGAAGTGGTGCACGGCGAGGTGGTGCAGGTGGCGCACCGGGCCCACTGGCAGCCGCTCGAATACAACGCACTGCATGGCGGCATGGAGCGCTGGTTTGCCCCGATGGCGGTCGAGACGGTGGCACGGCCTGTGTGGAGGCAGCTGCTGGCGGCGCTGGCCGCGCTGTCCGACACGGTGTTTGCCGCACCCGACGCGCCCGCGCGCTGGTTTGTCGAGGCGCACCAGTTTCGGATCGACACCACCGATGGCATTGGCCGCCCCACGCCCGAAGGTGCGCACCGGGATGGTGTGGACCTGGTGGCGGTTTTTCTGGTGGCCCGCGAGGGGGTGAAGGGCGGTGAAACGCGGGTGTTCGAAGCTGCGGGCCCGGCGGGCCAGCGCTTTACCCTGAGCGCGCCCTGGTCGCTGATGCTGCTGGACGACGCCCGCATGATCCACGAGACCACGCCTATCCAGCCCCTGGT
>JANJSZ010000152.1 GCA_024711405.1 Acidovorax sp.
AAGATGCGCGGCAAGTCGCTCAATTTCGACCAGGTGCTGGACATCCGGGCGCTGCGCGTGGTGGTGCCATCGGTGAAGGACTGCTATGCCGCCCTGAGCTGGGTGCACGAACAGTTCACGCCCATCGTGGAAGAGTTCGACGACTACATCGCGCGCCCCAAGCCCAATGGCTACCAGTCGCTGCACACCATCGTGCGCGACGCTGCCGGCAAACCGATCGAGATCCAGATCCGCACCCAGGCCATGCACGACCATGCCGAGCACGGCGTGGCGGCGCACTGGGCCTACAAGGAGGCGGGCAGCAAGGGCTATGCGGGTGTGTCGGCCAGCGGCGAATACGACGCCAAGATCGCGGTGCTGCGCCAGTTGCTGGCCTGGGAGCGCGACCTTGTCGGAACGGTGCAAAACCGGGGTCTGTTTGACGACCGCATCTATGTGCTGACCCCCGAAGCCGCCGTGGTGGAGTTGCCCCAGGGCGCCACACCCGTGGACTTTGCCTATGCCGTGCACACGAGCCTCGGCCATCGGTGCCGCGGCGCCAAGGTGGATGGCGCCATGGTGCCGCTCAACACGCCGCTGCAGAACGGCCAGACCGTGGAAATCACCACCGTCAAGGAAGGCCGCCCCTCGCGCGACTGGCTCAATGCCGAGTTGGGCTACCTCACCAGCAACCGGGCCAGGGCCAAGGTGCGAGCCTGGTTCAATGCCCAGGCCACCCACGAAACGGTGGCCCGGGGGCGCGAGGCGGTTGAAAAGCTGCTGCAGCGCGAAGGCAAGACAGCCATGAAACTGGACGACCTGGCGGTACAGCTGGGGTTCAAGTCGGCCGACGCGCTGTTCGAGGTGGTGGGCAAGGACGAGTTTTCACTGCGCAGCATCGAAACCCTTTTGCGCCCGCCAGAGCCGGTACTGCAACCCGACGATTACCTGCTGCTGAAAAAGACCCGCACCAACGATTCCGCCCCCAAGGGCGGCGTGCTGGTGGTGGGGATCGACTCCCTCATGACCCAGCTGGCCAAGTGCTGCAAACCTGCGCCACCCGACGATATCCGCGGTTTTGTCACCCGGGGCAAGGGCGTGAGCGTGCACCGGGCAGACTGCAGCAATTTCCGGGAGATGGCGGCGCGCAGCAGCGAACGGGTGATCGAGGTCGCATGGGGTGCACCCAAATCCGCGGTGGGTGCTGCGGTGTATCCCGTGGACGTGGCGGTGGAAGCGACCGATCGCCAGGGTCTGCTGCGCGATATCTCTGAAGTGTTTGCCCGGGAAAAGACCAACGTCATCGGCGTGCAGACCCAGTCGGTCAAGGGCACGGCCTGGATGACCTTCACCGTCGAGGTCGCCGATTCCGGGCGGCTGAACAAGGTGCTGGGCATTGTGGCCGGCGTTGCCGGGGTGCGCGCTGCACGGCGGCGCTGAGTTGCGTGCCGGTATCCGCGAATGCCGGTGCTGCTCTGCCCATGATTTGTTGAAGGGCCAGCCAGATAGGCTGATTTTTATGGCTATAATCGATGTCTAAACAACGACAGGCGCGTAGCTCAGCTGGTTAGAGCACCACCTTGACATGGTGGGGGTCGTTGGTTCGAGTCCAATCGCGCCTACCAACTCACCATTGGTACAAAGCCTTCCAGATCAACGGTCTGGAAGGCTTTTTTATTGGTGTCGCTGTGGGCGGAGGTGGTTGGGGGACGCAGCGTTGCCGTCTGGCCCGCTGCACCCATCCAAGGGGTAGCGCATTCTCCGCGCGCAATGGACACCATGGGGCAAGGCCGGTCGGCCTGAGCCGTGCCGGGCCATCAGGGTAATCCTTCGCCGGCACAGTGCACCTCACTCTCTAGAATCTGTTGCACTGCAATAAATGGGCCGCAGGCCCGAGGAGTCCGTAGTGCCCGACAAGAAAAGCGCCCCCGCCGCCAAGATAGCGCAGCGCGTGGTCAAGAAATACCCGAATCGCCGTCTGTACGACACGGATACCTCCACCTACATCACCCTGGCCGAAGTGCGCCAGCTTGTCATGGAACACCAGAATGTAGTGGTGCGCGATGCCAAGACGGGCGAAGACCTCACGCGCAGCATCCTGTTGCAGATCATTCTGGAGGAAGAAGCGGGTGGCGCGCCCATGTTCACCGAGGCGGTGCTGGCCAACATCATCCGCTTCTACGGCCACGCGATGCAGAGCTTCATGGGCGCCTATCTGGAGAAGAACGTGCAGGCCTTCACCGAGGTGCAGGCCAAGCTGGCCGAGCAGTCCCAAAGCGTGACGCCAGAGATGTGGGCGCAGTTCATGAACCTGCAGTCGCCCATGCTCAAGGGCATGATGGGCAACTATGTCGAGCAATCGCAGTCCATGCTGACCCAGATGCAGGAGCAGATGCAAAAGCAGACCGAGCAAATGCTCGGCGCTTTTGGAATCAAGCGATGACCCCCTGAGTCGCCTGCGGCGCCTTCCCCCAAGGGGGACGCCGCCAGCGCGGCGGGGCGGCCCTTGCGCGGCGGCCGCTGGCTTGGGTGGCGCCCGTTTCGCACGGTTGCGGGGCTTGGCAGGCGTTCGAGGATTTGGTCATATTCCCTGCCCAACGCCAGAACTGGGACAATACAGGGATATGAGCGAAGCACTCTCCCCCCCAAAAATCCCCAAGGTCGGATTCGTCAGCCTCGGCTGCCCCAAGGCGCTGACCGATTCCGAGCTGATCCTGACGCAGCTGAGCGCCGAGGGTTACGAAACCTCCAAAACCTTCGACGGTGCCGATCTCGTCATCGTCAACACCTGTGGTTTCATTGACGATGCCGTCAAGGAAAGCCTGGACACCATCGGCGAGGCATTGGCCGAGAACGGCAAGGTCATCGTCACCGGCTGCCTGGGTGCGCGCGCAGGCGAGGGCGGCGGCAACATGGTGCGCGAGATGCACCCCAGCGTGCTCGCCGTGACAGGCCCGCACGCCACGCAGGAGGTGATGGATGCCGTGCACCTGAACCTGCCCAAGCCGCACGATCCATTTCTGGACCTGGTGCCGGGCAGTTTCGGTGTGGCGGGCATCAAGCTCACGCCCAGGCACTATGCGTATCTGAAGATCAGCGAGGGCTGCAACCACCGCTGCACCTTCTGCATCATCCCGTCGATGCGCGGCGACCTGGTGTCGCGTCCGGTGGGGGATGTGCTCAGCGAGGCCAAGGCCCTGTTCGAAGGTGGCGTGAAGGAGTTGCTGGTGATCAGCCAGGACACGTCGGCCTATGGTGTGGACGTGAAATACCGCACCGGTTTCTGGGACGGCAAACCCGTCAAGACGCGCATGCTGGAGCTGGTGCAGACGCTGGGCGAGATCGCCGAGCCCTATGGTGCCTGGGTGCGCTTGCACTATGTGTACCCCTACCCCAGCGTGGACGAGATCCTCCCGCTCATGGCCACGGGCAAGGTGCTGCCGTACCTGGATGTGCCGTTCCAGCACAGCCACCCCGACGTGCTCAAGCGCATGAAGCGCCCGGCCAGCGGCGAGCGCAACCTCGAGCGCATCCAGCGCTGGCGCGAGGCCTGCCCCGAGCTGGTCATCCGCAGCACCTTCATTGCGGGCTTTCCGGGCGAGACGGAAGAAGAGTTCCAGCACCTGCTCGATTTTGTGCGCGAGGCGCAGATCGACCGCGCGGGCTGTTTTGCCTACAGCGACGTGAATGGCGCTGCCGCCAACGAGCTGCCCGGCATGCTGCCTCTGGAAGTGCGCGAAGAGCGCCGTGCCCGCTTCATGGCGGTTGCCGAAGAGGTGTCGATTGCCAAGCTGCAGCGCCGCGTGGGCGCCACCATGCAGGTGCTGGTGGACCATGCCCCCGCTTTGGGCAAGAAGGGCGGCCGGGGCCGCAGCTATGCCGATGCCCCTGAGATTGATGGCGTGGTGCATCTGCTGCCACCGGAGAAGATCAGCAAGCAACTCAAGGTGGGTGAATTCACGCGTGCGCGCATCGTGGGCACGCAGGGGCATGACCTGGTGGCCGTGCCGGTGTGACCCTGTCTGTCGCTGCTATGGTTTGAATAGCTGCTGGCGATTTTCCATCCAACGCTAAAGTCAAAAATGATCCATGAAAAAGGCTTCCCTCGGGAAGCCTTTTTGTTGGGCGGAGGCGCAAGCCTCAGACGCGCTTGCGGTATTCGCCGGTGCGGGTGTCGATTTCGATCTTGTCGCCGATTTCGACGAAGGCCGGCACCGGCAGCTCGAAGCCGGTCGAAATCCTGGCCGGCTTCATGACCTTGCCCGAAGTGTCGCCCTTGACCGCGGGTTCGGTATAGACGAC
>JANJSZ010000164.1 GCA_024711405.1 Acidovorax sp.
GGTGGTGCGCTTGGTGCGTTCTAAGGGGGTCGGCGTGTATTTCGTCACCCAGAACCCGCTGGACATCCCCGACAGCGTGCTGGCCCAGCTGGGCAACCGCGTGCAGCACGCGCTGCGCGCCTTCACCCCGCGCGACCAGACGGCCGTGAAGGCCACGGCCACCACCATGCGCCCCAAGGCGGCCTGGACATCGAGGCCGCCATCACCGAGCTGGCCGTGGGCGAGGCGCTGGTGAGCTTTCTGGATGCCAAAGGCCGCCCCAGCGTGACCGAACGCGTGTTTGTGCTGCCGCCCGGCAGCCAGCTCGGCCCCATCACGCCGCAGCAGCGCCAGGCGTTGATGGCCAGCTCGCTGGTAGCCGGGGTGTACGACAAGGTGGTGGACCGCGAATCGGCCTACGAAAAACTCAAGGGCCGCGCCGAGGAGGCCGCAGCGCAGGCGCCCAATGGCAATGGCAAGAGCGCCGGTGGGGCACCCGCCGAAGAAGGCGGCGGTCTGATGGGCGGGCTCAACGAAGTGCTGTTTGGCAGCACGGGGCCGCGCGGCGGTAGGCGCGACGGTCTGGCCCAGACCATGGCCAAGTCGGCTGTTCGCACCATGGGCACCTCGCTGGGCAGGGAGATCCTGCGTGGCGTGCTGGGCGGCATCTTCGGAGGCGGCAAGCGGCGTTGATGCGACAGGTGGCCTGGGCGCTGCGGCGCTCTGGCTCAGCACATTACTCCTGTTTTCATAGCTTCCAGCGTTTGCGCACAAGCGCCAGAGGCATATCTCATGGGAAGTCACCCACGCGACGGTGCGCAGCAGCGCCGCAGGCCTACATTCCACGTCCATGAACCCCCTCACCTGTTTTTCCCTGAGCACCACCGACCACGTGGCCCATCTGGTACTGAACAGACCAGAGGCCATGAACACCATGCACCCTACCTTCTGGCGCGAGCTCGATGGGGTGCTGACCCAGTTGCACCAGGCGGGCGAGGCGCGGGCGCTGGTCATCAGCAGCACCGGCAAGCATTTCAGCGCGGGCATGGCGCTCGAAACCTTCGGCGGCGCCATTGCCATGGACGACCAGAGCCCCGAGGGCCGCGCCGCCATCTTCGACCTGCTCACCGACATGCAGGCCACCTTCACCCGCATCGAGAGCCTGCGCATCCCCTGTATCATGGCCATCCACGGCGGCTGCATGGGCGGTGCGGTGTACATGGTCACGGCGGGCTGCATCCGCTACGCCACGCAGGATGCGTTCTTCTGCATCCAGGAGATCAACATCGGCATGGTGGCCGACGTGGGTACGCTGCAGCGCCTGCCCAAGCTGATCCCGCTGGGCGTGGTCAAGGAGCTGGCCTACACGGGCCGCCGCCTGGGCGCGCAAAAAGCCCTGGCTTACGGCCTGGTCAACGAAGTGTTCGACACGCCGGACGCCATGCTGGCCGCCGCCCTGCAATGCGCACGCGAGATCGCCAGCAAGCCCCCCGTGGCCATCTGGGGCACCAAGCAGGCGGTGAACTATGCCCGCGACCATTCCGTGGAGGACAGCCTGCGCCAGATGGGCTGGCTGCAGGGCGCCATCTGGAGCAACCAGCATGTGCGCGAATCGGTCACGGCCATGAAGCAAAAGCGGGCGGGCGACTTCCCGGCGCTGGCCCCGCTGCAGCGCTTCAGCGAACAGGGCTGAGCCCAGATTCATCAAAATAGATAGCTACCAGCGCTTACGGGACAAGCGCTGTAAAGCTTTTTTGCTTGAAACGGCATCGCAACGGGCTATGATGCGGCAGCGTGGTTGCCGCTTCCCAGCGCCGCGCCTGCCCAAGGATGCCGCCATGACCCAGACACCCGTTTCCGTGCCCATGTCTGTGCCCACCTACGCCGACGTGGCCGATGCAGCGCATCGCCTGCATGGCATGGCGCACCGCACGCCAGTGCTGCGCTCCACCACCGCCGATGAGCGGCTGGGCGCGCAGCTGTTCTTCAAGTGCGAAAACCTGCAGCGCACGGGCGCCTTCAAGTTTCGTGGGGCCTTCAACACCCTGGCCCAGTTCACCGATGCGCAGCGCAAGGGCGGTGTGCTGGCTTTCTCGGCCGGCAACCATGCCCAGGCCATCGCCATTTCGGCCCGGCTGCTGGACATGCCCGCCGTGATCGTCATGCCCGAAGATGCCCCCGCCGCCAAGATGGCCGCCACGCGCAGGTATGGCGCGCAGGTCATCACCTACAACCGCTACACCAAAGACCGCGAGGCCATCAGCTGGAGCTTGGCGCAGGAGCGCGGCATGACGCTGGTGCCGCCCTATGACCACCCGCACGTCATCGCGGGCCAGGGCACCGCCGCCAAGGAGCTGCTGGAAGAAGTGCCCCACCTCGACTACCTCTTCGTCTGCGTGGGTGGTGGCGGCCTGCTGGCGGGCAGCCTGCTGGCCGCCGAGGCACTGGCGCCGCACTGCCGCGTGGTGGGCGTGGAGCCCGAGACGGGCAACGACGGGCAACAGTCCTACCGCGCGGGCCATATCGTGCGGATCGCCACGCCGCACACCATTGCCGACGGTGCGCAAACCCAG
>JANJSZ010000168.1 GCA_024711405.1 Acidovorax sp.
TTGGCGCCGGCTTCCACCAGCTTCTTGACGGCTGCTTCGGCGTCGGCCTTGGCAATGCCTTCCTTGACGTTCTTGGGAGCGCCGTCCACCAGGTCCTTGGCTTCCTTGAGGCCCAGGCCGGTGATTTCGCGCACTGCCTTGATGACGGACACCTTGTTGGCGCCAGCTTCGTTCAGCACCACATTGAATTCCGTCTTTTCTTCGGCAGCAGCAGCAGCGCCACCACCAGCGGCAGCAGGAGCAGCCATGGCTGCAGCGCTCACGCCAAACTTCTCTTCAATGGCCTTCACCAGGTCATTGAGTTCCAGAACCGTCATGCTGTCCAGCGCGGTCAAAAATGCGTCTTTATCGAATGCCATTTTGATTTCCTAACAATTTTGTTGGTTAACTGCCCGACCATCAGGCCGCGACAGGTTCGGCGGCCGGTGCGGCAGCGCCTTCGCCTTTTTTCGCCGCCAGTGCGCCCAGCACAACGGCCGTACGCGACATGGGGGACATAAGCAAGCCACAAATCTGGGCCAACAGAACTTCCTTGGAGGGAATGTTGGCCAGTTGCTTAACGCCGTTGACATCCAGGGCTTTGCCACCGAAAGCGCCACCGCGAATCACCAACTTGTCGTTGGTTTTCGCGAAATCGGCCACCACCTTGGCGGCGGCCACAGCGTCTTCGGAGAAGCCATAGATCAGCGGACCGGTCATCTGGTCTGCCACCACGTCAAATGCGCTGCCAGCCACAGCACGGCGAGCCAGGGTGTTCTTCAGAACACTCAGGGTCACGCCCTTGCTGCGAGCATCAACACGCAGTTTGGTCATGTCGGCGACCGTGATGCCACGGTATTCCGCGATCACAAGCGTTTGAGCTTTTGCGGCGAGGCTGGTCACTTCACTGATGACCGCTTCTTTCTCACTGCGATTAAGACTCAAGGTCTACTCCTTAAAATGCGCACTCGGCACAGGCCCCATGCGCGCTCTTGTTGCAGCGACCAACTGTTCAGGAAAACATTCCATCTGCAGCGGGATCGCCATCTGCGTTGGCCCCCAGGGGTTTAAGTGCGAATATCCTGCACACCAACGGTCTTGGATGGCCTGAAAACGCCAGAGCGCTTTCAGCCCACCACATCAGGCCTTCTGACGGGCCTGAAGATTTTTTTGCAATTACGCTGCGATGGACTGGGTATCCACGCGGACGCCCAGGCCCATCGTCGACGAAACAGCAACCTTGCGCAGATACAGGCCCTTGCTCGAAGCAGGCTTGGCCTTGTTCAATGCATCGATCAGTGCAGCCAGGTTGCCCTGCAGCTTGTCGTTGTCGAACGAGCGACGACCAATCGTGCCATGCACGATTCCAGCCTTGTCGACGCGGAATTGCACCTGGCCAGCCTTCGCATTCTTGACCGCCGTGGCGACATCCGGTGTCACCGTGCCGACCTTGGGATTAGGCATCAGGCCACGGGGACCCAGGATCTGCCCCAAAGTACCCACAACGCGCATGGCGTCAGGGGCAGCGATCACCACGTCGAAAGGCATGTCTCCAGCCTTTACCATGGCGGCCAGATCGTCCATGCCGACCACGTCGGCGCCAGCGGCCTTGGCTTCCTCTGCCTTGGCACCTTGGGCAAACACGGCCACGCGGGTGGTTTTGCCGGTGCCGTTAGGCAGCACGACAGCGCCACGCACAACCTGATCGGACTTCTTTGCGTCAATGCCCAATTGCACGGCGACATCAATCGACTCGTCGAACTTGGCAGTTGCCGCATCCTTGACGATGGCGATGGCTTCCGCAAAAGCGTAGAGCTTGGTGCTGTCCACTTTGCCCTGCAGGGCCTTTTGTTTCTTTGTCAGCTTGGCCATGTACAAACCCTCCACCGTCACGCCCATGGAGCGCGCAGAGCCAGCCAGCGTGCGAACTGCAGCGTCCACATTGGCAGCATTCATGTCCTTCAACTTGGTCTTGGCAATTTCTTCGAGCTGTGCGCGAGTGATCTTGCCGACCTTGGTGCTCAGGGCGTTTGGCGAACCTTTTTCCAGCTTGATCGCCTTCTTGATCAAAACCGTCGCAGGCGGCGTCTTGATGATGAAGGTGAAGCTCTTGTCTGCAAAAGCCGTGATGACCACAGGCAGAGGCAGGCCAGGCTCGACACCTTGGGTCTGCGCATTGAATGCCTTGCAGAACTCCATGATGTTGAGGCCGCGCTGACCGAGCGCAGGACCAATGGGTGGGGATGGATTGGCCTTACCAGCTGGCACTTGCAGCTTGATAAAACCGACGATTTTCTTCGCCATGCTTTACTCCTTGCGGGTGATAACGCCTGACTTGCTGAGGCAAGACAAGGCTCCCCGGGGTTAACGACTCACCAAATGCATTCACACCGAGCCGAAAAGTGTGATGCCCAAAATCCATGGATCAGGTTTTTTCAACCTGCCCAAACTCCAGCTCCACAGGGGTCGAGCGACCGAAGATCATCACGGAAACGCGCACACGGCTCTTTTCGTAATTCACATCTTCCACCGATCCGTTGAAATCCGTGAAAGGACCTTCCTTGACACGAACCAGTTCACCCACCATGAACTCCACCTTGTGCCGGGGCTTTTCGGTGCCCTCCTGCATCTGGCTGACGATCTTCTGCACCTCTTCTTCCGAGATGGGAGCGGGGCGATTCTTCGCCCCACCCACAAATCCAGTGACCTTGTTGGTGTGTTTGACCAGGTGCCAGGTATCGTCATCCATGACCATCTCGACGAACACATAACCAGGAAACAACCGGCGCTCTGTCGTTTTGCGCTGACCGTTCTTCATCTCGACCACTTCTTCAGTGGGAACCAGAATACGGCCAAACTTGCCCTCCATGCCGGAGCGCGCAATGCGCTCAAGAATGTTGCGCTCGACTGCTTTTTCCATCCCCGAATAGGCATGGACGATGTACCACCGCAGATCAGGATTGGAAGACGCAGCACCAGAGGCATCTGCCCCAGCCAAATCCACAACGCTTGTCATGATTTTCTCCAGCCCAAAATCAGGTCATACAAAACCCACTCAAGGGTTTTGTCGGTCAACCACAAGAACAATGCCATGATGACGACGAATGCAAACACGTAAGCAGTCATCTGCAGTGTTTCCTTGCGCGTCGGCCAGACCACCTTTTTGACTTCACGCCAAGCATCTCGTGCGAAGGCGACAAACTGACGTCCTGATTCGGAAACCAGAAATACAGCCGCTGCAGCAACGAGGCCCACCAGCAATGCAGCCCATTGAACGATTGGCCCCTGTTTGCCCAGCAAATAGAAACCCGCCACCGAGGCAATCACCAACGCCACGACTGCAGCGAGCTTGGCCTTGTCCGCCCCCGTATTGACAGTTTCAACTTGTGTAGTGGCCATGTCTTAATTTTCCTGCTTCAATTTTCGGCATCGCCCAAGACACCGAAGCCCGCCAATGCTGGCGGGCTTGTTTTTGACCACATTCAAGTGGCAGGGGCAGTAGGAATCGAACCTACAACCTTCGGTTTTGGAGACCGACGCTCTGCCAATTGAGCTATACCCCTATGAACACGCTTTATGCAATGATCTTGGCCACGACGCCCGCGCCCACGGTACGACCGCCTTCACGGATAGCGAAGCGCAGACCTTCTTCCATGGCGATGGGGTTGATCAGCTTGACGGTGATCGACACGTTGTCGCCAGGCATGACCATTTCCTTGTCGGCTGGCAGCTCGATGGCGCCGGTCACGTCGGTCGTGCGGAAGTAGAACTGAGGGCGGTAGTTGTTGAAGAAGGGGGTGTGGCGGCCGCCTTCGTCCTTGCTCAGAACGTACACCTCAGCGGTGAAGTGCGTGTGGGGCTTGATCGAGCCGGGCTTGCACAGCACCTGGCCACGCTCCACGTCTTCGCGCTTGGTGCCGCGCAGCAGCAGACCGACGTTGTCGCCAGCCTGGCCTTGGTCCAGCAGTTTGCGGAACATTTCCACGCCGGTGCAGGTGGTCTTGACGGTGTCCTTGATACCGACGATTTCGATTTCTTCGCCGACCTTGATGATGCCGCGCTCGATACGGCCGGTCACCACGGTGCCGCGGCCGGAGATGGAGAACACGTCTTCCACGGGCATCAGGAAGGCGCCGTCCACTGCGCGCTCGGGCGTGGGGATGTAGGTGTCCAGGGCTTCGGCCAGCTTCATGATGGCTTCTTCACCCAGCTTGCCCTTGTCGCCTTCCAGGGCGAGCTTGGCGGAGCCGCGGATGATCGGGGTGTCGTCGCCAGGGAAGTTGTATTTGTCGAGGAGTTCGCGCACTTCCATTTCGACGAGTTCGAGCAGTTCTTCGTCGTCCACCATGTCGCACTTGTTCAGGAACACGATGATGTAGGGCACGCCCACCTGGCGGGCCAGCAGGATGTGTTCGCGGGTCTGGGGCATGGGGCCGTCAGCGGCCGAGCACACCAAAATGGCGCCGTCCATCTGGGCTGCGCCGGTGATCATGTTCTTCACATAGTCGGCGTGGCCGGGGCAGTCCACGTGGGCGTAGTGGCGAGCAGCCGTCTCGTATTCCACGTGGGCGGTGTTGATCGTGATGCCGCGGGCCTTTTCTTCAGGTGCTGCGTCGATCTGGTCGTAGGCCTTGGCTTCGCCGCCAAACTTGGCCGACAGCACCGTGGCGATGGCCGCCGTCAGCGTCGTCTTGCCATGGTCCACGTGACCGATCGTGCCCACGTTGACGTGGGGCTTGGTGCG
>JANJSZ010000177.1 GCA_024711405.1 Acidovorax sp.
AGCAGTTCCCGCAGCTCTTGGGAAGTGGCGCCATCGTCCAGCGTGGCGACCAGCTCCACCGGGCGCTGCAGGCGCTCCAGATAGGCTTTCAATTGGGCTTGGAGGTTGGCGTCGAGCATAGGGTTACTCCTAATCAATCTACTTATGGCAAAAAAAAACCCGGGCGCCTGGCACCCGGGCGTCTTGGTCAGCCGCCGCGGCGGCTGAACGTGGCTGGTGCCAGCTTAGATCTTGCCGACCAGGTCCAGCGATGGAGCGATGGTCTTCGCGCCTTCGTTCCATTTGGCGGGGCAGACTTCGCCAGGGTGGGCGGCGGTGTACTGGGCAGCCTTGAGCTTGCGCAGGGTTTCCTTCACGTCGCGGGCGATTTCGTTGGAATGCACTTCCATGGTCTTGATCACGCCATCGGGGTTGATGACGAAGGTGCCGCGCAGCGCCAGGCCTTCTTCGGCAATGTGCACATCAAAAGCGTTGGTCAGCTGGTGCGTGGGGTCGCCCACCAGCGGGAATTGGGCCTTGCCCACGGCGGGCGAGGTTTCATGCCACACCTTGTGCGAGAAATGCGTATCGGTGGTGACGATGTACACCTCGGTGCCGGCCTTCTGGAATTCAGCGTAGTGCTCGGCAGCGTCTTCCACTTCGGTGGGGCAGTTGAAGGTGAATGCGGCGGGCATGAAGATCACGACCGACCACTTGCCCTTCAGGCTCTCTTCGGTCACGGTGATGAACTTGCCATTGTGAAAGGCTTCGGTCTTGAAGGGCTGAACTTGGGTGTTGATCAGGGACATTGCTGCTTCCTTGGTGGTTGGTTGACTGAACAGGATTGAAGTTTAGGCTTTTCAAGAAAATCAATCCAATTAATTGAATTCATTGAATCAATTGGTTATTGCTATTTTATGACAAGGCCACAGACTGTTTCGCCACCGCGCAGCCCCTCGCAGGGGCTTGTGTTGCGCGAGTGCGGCCGGGCCGCCACAATCATTGCCGAAACAACTCACCAAGGAAACCATCATGAAGGGCGACACACAGGTCATTGGCCATCTACAGGCCCAGCTCAAGAACGAGCTCACGGCCATCAACCAGTACTTTCTGCACTACCGCATGCTCAAGCACTGGGGTTTTGACAAGCTGGCCAAGAAGGAATATTCCGAATCCATCGGCGAGATGAAGCACGCCGACTGGCTGATGGACCGCATCTTCGTACTCGACGGCTTGCCCAACCTGCAGGACCTGGCCAAGATCCAGGTGGGCGAAGATGTGCCCGAAATCCTGGCCTGCGACCTGCGCGCCGAACAAGGCGCCCAGGCCACCATCAAGGATGGCATCGCCCACTGCGAAACGGTGCGCGACTATGTTTCTCGCGACCTGCTGCAAAAGATCCTGGACGACACCGAGGAACACATCGACTTCCTCGAAACCCAGATCGACCTGATCGACAAGGTGGGCCTGCCCAACTACCTGCAGTCGCAGATGGGTGACGTGGAGTGATGCTGCGCCGGCATGGCGGATGCAGTGCACCGGCGCGATGGCATGCACCGGGAACTCAAACGTTTTAGGGTTTCAGCGCTTTTGCAGAAAGCGCTATGGGCCATGTAAACAACAGCATTCAAGCGACAAAAAAGCGGCACGGGGCGCAAGACCTGTGCGTCCCTTGGCCCATGCACCCGCCCGCAGTCCAGTCACCCGCGCTCGCGCAGTGCCCGCTCGATGCGGTTGCGTTGGACGGTGGTCTTGGGCACCTTGAAGGGGAACCAGCTGCGCACGTCCTCTTCGAGCCCGATGCCGTGCATGTAGTTGTAGATGGCCTTCTTGAGCGCGCCGCCCAGTGCGTCGTGGTCCACGCCCGTGGGGTCGTGAAAGCCGATGTCGTTCTTGGCAAAGCTCACCGGCGGCAACGGCTGCAGGGTCACGCCAAAGTCTTCGGGGTGCTGGCCCACCGGTGAGTGCACGGTACAGGCAAAGCGGTGGAAAAAGCCGCTTTGGATACAGCCATTGGCAAACAGCTGGCGCACGTATTCCAGCGCATCCACGGTGTCCTGCACCGTCTGCGTGGGAAAGCCATACATCAGGTAGGCGTGCACCAGAATGCCCGCGTCGGTAAAGGCCCGCGTCACGCGCGCCACCTGGTCCACCGACACCCCCTTTTTCATCAGGCCAAGCAACCGGTCGGACGCCACCTCCAGTCCGCCCGAGATGGCAATGTAGCCGCTGTCGGCCAGCAGGTTGCACAGCTCGGGACTGAAGGTTTTTTCGAACCGGATGTTGCCCCACCAGGAGATGCCGGCATTGCGCGCGATGAGTTCGGTGGCCAGCGCCTTCAGGGCCTTGGGTGGCGCCGCTTCGTCCACGAAATGAAAGCCGGTCTGCCCCGTCTCGCGCACGATGGATTCGATGCGGTCAGCCAGCACGGTGGCCGATGCGCCCTCGTAACGGCCGATGTAGTCCAGGCTCACGTCGCAGAAACTGCACTTCTTCCAGTAGCAGCCATGGGCCACGGTGAGCTTGTTCCAGCGCCCGTCGCTCCACAGCCGGTGCATGGGGTTGAGCATGTCGAGCAGCGAGAGGTAGCGGTCCAGCGGCAGGCCGTCCCAGGTCGGCGTTCCCACCTCGGCGAACGCCACGTCAGGTTCATGCAGGTTGATGTAGCGCACCGCGCCGGTCTCGACCTCGCGCACAAAGGTGCGCACCAGCCGCTGGCGGCCGCGCTCGCCCTGCAGGTGCTCCAGCAGCGCCAGCAAAGGGCGCTCGCCCGCGTCCAGCGTCACGTAGTCGAAGTGGTCGAACACGCGTGGCTCGCTCAGCTCGCGCAGTTCGGTGTTGACGAAGCCACCACCCAGCACCGTGACGATATGCGGGTGGTGCGCCTTGATGGTCTGGGCAATGCGGAAAGCTGCGTAGGCCGAGCCCGGGAACGGCACCGACAGCAGCACCACGGTGGGCGCATGGCGCTGCACGGCGGCCAGCGTCAGATCGCGCAGGGTGTCGTCCACCAGGTTGGGCGGCGCGGCCAGCGCCTGCGCCAGGGGCTCGAAGGTGGGCTGGCTGCCCGCCAGCGACTCGGCATAGCGCACAAATTCAAAGCGCGGGTCGACCGCATCGCGCAGCACATCGGCCAGGTCGTTCAGGTACAGCGTGGCCAGGTGCTTGGCGCGGTCGTGCAGGCCCAGGGCGCCAAAGGCCCAGCCCAGCGGATCGCCGCCCTCGTCATCCACGTACACATCCAGTGACACAAAGCGCGGCCCCTCGGGCAAAAAGTTGCGCCCCACGATGCGGTGCGCCAGGGTGGAATCACGCCCCTGCAAAAAAGCGATGGCGGGCGCGATGGTGGCCACGTAGCGATCGCGCTGCGCCACAAAGCTCTGCACCGCAGGGCTGTGCTTTGGCGCGGGCAATGCGTCCACCTGCGCCGCCACCGCGCGCAGGCCTGCGGGCGACAGCAGTTGCAGCACCAGCGCCAGTGCCAGGTCTTCCTGCACCGCCGCCACACCGCGCGAGCGCAGAAACCCCGTGAGGTACGCGGTGGACGGGTACGGGGTGTTGAGCTGCGTCATCGGCGGGATGACGGACAGAACGCGAAGAGAGGGCTGGGCGGACATGGGGGAAAGGGTCAGGGTGACCGCCATGGGGTTGGCGGATGGCAATTATCGGCGCCCTCAACCCATGGCGCTGCCAAGCCCCGCAATCGCCTTATGCTTGCGGCCATGAATGCCCCAGCGCCCCTCCCCACCCCGGACCCCGACAAGCCCGCCGCCGACATCGCGGCGCCCCCCGGTGCGCGCCCCACCCAGGCCCACAACCCCTTGCACGGCGTGACGCTGGAAGCCATGGTGGTGGGCCTGGCCGACTATTTTGGCTGGCAGGGGCTGGGCGAGCGCATCCCGGTGCGCTGCTTTCAAAGCGACCCCAGCGTGTCATCGAGCCTGAAATTCCTGCGCAAGACGCCCTGGGCGCGCGCCAAGGTCGAGAGTCTTTATCTCTTCATGCTGCGCGAGCAGCGGCGCAACGCGCAAGACACCCCCTGAAGCCCCCGGCGCAAACGCTGGCGCCTGGGGAGCAGCGGAACCGGATGCCTCAGTCGACGGCCGCCACCAGGAAGTCGCGGCTGATCCCCCCGCCCAGATCGTTCACCCGGTCCAGAAACTGCGTGAGATAGGCGTGCAGGCCGGTGGCCAGGATTTCGTCGATGCGCCCGTATTGCAGGTCTGCCAGCAGACGCCCGGCGCAGCGCTGCGTCTCGGCGGATTGCCCGTTGGCCACCATGGCCAGGTTGTCCACCACCTCGCGCAGGCTGGCATGCAGCGAGCGCGGCATGTCGCGGCGCAGGATCAGCAGGTCGGCCACCCGCCCCGGCGTGATCACGTCGCGGTAGACCTTGCGGTACACCTCGAAGGCGGACACGCTGCGCAGGATGGCGCTCCAGTGGTAGAAGTCCTTTTCCTGGTTGCGCTCGCTGGCGCGGCCGAAAAAATCGCTCTCGACCGCATGGAACTTCACGTCCAGCAGCCGCGCCGTGTTGTCGGCCCGCTCCAGGAAGGTGCCCAGGCGCAGGAAATGAAAGGCCTCGTCCTGCAGCATGGTGCCCAACGTGACCCCGCGCGAGAGGTGCGAGCGGTACTTGACCCATTCAAAGAACTGCCCAGGATCGCGCTCGAAGGCGCCGCCTTCGAGCTGCCGGGCCAGTTCCAGCCAGGTCTGGTTCTGCGTTTCCCAGACTTCCGTGGTGAGTGCCCCGCGCACCGCCCGCGCGTTCTCGCGCGCTGCCCGCAGGCACGACAGGATGGAGGACGGGTTGTTGCCGTCGCGCACCATGAATTCAAGCACCTTGGCGGGGGCCACCTCGCCGTGCTTTGCGGTGTATGCAGGGATCAGCTCGCTGATCGACAGCAAGCCCAGCCAGCCCTCCTGGGCGACAGCGGTGGACTGCGGCAGCAGCGAGGTCTCGTAGCTCACGTTGAGCATGCGGGCGGTGTTCTCTGCCCGCTCGGTATAGCGTGACATCCAGAACAGATGATCGGCAGTGCGGCTCAGCATGTCTCACCCCCTTCCTGTCCCAGCACCCAGGTGTCCTTGGTGCCGCCGCCTTGCGACGAGTTGACGACCAGCGAGCCCTCCCGCAGCGCCACGCGCGTGAGGCCGCCGGCCACCATCTGCACCTCGTGCCCGCTGAGGACGAAGGGGCGCAGGTCGATGTGGCGCGGAGCGATGCCGCTGTCCACATAGGTCGGGCAGCTGGACAGGACAAGCGTGGGCTGGGCGATGTAGCCCGCCGGATTGGCCAGCAGGGCACGGCGGAAGTCTTCGATTTCGGCCTGCGTGGCGGCCGGGCCGATGAGCATGCCGTAGCCGCCAGCGCCGTGCACTTCCTTGACCACGAGGTCCTTGAGGTTGGTCAGCACATATCGCAGGTCATCGGGCTTGCGGCACATCCAGGTGGGCACGTTTTTCAAGATGGGCTCTTCGCCCAGGTAAAAGCGGATCATCTCGGGCACATAGGGATAGACCGATTTGTCATCGGCCACGCCCGTGCCCACGGCGTTGCAGATGCCCACGTTGCCCGCGCGGTAGGCGTCCATGAGACCGGCACAGCCCAGCGTGGAGGTGCGGCGGAACACCTGCGGGTCGAGGAAATCGTCGTCCATCCGCCGGTAGATCACATCCACGCGCCGCAGGCCGCGCGTGGTGCGCATGTACACAAACCGGTCCTTGACCACCAGATCCTGCCCCTCCACCAGTTCCACCCCCATCTGCTGCGCCAGAAAGGCATGTTCGAAATAAGCGCTGTTGTGCATGCCGGGCGTGAGCACCACCACCGTGGGCGCGGCCACCGTGGGCGGGGCGCTGGCCCGCAGGGTTTCGAGCAGCAGGTCGGGGTAATGCGCCACCGGGGCCACCGCATGCGCGCTGAACAGCTCGGGAAAAAGCCGCATCATCATCTTGCGGTTTTCCAGCATGTAGGAGACTCCCGAGGGCACGCGCAGGTTGTCTTCGAGCACGTAGTACACGCCATCGCCCCGGGCGTCGGCGGCCCGCACGATGTCGATGCCGGCAATGTGCGCATAGAGGTTGTGAGGCACCTGCACACCCGCCATCTCGGGGCGGTATTGGGCATTGTTCAGCACCAGATCGGTCGGAACAATGCCGGCACGCAGGATGTCCTGGCCGTGGTACACGTCATGGATGAAGCGGTTGAGCGCCGTGACCCGCTGCACCAGACCGCGCTGCATCTGGGCCCATTCATGGCCAGGAATGATGCGGGGAATCAGGTCGAACGGAATGAGCCGCTCGCTGCCCGCGCCACTCTCGTCCTTGGCGCCGTGGACCGCAAACGTGATGCCCACGCGCCGGAAGATCACCTCGGCCTCGGCGCGCCGGGCCTGCATGGCGTCTGCCGGCTGGCGCGCGAGCCAATGGCCGTAGCGCTTGTAGTGCTCGCGCACATCGCTGCCGTCAAAGGGCAGCATGGCGTACATCTCGTCGAATTTCTGCATCGGCGGGCCTCCTGGAAACCAGGATAGCAAGTTGCGCACCCACCGCCACTGTTCCATGACAACCCATGCCACCAGACCGCCCGCGCAGGCGTCGGTGTCTGATGCCGGTCAGGGTGCGAGGGTATGCTGCCAGTAGCGCCGCCTGGCGTCCCGCTCGCAGCGCACGTGCCGGGGCTGCGGCGAATGCCAGGTGGCCGCACCGCAGCGCGCAGACTCCACCACCCGGATCTGCCGCTCCTGGTAGCGCCCCAGCACCTCGGGGGCCGGGTGGCCAAAGCGGTTGCGGTAACCGGCCTGCACCAGGGCGGTGCGCGGCTGGACAGCGTCCAGAAACGGCGCGCTCGACGACGTCTTGCTGCCATGGTGCGGCACCAGCAGCAGATCGGCGGCCAGCGGTGCGGCACCCGCCACCAAGGACTGCTCCTGGGCCTGTTCGATATCCCCGGCCAGCAAGGCCACGGCAGGCTGCTTCCCCTGCGTTGCGATACGCAACACGCAACTGGCAGCATTGGTGCGTGCGGCGCTCGTGGCGCGGGCACCATCGCCCACCGCCGGGTGCAGCACCTCGAAGGCCACGCCATCCCAATCCCAGCGCTGACCCGCCACACAGGGCGTGACCGGGCGCAACGCCTGCAAGCCATGCTCGGCCTCGATCGATCCCGTCACGGCGGCCTGGGATTGCTGGGCCAGCACGGCCGCCGCGCCGCCCGTGTGGTCGGAATCGCGGTGGCTCAGCATGAGCAGGTCCACCCGCTCGCCCAGCGCGCGCAGCAGCGGCACCAGCACCCGGTGGCCCGCGTCGCTTTCACGGCTGAAGCGGGGGCCGGCGTCGTACAGCAGCGCATGGGTGGCGGTGCGCACCAGCACGGCGTTGCCCTGGCCGATATCGGCCGCGAGCACCTCAAACTCGCCCGGCGCAGGCCGCGCCGGTTGCCACCACAGCACGGGCACCAGCAGCGGCAGCGCCAGCGCGCGCACCGCCCAGGGCAGGCGCATGGCCAGCACGGCGCCGCCCACCACGGCCGCCACGCCCGCCCACAGCGGCGCCATCGGCACAAACGCTACCGCAAAAGGCCAGGCCGCCAGCCATTGCAGGAAAACCGCCAGGGGCTGCACGGCCCATGCGGCCAGGCTCCACAGCGGCGCCCACAATACGCCCGCGAGCGCCAACGGAGTCACCACCAGCGTGACCCACGGAATGGCCAACAGGTTGGCCGCAAACCCCACCAGCGACACCTGGCCAAACAGCAGCAGGGTGAGCGGCGTCAGCGCCAGCGTGACGACCCACTGCTCTCTCAAAAGCGCATAAAAATGGGCTCTGGCATCCGTACCATCATCGCCACCAGCTATCGGATCCGTCGCAAAAAGCACCGCCACAGCGACAAAACTCAACCAGAATCCCGCCTGCCACAGCGCCCACGGGTCCGCCACGACCACCACGGCGCAGGCCAGCAGCCACACCTGCGGCCAAGGCCAGCGGCGCCCGCTCAAGCGCAGCGCGGCAATGGTGGCCAGCATCAGCACGGTACGCTGCGCGGGCACACCCCAGCCACTGAAGAGCGCATAGCCAGCGGCCAGCAGGACACCCGCCAGCAGCGCCGCAGAGGGCGCCGGCAGCGCCAGGCACAAGCGCGGCGAACGGCACCACAGCCGCCGCACCACCAGTGCCGCCAGCCAGGCAAACAGGGTGATGTGCAGGCCCGAAATACTCATCAGGTGCGCCACGCCGGTGGCGCGGAACACATCCCAGTCGGCGCGGTCAATCGCGCGCTGGTCGCCCGTGACCAGCGCCGCCACCACCCCCGCAACACGCCCTGGGCCCTCGTCGCCCGCAGCGGCATGGCCGGCAAGGCGGGCCACGATGGCATCCCGCACGGCCTGGCGCGCGCGCTCGACAGGATGCCGCCAGGTGCTGCCCAGCCGCACCGGCGGCACATCCTTCGCGCCGGTGCGCACATAGCCCGTGGCCTGCACGCCCTGCTCCCACATCCAGAGTTCGAAGTCGAAGCCATGGGGGTTGCGCGCACCGTGGGGGGCTTTCAGGCGCACCGTCATTTCCCAGCGCTCGCCGGCCCGCAGTGGCGGCGGCTGCCGCCCTGCATCGGCAGGCTGCGCCCACTCCTGCGCCAGCTCGCCGTACCACGACACATCCACCAACGGCGGCAGCGTCACCACCGTGCCTTGCCACAAGGCAGACTCGATCTCCAGGCGCAGGCGCACACCGGCTTCATTCACCTGCGGCATGGTGGCGACCACGCCGGTCACGCGCAGGTCGCGCCCCTCCAACCCCGGTGCCAGCGCATGGGACGCATAGGCACCGGCACGCAGACCGCACAGCGCAAACAAGGCCAGTGCCCCCGCACAGGCTGCAAAGCCCAAGGCCCACCACCGGGCCACACGCCGCCCGGAAGCCAGGTGACACGCCACCCGCACTGCCCTGTGCGAGCCACTGAGGAGCCACGCCCCGCCCGCCAGGGCCAGCACCACCCCATAGGCCCGCCCATTCCAGAGCAGAGGCTGCTGCAACTGCAGCGCCGCACCCACCAGAGTCCCCAGCAACCACGCCGGCAAGCGCCAAGCGCCCCGCACGGAACCGTCCTCTGGCGGATGGGGCGCAGCAGGATGGATGGCGCTGGGCGCAATGGGTGGCATGGGCAGATGCTAAACCCACCTTCCATCCCAGAAATGGGCTGTCTTCGCACAGGCTTGTGCAACACTGGCGCCCTCCGCGCCGAAATCCGGGCACCGCACTCCATTGCACGCCTGATCGGACATTCCCTTCACACCTCCGAGGAAAACCATGAGTGTTTACGACAAGCTGAAAGAACTGCAGATCACCCTGCCCCCCGTGTCGGTGCCTGCGGCCGCCTATGTGCCTTATGTGCAGACCGGCAACCTGGTGTTCCTGAGCGGCCATATCGCACGCAAGGACGGCAAGCCCTGGGCGGCCCAGTTTGGCCGCGACATCACCACCGAAGAAGGCAAGGCCGCCGCCCGCGCCGTGGCGATCGACCTGATGGGCACGCTGCACGCGGCCTGCGGGGGCGACCTCAACCGCGTCCAGCGCATCGTGAAGGTGATGAGCCTGGTCAACTCCACCGGCGACTTCACCGAACAGCACCTGGTGACCAATGGCGCCAGCGAGCTGCTGGGCCAGGTCTTTGGTGAAAAAGGGGTGCACGCCCGCAGCGCCTTTGGCGTGGCACAGATTCCCATGGGAGCGTGTGTGGAAATCGAATTGATCGCCGAACTGGCCTGAAAGACGGAGCGTACTGTGATCAGTCCGCTCCAAAAGGCACTCAGCCGCCAGGAGCCGCCGCCAGGCGGCCCGCCTGATGGGCGCTGCTGGCACTTTGCTGGATGGTGCGGGTGAACTGCTCCATGGCGGCCGCCGTTGCCTGCAGGTTGCTGGAACCCGCGCTTTTGTTTTTCCACAAACCCCGAGCGTTCCCGCTGGACGTCCCATTCCGGCGAAAAAGCCGGCGCACAGCCCCTATTCGACGCGCATCACGGATGCGGGCTTGAAGCCTAAATCTGCGACCTTGCCCTTGCGCCCCCGTGCGGCACGGACATTGTTGAGCGAACGGATTTCCAGCGTCTCTTCCCGCACCTTGCCGCCCCGGCCCACGCCCTCGATGCGGATGCTGCGCGTGTAAGCGGCGGCCCCCGCCAGCTGGTCTTTGGACTCCAGGTCGATCAGCACCAGGCCGCGGCCGCCGTTGGCCATGGTCTTGAGTTCGCTGATCTCGAAGGTCAGGATGCGCCCCCCCGCCGAGGCGCAGGCCACATGCGTGGCGGCAGGCAGCGGCTGCCCCCCGGTGCTGCCCGCCGCATGGGAGGGTGGGCACACGCTCTCGCCATCGCCCAGGGTCATGAAGGACTTGCCGCCCTTCTGGCGCGACACCAGGTTTTCCACACTGGCCAAAAAACCATAGCCACCCGAACTCGACAGCAGCAGGGTGGCGCTGGCCGGGCCGGCGAAGTAATGCAGCAGCTGGGTGCCCGATTCCAGCTCGATCAGGGTGGTCACGGGCTGCCCGTCACCTCGCCCGCCGGGCAGTTGCGCCACCGGCACCGAATAGACACGGCCATTGCTGCCAAACCCGATGAGCTGGTCCACGGTGCGGCATTCAAACGTGGCATAGAGCCCGTCGCCTGCCTTGAAGGCAAAGCTGGCCGCCTCGTGGCCATGGCCATTGCGGGCACGCACCCAGCCTTTTTGCGACACCACCACCGTCACCGGCTCGTCCACCACCTTGACCTCGGCCACGGCCTTCTTCTCGGCCTGGATCAGCGTGCGGCGCGGGTCGGCAAAGGTCTTGGCGTCGGCCTCGATCTCCTTGACCATGGTGCGGCGCAGCGAACCGGGGTTGTTCAGGATGTCTTCGAGCTTGCCCTGGCTTTCGCGCAGTTCTTTCAGCTCCTGCTCGATCTTGATGGCTTCGAGGCGCGCCAGCTGGCGCAGGCGGATTTCGAGGATGTCCTCGGCCTGCCGGTCGCTCAGGTTGAAGCGTGCGATCAGTGCGGCCTTGGGTTCCTCGGCCGCACGGATGATGGCGATCACCTCGTCGATGTTGAGCAGCACGGTCTGCCGCCCTTCGAGGATGTGGATACGGTCCAGCACCTTGGCCAGCCGGTGCTGGCTGCGGCGGGTGATGGTGGTCTGACGGAAGGCGATCCACTCTTGCAGCATCAGCCGCAGCGACTTCTGCACGGGCTTGCCGTCGAGCCCCACCATGGTGAGGTTGATGGGGGCCGAGGTCTCCAGGCTGGTGTGGGCCAACAGGGCCGTGATCAACTCCTGCTGCAGGGTCTTGCCCGTCTTGGGCTCGAACACCAGGCGCACGGGCGCGTCCTTGCTGGATTCGTCGCGCACCACGTCCAGCACGGCCAGCATGCTGGCCTTGAGCTGCGTCTGGTCCTGGCTCAGCGCCTTCTTGCCGGCCTTGACCTTGGGGTTGGTGATTTCTTCGATCTCTTCGAGCACGCGCTGCGTGCTCACGCCGGGCGGCAGCTCATTGACCACCAGCTGCCATTGGCCACGGGCCAGTTCTTCGATCTTCCAGCGCGCACGCACCTTGAGGCTGCCCCGGCCCGTGCGGTAGGCGTCGGCAATATCGCCCGCGCTGCTGATGATCTGGCCGCCACCGGGGTAGTCCGGCCCGGGCACCAGCGCGAGCAAATCCTCTGGACTCAACGACGGCGTCTTGATGAGTGCAATGCAGGCATCGGCGATCTCGCGCAGGTTATGGCTGGGGATTTCGGTGGCCAGGCCCACGGCAATGCCGCTGGCGCCGTTGAGCAGTGCAAACGGCAGACGCGCGGGCAACTGGCGGGGTTCTTCCGTGCTGCCGTCGTAGTTGGGCATGAAATCGACCGTGCCTTCATCGATCTCGTCGAGCAGCAAGCTGGTGATGCGCGACAGGCGCGCCTCGGTGTAGCGCATGGCGGCGGCGCCATCGCCGTCGCGGCTGCCGAAGTTGCCCTGGCCGTCGATCAGCGGGTAGCGCTGGGCAAAGTCCTGCGCCATGCGCACCAGTGCGTCGTAGGCCGACTGGTCGCCGTGCGGATGAAAACGGCCCAGCACATCGCCCACCACGCGGGCACTCTTGACGGGCTTGGCCGCCGTGCTGCGCGTGGGGCCGCTGTAGCCCAGGCCCATGCGGTCCATCGAGTACAGGATGCGCCGCTGCACGGGCTTGAGGCCGTCGCACACATCGGGCAGCGCGCGGCCCTTGACGACGGACAACGCATATTCCAGATAGGCGCGCTGGGCATAGCCCGCCAGATCCAGGGAGTCACCCCCATCGCCAGCGGTGGTGAAATCGAGAGTGGGTTGATCGCTCATTCGTTCGGGTTCGGTTCAATCACGTTCTGGTGCGAAGTCACGCGTGTCTGAAAGCTTGTACCTGAACAGTGCGACGCCCGGGAGCTCCATGCGCACTCGGCCCGGAGCGGAGCGCTGGG
>JANJSZ010000189.1 GCA_024711405.1 Acidovorax sp.
GATGGAAAAGGTGGAAGACGCGCCGTTCTCGCCGCTCGACCGCATCGGTCAGCTGACCATGCGCAACCTCGACATCGTGGACACGCGCGCCAAGCTCATGACCTACGCCCAATCGGGCCTGCTGACGCTGGGCCAGGGTTCACCGCTGCCTCAGCTGAGCGACGAAAGCCCTCAAAAATAAAAACTGGCTTTGACGCTTGCCGCATCAACGCAGGCAGCTATAAAAAACAGGGTAACCGCCCCGCCATCAGGCCGGGCGGTTTTTCATGGGCGCGCACAGCAACCGTTGCATCCCCACCAAGGAACCTCCCGTCCCGCCAGGCACTCTAATGCATTGCCGCCGGACTGATTTGCGGCGGCAGGAGGAACAGCCATGAAGCAAGTGAAACACTGGCAAGACCCTGCCAATGCGTTGATAGGTGCCTGGTTTGCGCTTTCGCCTTGGGTGCTGCGCTATCAGGATCAGTTGACGCCTACTGCCAACGGCGTGGTCGTCGGCCTGCTGCTGATCGCCGCCGCGCTGGGCGCAACGCTTGTGCAGCGGGCTTGGGAGGAGTGGACCGAGGGCGTGCTGGGACTGTGGATGATCGCTTCGCCTTGGGTGCTGGGCTTTGGAACGCTCATGGACGCGACACGCAATGCCACCTTCTCCGGCATCGTTGTGCTCGGATTTTCCCTGTGGGTGCTGACGACCGACAAGGACTATATCGCCTGGTGGCATAACCGCACGGCGCACTGAAATGCGCACCATGAAAAACCGCTCTCGGGCGGTTTTTCATGGTATTTCGGCTGCAATACCTTGTGAATATTGCGTTACAAGCTTTCAAATGAACAGTTAATCTGTTCACCACACCACAGGCTCGGGCTCCAGCCGGATGCCAAAACGCTCGTACACACTGGTCTGGATGGCGCGGGCCAGCGTCATCACCTCGCCGCCGGTCACGCTGTCGGCGCCTTGGCCACGGTTGACCAGCACCAGCGCCTGCTTTTCGTACACACCGGCCTTGCCCACGCTCTTGCCCTTCCAGCCGCAGGCGTCGATCAGCCAGCCGGCGGCCAGCTTGATGCTGCCGTCGGGCATGGGGTAGTGCACGATCTTGGGGTCGCGCGCGATGATGTCGGCGCACTGCTCGGGCGTCACCGTGGGGTTCTTGAAGAAACTGCCGGCATTGCCCACCACGGCCGGGTCGGGCAGCTTGGCGCGGCGGATGTCGCACACCCATTCAAATATCTGCTGCGCCGTGGGCTGATCGACGCCGGCTTCGACGCGCCGGCGCTCCAGGTCCAGATAGCCCAGCACCGGCTTCCAGGGCTTGGGCAGGCGAAAGCGCACATGGGTGATGACGGCGCGGCCGGCCAGGCCCATGCCGCGCGGCAGGCCACCTTCGGCCTGCGACGGCGAGGGCGCGTGCTTGAACACCGAATCCCGGTAGCCGAAGGCGCACTGGGCGGCATCGAGCGTGAAACACTGGCCGGTGGCCAGATCGACCGCATCCAGCGACTCAAAACGGTCCTGCAGCTCCACGCCATAGGCACCGATGTTCTGCACCGGCGATGCGCCCACCGTGCCCGGGATCAGTGCCAGGTTCTCCAGCCCCGCAAATCCCTGGGCCAGCGTCCAGGCTACCGTGTCGTGCCAGACCTCGCCCGCGCCCGCCTCGACGATCCAGGCCCGGTCGGTTTCGCCCACCAGGCGCAGGCCCTTGATTTCCATCTTGAGCACCACGGGCTTGACGTCCCCGGTCAGCACGATGTTGCTGCCGCCGCCCAGCACCCATTTCGGCAAGAGGGCCAGTTGTGCATCTGCCAGGACGGCGTGCAAATCCTCCACGGAGCGCACCCGCACCAGGGTGTGGGCACGCGCCACGATGCCAAAGGTGTTGCAGGGCTGCAAAGGGACGTTTTTCTCGACTACCATTGGCCCGATTGTCGCACCGGGGGCCTGCGCGCCCGCCCGGCCCCCCCCGTTTTCCTAGAGACCGAGAACCGCCATGCCCTCTTTTGACACCATCTGTGAAGCCAACCTCGTTGAAGTGAAGAATGCGGTGGAAAACACCGTCAAAGAAATCACCACCCGCTTTGATTTCAAGGGCACCTCTGCCAGCATTGAGATCAAGGACAAGGAAATCACCATGGTGGGCGATGCCGAGTTCCAGCTCACCCAGATCGAGGACGTGCTGCGCAACAAGCTCACCAAGCGCAACGTGGATGTGCGCTTTCTCGACATGGGCGATGTGCAGAAGATGGGCGGCGACAAGGTCAAGCAGGTCATCAAGGTGCGCAATGGCATCGAAAGCGAGCTGGCCAAGAAGCTGCAAAAGCTCATGAAGGAGAGCAAGCTCAAGGTGCAGGCCGCCATCCAGGAGGACAAGGTGCGCGTGACCGGCGCCAAGCGCGACGACCTGCAGGCGGCCATGGCGCTGATCCGCAAGGAAATCAACGACGTGCCCCTGTCTTTCGACAACTTCCGCGACTGATACCCTGGGCCCGGCCCTTTGCTCCCCACCGCATGCAATGCACGCAACGCACCTCTGGCGCCTGCACCGCACCATGAACCAGTATCCTTTCCACCTTGCCCTGGCGATGCTGGCCGCATTGCTGCTCGCACCCCTGTGTGCGCGCGCGCAGACGGCGACCCTGGGCGGCATTCTGGGCAGCAAGGCCCTGCTCATCGTCAACAACGGCGCTCCCCGGGGTGTGGGCGCCGGCGAATCCCATCAGGGCGTGAAGGTGGTCACCGTCGGCAAGGACGAGGCGTTGGTGGAGATCGCGGGCAGCCAGCGCACCCTGCGCCTGGGTGAAACGCCAGTGAGCGTGGGCCGCAAGAGCAGCGGCAGGCGCGTTGTGCTGACGGCCGACAGCCAGGGGCATTTCATTGACAGCGGCACCATCAATGGCAGCACCATGCAATACATGGTGGACACGGGCGCTTCCACCGTGGCCATCGGCCGCACCGATGCGGAGCGCATGGAACTCAAGTACCTGAGCGGCCAGCCCGTGCGCATGAGCACCGCCAACGGCGACACCGAGGGCTGGCGCATGAAGCTCGATTCGGTGCGCATCGGCGATGTCGAGGTGTACGGCGTCGAGGCCATCGTCACGCCCCAGCCCATGCCCTTCGTGTTGCTGGGCAACAGCTTTCTCACCGAGTTCCAGATGACCCGCACCAACGATCAGATGGTGCTGGAAAAGCGCCACTGATCCCTCGCCCATGTCTGCCCGAATTCCCCCTGGCAACCCGCGCCACGATGGCGAGTACGAAGACCTTTTGGGTCTGTGGTCCGACCTGGAGTCGGCACTGTCCGTCGTGCTTTCCGCGCCGCTTCGGGTGCAGGATTTTCCGGCCAAGGTGCGCCAGCTCGACCACTGGCTGCAGGACCTGGTGACCCACGACATCGATGCCGCGCTGTACCTGATGTTCCAGCTGGCCTCCACTTCCACGGTGGGCTACAGCGCATCGCACGCGGTGGTGTGCGGCACCCTGTGCCACATCATGGCGCAGGAACTGCAATTGCCCGCCCGGGAGCGCGACAGCCTGGTGCGCGCAGCCCTCACCATGAATATCGCCATGACGGCGCTGCAGGACATGCTGGCCGAACAACGAGAAAAGCCCAGCGGCGCGCAGCAGGAAGCGATCCGCAACCACCCCCAGGAAAGCCAGGCCTTGCTCGAACGCCTGTTCATCACCGACGACCTCTGGCTGGACGTGGTGGGACAGCACCACGCCAGCATGTCCGGCCACCTGCCGCTGGCCGACCAGGAACCACAGGACCGGCTGACCCGCATCCTGGGCACCATCGACCGCTACGCCGCCATGATCAGCCCGCGCAAATCGCGCGCCGGCCGCAGCGCCACCGATTCCGTGCGCGCCATCGTCAGCCACGAAGTCGACCAGCACGACGAAGTGGGCTACGCGCTGGTGCGCTCGGTCGGCCTGTGCCCGCCGGGCACCTTTGTGCGCCTGGACAACGGTGATACGGCCATCGTGCTGCGCCGAGGTGAAAAGGCCAACCAGCCCCTCGTGGCCAGCCTGCTGGACCGCACGGGGGCACACCACGCGCGGCCCGGCATCTACCAGACCGCTGCAGTGGGCACGCCGCGCATCCAGTCGGCACTGGCCCGCTCTACCGTGACGATGGCACTCAACCACCGCACGATGGTGCGGCTGGGGCTGTATGCGGCCACCCCGCACAACTCGGGCCTGGTGGGGCTGGTGACGGCGTCCGGCGCACTCTGAGCCGTCCACGGCGCGCCGGCAGGACGCCAGGCAGAGCGCTACTACGGCTTCTTTTTTGGCTCTGGTGCCGCCTTGGACCGCCCCAGGCGCGACTCCTTGCCTTCGAGCAGGCGCCGGATGTTGTCCTTGTGGCGCCAGGCCAGCAGCATGGACATGACGGCGATGGCGACCGCAATGCTGGTCTCGGCATACCAGACCACGCCGCTGACCAGCAGGTAATACACCGGCGCAAACACTGCAGCCACCAGCGAGGCCAGCGACGAATACCGAAAGAAGAACGCCACGATGAGCCAGGTGAGCGCGGTGGCCAGCCCCAGCCAGCCGCTGATGCCCAGCAGCACGCCCAACGCGGTGGCCACGCCCTTGCCTCCCTCGAAGCGGAAGAACACGGGCCACAGATGCCCCAGGAAAGCCGCCAGCCCCACCAGCGCCATCGTGCCATCCTCCAGGCCATAGGGCTGGCCAAACCAGCGCACCAGCACCACGGGCAGCCAGCCTTTCACCGCATCGAGCAGCAGGGTGACGATGGCGGCGGCCTTGCTGCCCGAACGCAGCACGTTGGTGGCACCAGGGTTTTTGCTGCCATAGGTGCGCGGGTCATTGAGCCCCATGAGGCGCGTCACGATGACGGCAAACGACAGCGAGCCCAACAGGTAGGCAGCCACAGTGGCAAGGACGGGGTACACGGCGTTCAAATCAGCTCCTTCGGGGGACGACAACACGGCGCGGTGCGCCGGGGCGGCCTATTCTGCCAGCGCGCAATGCACCGGCGTGGCCCTCAGCAGCTGCACGCACACCTGCGGGTCGATCTGCACCAGAAAACCGCGCCGCCCGCCGTTGATGGCAATGCGCGGCAGTGCAAGAATGCTTTCCTCGATAAATACGGGCATGGCCTTGCGCGTGCCAAACGGCGAGGTGCCACCCACCAGGTAGCCGCTGTGGCGGTTAGCCACCTCGGGTTGGCAGGGCTCGACCGACTTGGCGCCGATCTGCCGCGCCAGGTTCTTGGTGGACACCTTGCAATCGCCATGCATGAGCACGATGAGCGGCCTGGCGTCCTGGTCCTGCATCACCAGCGTCTTGACCACGGTGTGCTCATGCAGCCCCAGGCTGGCCGCGCTGTGGGCGGTGCCGCCATGCGCCACGTAGTCGTAGGGGTGCTCGGTGAATTCCACCTGGTGCGCCTTGAGCATCTGCGTGGCGGGGGTCTCGCTCACATGCACGCCCTTGCTGTCCTTTTTGGCCATGATTACTTCAAAAATAATAGCTGGTGGCGCTCACTCAGAAAGCGTTAAAAGCCTATTTCATCTCAAATGGCAGGATCACCCACCTGCCAGCGGATCTGGTCGATGGCCGCCAGCAGCTCGGGCGAGAGCGCCGTGCCCCAGGCGGCCAGATCTTCGTCGAGCTGCGCCAGCGAGGTCACGCCGATGATGGAGCTGGCCACGCGCCAGTTGCCGTAGCACAAGGCCAGCGCCAGCTGCGTGGGCGTGAGGCCATGTTCGCGCGCGAGCTGGTTGTAGCGGCGCGCGGCGGCCAGCGCCTCGGGGCGGCCCCAGCGCTGCCTGCGCACCGACTCATAGCTGGCAATGCGGGCGCCCTGGGGTGCGTTGGGTCCTTCGATGCCGCTGGCGTCGTATTTGCCCGTCAGCAGGCCAAAGCCCAGCGGCGAATAGGCCAGCAGCGACACATTCAGGCGGTGGCAGGTTTCGTCGAGCGCGTTGTCGTAGCTGCGGTTGATCAGGCAATACGGGTTCTGCACCGTCGCCACGCGCGGCAGGCCATGCGCCTCGGCCAGGCGCACGAACTCGTGCACGCCATAGGGCGTTTCGTTCGACAGGCCCACATGGCGCACCTTGCCGGCCTTGACCAGGCCAGCCAGTGCCTGCAGCTGCTCGTGGATGGGCGTCTGCGCGGTTTCCTTGGCCGGATCGTAGTACCTGGTGCCAAAGGCCGGCACATGGCGCTCGGGCCAGTGGATCTG
>JANJSZ010000206.1 GCA_024711405.1 Acidovorax sp.
AAATCAACAACCGCCCCAGAAAAGGACTGGGGGTACGATCACCACTGGCCGTATACCGCGAGTTGCTGATCAACAGCCCGCAGCACTCCACCCTCGTTCATTGAAACCCAGGGTGTTGCACTTCACTTTTGAATCCGCCCCTCTAAAAACCTCCCCCTTGCCCGACGTCGCCGCAGCCAACGCGACAATCCCCACATGAGCAAACCCCAAGCGCAAGCCCGCAGTGAACCGCCCCGAGGCGACTCACCTAGCACTGCCGGGCCTCTCCATAGCGGAGGCCACCGACTTCGACATCGCAGTGGGTCAGTGGAAGTCCTACGAAGATGTGGCCCGCTGGCTCAAGCAGAACTTCGTGTTCGATAAGAGCCGCCTGGACCTCATCATCAGTCGCACCCGCCAATCCGGCCCTGCTGGCCCGTGCGCCCCAAAGCACTTTCGAGGGCAAGACCGGGTATTGCACCGACTCGGCCAACTTCGCGCTGCAAGCCCTCAACCGAATCAATCCCGAGTACCAGGCCAAGCTCATCTACATCAAGAACCAGTACGGTCAGCCTCACCACTGGGTGACCGGGTTCATGAACGACGGGAAGATCATGGCCATGGACTACGGCGCCGGCCCCGAATGGACCGGCGTCAACGGCGTCCATGGCCCCTACGACTCACTCGAGCAGTACGCCGAGTTCCTGAGTTCACTGCGCATCCGCCGCTTCTCGCCCGAAAGCGTGGAGTGGCATCCGGTCTTTCCCGGCCAACAGGACTGAGTAGCCGGGCGCGTGCCCGGCGTGGACGTTCGCGTGGATGAGGAACGCAATCGGTTCCCCGTCGGTGCCCATAATGGTGCCGTTCCATTGGCGATGAAAGCTTCTCGTTATCCTGCGCTTGAAATCGTCGGAAGGCTCGGAAAGTGCACTAGAGTGGACCTGATCATCCTGTCCCTGATCGGTGGTGTCACTAGGCGTGCTGACGCTGACTGTCACGAAGCGACTGTTGGACAGTTTCGCAATGATTGCCTGTACTCAGTCACCAAGTGGCCAGTGCATGTTGCCGAGCCTTTGGAAATATCGGAATCGACCCACCCAGCGTGTGAGCTCGTAATGGAGGAGGGGCGAAGTGGGGAGTAGAAAATGAAGCTAAGCCAAATCGAGTGTTTTATTGCGGTGGCGAAAGCCGGTCACTTCGGCAGAGGTGCAGAGACCATTCATCGCTCCCAGCCCCCTGTCAGCCGACAGATACGGCTGCTTGAAGAGGAACTCGGCGTGGAGCTGCTCGCTCGCAAGCCTGCCTGTGTTGAGCTGACTGCCGCAGGGAGGGCATTCTTGCTCGAAGTCGAGCAAGGCATGCGTCACCTGCGCAATGGCGTGCGCGCTGCGCAAAATGCCGTGCGACCTCAAACTGCGAAGCTGCGGATCGCAACCACACCGAGCGTCATGCTTGGAATATTCTCTGCCGTGCTGGCAAAATTCCAGCGGCGCTTTCCAGAGTATGGCTTTGACTTGATCTCTGCGGACAAGAGTTCGCAGGTGAGCATGCTGCTGGAAGGAAAAATAGACGTGGCAGTCGTGCGATCCCTCACCCATGCCCAAGGCATATCCGCCATACGCTTGATCAATGAGCCCATAGCCGCGGCATTGAACTCCGATCATCCTCTTGCCACTCGCAGCCAACTTGAAGTCAAGGATCTCTCGCCGTTTCCGTTCATCATTTACACCGGTCGATTTTCACCGAGTGTGGCGGACCAGCTGATAGAGCTTTGCAAGAAAGCCGGGTTCGTCCCGGAGGTTCAAGCTGAAGCTGCGGATATGCAAAGTGCGGCGTTCATGGCCTCGCTGTCCTCGGGCATCGCACTGGTCGCCGCATCGCTGCAAAATATGGTCACTCCGAATTTGGTGTACCGGCCCGTGCTCTTGGAGGCGGAGCCTGTCACCATGCCGCTTTACCTCCTGCATCGAGACGGAGATAAAGCGAGGAGCCTGCATGATTTGATTGCCTGTGCGACGCGAGATGATTGATGGTGGTTCAGCTGGGTTTGATGCCCAGTTCCGGAATGCGTTGCTTCCAGAAACCGCGATCGGCCTTCACCATGGATGAAAACTCCTTTCGCGTCATTTTGAGCGGCTCGACCCGGATGTTGGCAAAGCGCTGGATGAGTTCGGGGTCGGTCCAGGCTTTTTGAACGGCTTCATTGACACGATCGATTGCTGCATCGCTCAAGCTTGCGGGCGCTAGCAAGCCATACCACCACCTGATCTTGTATTCCGGCACGCCGCTTTGGGCAATCGTCGGGACACCGGGCAGCAGCGGGGAAGGATCGGTCGCAGCGACTGCGAGAGCTTTCAGCTTCTTGACGGCGATGAAAGAGCTGGCCGAAGTGGAACTGTCAAACATCATGTCGATGCGGCTTGCAATCAGGTCTGTGACAGCTGGGGCCGAGCCCTTATAGGGCACATGTTGCACATCGATGCCCGCCTGATGCATGAACAGTGCTGCGGTCAAATGCAGGGACGTTCCATTACCCGCGCTCCCATAGGTGAGCTTGCCCGGATGCCTCTTGGCATAGCGAATCAGATCTCCCAGATTGTTGAAGGGCGAATCTGCCGGAACCACCACCACGTTTGGCACGACGCCAATAGAAGCAATGGGTTTGAAATCATCCAGTGGATCGAATTTGAGGCCTGCGTTCAACTCGGGATAGAGCGTATGGCCCATCGCCGTCATGAGCAGCGTGTGCCCGTCGTTGGCGCGCAATACGGATTCGGTGCCAAGAACACCTCCTGCACCTGGCTTGTTCTCGATGATGACGGCCTGCCCTAGAGATTCAGTCAGGTTGGGGACCATTGCGCGGATCATGGCGTCGATGGCTCCGCCGGGCGGAAAAGGCACCACAATCCGCACGGCCTTGGTCGGCCAGTTCACGGTCTGGGCACTTGCCATCAGCGGAATCAGTGGGGTCACCGCCGCACAGAATGTCATGCAGAGTAAGGAACGCCGTGTAGCTCTCATAGTGTTGTCTCCTGGTTTTCTTGGTCGAATCAATGGACTGCCATTAATGCATCAACGGCTACCCCACCGCGATCGTGGAGGATGACTGGATTCACATCGATCTCGCTGATCCAGTGTGAGTTCGCTGCAATAGTGCGAGAGACGTTGACCACCATGTCTGCAAACGCCTCGATGTCACGCGCCATCGCTCCACGAACTCCTGTCAGCAGGGGGTAGAGTTGCAGCTTCGCAAGCTTTTCAAGCACCTCGTTGCGACCCACAGGTGCCTGGCTGACCGCTACATCCTTCAGCACTTCCACCCATACCCCGCCAAAGCCGTACACGACCATTGGGCCGAACTGAGGATCAAGGCGAGCGCCGATGATCATTTCGGTTCCCGGTTGCACCATGGGCTGTACCGAAAACTTCACAGCTTGGCCTTGCGGCAACAGCGATCGGCATGCGACCTCGATTTCTCCGCAGGCCGTCTCGACCGCCTGGGCGTTCCCCAGGTTGAGCTTGACGCCACCCACGTCCGTCTTGTGGGGGATCTGTGCCGCATCGACCTTGATCACCACAGGGTACCCAATGGCCTCTGCCGCTTCAACGGCGCTTGCTGCGGAGCCCACGCAGACATCCTGGCTGACCGGGAAACCGAGTTGACCGAGAATGCACTTGGCTTCGCGTTCTGACAGTGTTTTGCTTCCCGCCTGAGGGGGAACGGCAGGCACCGCGAACCCATCCAGAACCTCCTGCCGGCGCTCGGTGCCCAGGGATTGGCGGCGCTGGTGGTAATCCACCCACGCGCGGTGCGCGTGCATACATCGGTCTAATGAGCGGAACACCGCAAGCGAGTCGCTGCGGTCATACACATCGGAGCCCACCCCTTCGTACCACTCATTCATCCATACCAGCGACAACGGAGTTTCGATTCGTTCTGCGAGGTCCACCAATGCCTGAGCGCGAGCAATCGCTGCCTGTCCATGGGCAGATGGCATCAGGACGATGACGCTGGAGAACTGCGGGTCTTCAGCAAAGATCTGGACACATTCCTGATACATCGATTGATCTCTGATCGATTCAGCCGTCACGTCCGCTGGATTGGCAATGGCTGCGAACGAAGGTAGGCGGGCAGCAAGCTCCCGCTTGGTCTTTTCCAGAGGATCCGGCAACTTCAGTTTGTAGGTATCCGCCTTGTCGGCTGCCATGACGACAGACCCACCCGATCCAGAAATGACGCCGATCCCATCTCCTTGGGGTTGCTTGTGACCATGGCGCGCAAAGAACACTGCCGTCTCCAGCAGCGCTTCGAATGCATGAACCTGAATAGCGCCTGCCCGGTAGAAAACTGCCTCATAGGCGGCTTGGTCTCCAGCCAGCATTCCCGAATGCGAAAGCGCGGCGCGTTGACCCGATGTGGTCGTCCCAATTTTGTAAACGACTACCGGCTTGCCAGCGATGAATGCATTGTTCAGCGCCGCTGAAAAGCGTTGGCCGTCCGGAATGCTCTCGAACAGCAGCGCTATCGCCTTGGTTGCCTCATCCTCGATCAAATAGTTGATCAGATCTGCCAGATCCACGTCACAGGAGTTTCCTGTCGAGATCAATTTGCTGAAACCGACTCCGCGATGCATGGCTTGCAGCACCACGTAGCCTAAAGCGCCACTTTGACCAATGACTGCAACATCGCCGCGGACCATGGGCAAGTCGACGATGCTGGGCAAGATGTTGCATGCTGCACCGGTATGCACATTGACGACGCCGGTGCAATTTGGACCAAGCAGTCGAATGCCCAATGCCTGCGCCTGCTCGACCAGCCGAGCTTGTTTGGCACGTCCCATGTCGTTGCCAAGATCGGAGAAGCCTGACGAGAAGACGATGGCGTTCTTGATTCCCGCCTTCGCTGCGTCTTCGAGGACTCCGGGCACCAGGTCTGCCGACACCGCAATCCCAAGACAATCTGGCACCTGGGGCAATTCGCATAGCGAGGCGAAGCAACGTTTGCCTTCGATGTCCCCGGTTGCGTATTGCGGATTGACGGGATAGATCTCTCCCTGGAAGTGCTTGACGAGATTGCGGACGACCGCTCCACCAAACGAACCTGTCTTTGGCGATGCGCCAACCACTGCAACGCTTCTTGGATTGAGAACTGGCTCAAGGAAATGCATGTTTTGCGACCCCTTTGATCTGCAACTTGAAACCGTGCTTCAGACCCAAGCACGCTTGAGCCAGCGACCGCCGTCCACCGAGAGGTCACAGCCGGTGATGAAATTTCCTGCCTCGGAGGCCAAATAGACAGCCGCATTGGCAATGTCATCGGTATGCCCGAATGAGTCCAGGCAAAGCCGATTCAGTTCCTTCTCCGCTTGACCACGGTCTTCATACAGACGCTTCACCCCTTCCGTATTTGCGATGGGGCCAGGCAGGATATTGTTGACCCGAATGGCGTATGGCCCCCACTCCACCGCCAAGGATCTGGTCAGCGCGGTAACGCCTGCTTTTGCCGAGGCCGCGTGCGCGCTCCCGGGCCAACCCGACGCCGCTTGAGCGAGCGAAATATTGATCACGCGGCCTCCCCATTTCGACTGCTTGAGGCCGATCAGGCTGGCATGACAGAAGTTGAAGGTTCCATTGAGGTCAATATCCACGACTGCGCGCCAGCCATTGGGGGACAACTGTTCAAATGGGCAATGGAAGTTGCCGGCTGCGTTGTTGATCAGGACATCGATGCGACCGAACTTATTCATCACTTGATCAACGAGGGCCGTAGTGCCGTCGTAGCTCCGCACGTCGGACGCAAAAGTAAGCACATCATGGCCGAGAGGTTCGAGGTCCGCTTTGGCATGGGCCAGCTTCTCGGAGTCCCTGCCGACCAGCACAACATGCGCACCGAGCGCCTGATAAGCGGCCGCCATGCCGAACCCGAGTCCCGAGCTACCGCCCGTGATGATCGCGACGCGGTCATGCAGAACATCATCCTTAAAAATACTTGACGTCGTCATAACAATCCATGCGCTGTAATGGCTACGACTCTAGAGAACTGGCCGGACGCGGTGATCTAACGTTACGCAGTCCGCGATTCAAAATTTGAATCGCTAAAGAGGTTTGACCTTGCCCCTGATGAATAGGCCCGGAGATGGCATGGTCCGCCCACCTCTGCCACTGCTGCTGACGTGCGGTCGTCATCCCGTAGAGCCGGGTACCGCGCTGGCATTGCCTGGCGTGACCTGCCTGCGCGCTTTGGCGACTTTCGCGTCGTCCACACCCTTGTATTGAATTGGTCCCCAGCTTGCGTCTTGTGCGAGCATCAAAATTTCGGTCTCATCGAGCACATCGTCATAGCTAGGGCGCATTGTGTTGACGATGACAGGAATCTGGGCGGGGTAGATGCTCCACATCCGCTGGAAACCAAATTCCTCTTTTGCCCGGCGGGCGTCTGACCGGATAACTGCCTCGTCCTTCAAAGTCAAACAGACGTTGTGGGCGGGCACAACACCAGCAGCGGCGGCTGCAGCCACCACCTGGGCCTTCGCTCGAGCCAGCAATCGATGGTCAAACTGACCAGGGCTACGCAACGCAGTAGCCGGAATCAAACCGTGGTGGTCACTGACGAAATTCATCAACCCGAAATCCAGCACTTCAACGTTCGGAAGCCTTGCCAGCTCAAAGGCGCTCTCAAGTGCCCCATGGGTTTCAATCAAGATGTGCAAAGGGACCGGCTGTACACGACCAGCTGCGAGCGCAACAGTTTGAACGTACTCAGCCATTTCAGCTGCCTGTTCAGTGAGCGTGGACTTGGGAATGGTCACGTAGGCAAGCGCGCGCGCCGCCTGTCCCACCACCACATCGACGTCTTGACGCCACGCGGGATGGGTGTATGACCTTGCCCCTGCTTGGTGGAGTTCTTAACCCACAAGTCACGCGGCCTTTTTGCGCTGTGCCTCGTACCAGCGTTGCTCGTATTGCATCGGACTGAGGTAATCCAACGTCGAATGCAGCCT
>JANJSZ010000232.1 GCA_024711405.1 Acidovorax sp.
TCGCGCTTGGGCGGCACGCCCGGCACCTTCTCTGCATTGAAGCCGCATTGCGTGAGGGCGTCGCGCACCGAGCGCGCAATGGTCCAGGTGGCCAGGCGCGTGCCCCGGCGGCAACAGCGCGCCACGGCCTTGAGCGTATGCAGGTTCCAGAGATCCGGATTGCGCTGGGGGCTGAATCCGTCCAGATAGACCGAATCCACGGTCCATTCCTGCTGGCGCAGCACCGTTTGCGCGTCACCGATGCACAGCGTGAGCAGCACGCGCCCGCCGTCAAACGTGAGGCGGTGTACGCCGGGCAACAGTCCCCAGAACTGGTCGTGCAGTTCCTGGGCCAAGGGCGCAAGTGCCGGATGGGCCGAGGCAGCACGCAGCAGATCTGCGGCACCGACGGGCCAGGCCTCCGTCGAGATGAAGTGCAGCAGGCGGGGACGCTGCGCATCGGCCCGCCATGCAGCCCAGGTGACCAGAAAATTCAGCCCAAAGCCGAACCCGGTTTCGAGAATGCGCCACTGGGCCTGCCCGGCCCAGGCCGCCGGTAGCCCGCAGCCGTGCAGGAAAACCTGGTGCGCCTGGTCCAGCCCACCGTTTTCACTGTGGTACCGGTCGCTGAAGCGGGGGCTGAACGGGGTGCCGTCCGGTAGCCAGTCAATGGGTTCGGACATGGGACGGTGTGAAAAAAGACGCAGGAGCCTGGTGGCGCGCAGGCCGAGGCCTGACCCGGACCGTCACCTGATGACTGTTGAAAGTCAAACCACTTTTGCAGCGCTGCACTCCGTTACGCGCTGGGCGGAACATAGCCCGCCGCGGCGTCTGCGCCGCCGCCAAAGAAATGGTTCTCCATCTGGCGGGCCAGGTATTGGCGGGCGCGGGCGTCGGCCAGGTTCAGGCGGTTTTCATTCACCAGCATGGTCTGGTGCTTGATCCAGTCGGCCCAGGCCTGCTTGCTGACGTTCTCCCAGATGCGCTTGCCCAGTTCACCGGGGTAGGGCGGGAAGTCGAGGCCTTCGGCTTCCTTGCCGAGCTTGATGCATTGAACGGTGCGTGCCATGGGGTTTCCTTGTGGTGGGGTGAGCACACAGTGCTCGCTAAGATGTTTTGGATATAAAAAACTGAAATCTTGGTTGTTTCAGTTTTGAAGAGGGCCTTTCGGAATGCGTTGCATCGGTGTTTCGCACCGCAACCCATTCCCGACAAGAGGCCTTCCCTGAACTTTCACCGCAACTTTATCAAGTTTCCCTTCGCTGCCGCCCTGGCGGGTGGTTTGGCCCTGACGGCATCGCCGTCGTTTGCACAGTCTGTGACGCTGCTCAATGCCGACAACGCGGGCTTCGACCAAATCTATGCGCGGAAATAAGGGGCGGATGTGCACCGGGTGATGGACAACTGCGGCAGGCACAGGAAGCTATTCAATATGTAGTTTTTTGCCGGCTGGGCTCAGCGCTTCGAATCCGGCGGACTGGCCGGCGGACGCGGGGGGGCGAACAGATCCCAGCTGGCCATGAACAGGGCGGCAATCGCGGGGCCGATGACAAACCCGGTCAGCCCGAACAGGGCCATGCCGCCCAGCGTGGAGATCAGCACCACATAGTCGGGCATCTTGGTGTCCTTGCCCACCAAAATTGGGCGCAGGATGTTGTCCACCAGGCCGATCACCCCCACACCATAGAGGACCAGCACCATGCCCTGCGCCACGGCGCCAGTGGCCAGGAAATACAAGGCCACGGGCCCCCAGACCAGTCCTGCGCCCACGGCGGGCAGCAGCGACAAAAAGGCCATGGCCACGCCCCAGAGCACGGGGGCCTGGATGCCCAGAATCCAGAAAATCAGGCCGCCCAGCGCCCCTTGCGACGCTGCCACCACGATGTTCCCCTTCACGGTGGCCCGGATCACGGTGGTGAACTTGTGGGCCAGCTGGTGCTTGTGCTCGGTGCCGAGCGGCATGGCGTGGCTGATGCGCGTGGCCAGCGCCGCGCCATCGCGCAGCAGAAAGAACAGCAGGTACAGCATCACGCCAAAGCCCACCACGAATTCCAGGGTGTTCTGCCCTACGCTGAGCGCCTGGGTCGCAAAGAACTGGCTGGCCTGCACCGCCACGGACGACAGTTTTTCCTGCAATTCGGCCAGGGTCGTGAGGTTGAAACGCTCCAGGAGGCCGGTGGCCCAGGCGGGCATCGCGGCCAGGATCTGCTGCAGGTACTGGCCAAAGTTCAGCTGGCCTGATTTGAGGCGGTCGTAGATGCCCGTGGCTTCCTGGACCAGGGTCACGGTGATCAGGGTCATGGGCAAGATGACGACCACCAAACACAGCGACAAGGTGGCAAGGGCTGCCAGGTTGGGGCTGCGGGGCATGCGCCGCAACAGCCGGCGATGCAGGGGGGCAAACAGGATCGCCAGCACCACCCCCCAGAAAACGGCGCCATGAAATTGCCACAGAATGGCCCCGAAGGCGAGCGTGACCAGGGTCAGGAGAATCAGGAACACGCGGTTCTCAAAGGGGGGGGATGGCATGGGCGTCGGCTGGCAGATGGAATGCCCGCACTGTACGCGAGTGAATGATGCCCGCCTGGCGCGCCGGCCCCGGGGGCGGGATAAATCCCGGATTCTTGGCAGGACCGGTTGGTGGTTCGGTGGCACAATACGCCCCGTACCAAAGGCCCTTCCCCAGCCACAGTCGCATCCGCCAATCGGTCCAGCCGTGTCGCGGAAGGTTTCTCAACCAGCTAATGCTTCCCCAAGGGAAGCGGAGGTCAGCGGAATATGAGCGATACGACATCCGTCTATCAAGCCTACCAAGGCAATACCTACCTCTTCGGCGGCAATGCGCCCTATGTCGAAGAGATGTACGAAAACTACCTTGCCAACCCCGGCAGCGTGCCCGACACGTGGCGCGAGTATTTTGATGCGCTGCAGCATGTGCCGGCCGTGGACGGCTCCAACGCCCGCGACGTTCCCCACCTGCCCGTAATCAACGCCTTTGCCGAGCGTGCAAAGCAGGGTGGCACCAAGGTGGTGGTGGCCAGTGCCGACGCCGAAATGGGCCGCAAGCGCACCGCCGTGCAGCAGCTGATTGCCGCCTACCGCAACGTGGGCCAGCGCTGGGCCGACCTGGACCCCTTGAAGCGCACCGAGCGTCCCGCCATTCCCGAACTGGAGCCGTCGTTCTACGGCTTCAGTGATGCCGACCAGGAAACGGTGTTCGACACGAGCAACACCTTCTTCGGCAAGGACAAGATGCCGCTGCGCGAGCTGCTCAACGCGCTGCATGAAACCTACTGCGGCACCATCGGCGCCGAGTACATGTACACCACCAACCAGGCGCAAAAGCGCTGGTGGCAGCAAAAGCTGGAAGGCATCCGCAGCAAGCCCCAGTTCAACGCCGACCGCAAACGCCACATCCTCGACCGCCTCACGGCTGCCGAAGGGCTGGAACGCTTCCTGCACACCAAGTACGTTGGGCAGAAGCGCTTCTCGCTCGAAGGCGGCGAGAGCTTCATCGCCGCCATGGACGAGCTGATCCAGTCGGCCGGCGCCAAGGGCGTGCAGGAAATCGTGATCGGCATGGCCCACCGCGGTCGCCTGAACGTGCTGGTGAACTCGCTGGGCAAGATGCCGGCCGACCTGTTCGCCGAGTTCGACCACACGGCGCCGGAAGACCTGCCCAGCGGCGACGTCAAGTACCACCAGGGCTTCAGCTCGGACGTGACCACGTCCGGCGGCCCGGTGCACCTCTCGCTGGCCTTCAACCCCTCGCACCTGGAGATCGTCAATCCCGTGGTCGAGGGCTCGGTGCGCGCCCGCATGGACCGCCGCGCCGACCCCCAGGGCAGCCAG
>JANJSZ010000236.1 GCA_024711405.1 Acidovorax sp.
CGAGCGCGTGATTGGTGCCATCGGCATCGTGCTGTTCGACCATCCCGAGACCACGCTGCAACCCCTGATCGGCAAGTTTGCCTTGTTGCAGCGCGATCTCGATGATGCGCGGCGCGAGCTGGCCAGCCAGCGCAGCCGCTCGCTGGCCGTGTCGGGCGATGGCGAGCGGCGCGCCAAGTACACCTTTGCCAGCTTCATCGGGTCGAGCCCCGCGGCGGCCGAGGTCAAGCGCCAGGCGCGCCGTGCCGCGCAGTCGTCCAGCCCCGTGCTGCTGCTGGGTGAAACCGGCACGGGCAAGGAACTGCTGGCCCATGCCATCCATGCGGCGTCGAGCCGCGCCAGCGGCCCGTTTGTCAGCGTCAACATCGCCGCCGTGCCCGACACGCTGCTCGAAGCCGAGTTCTTCGGCGTGGCGCCCGGCGCCTACACCGGCGCCGACCGCAAGGGGCGCGATGGCAAGTTCAAGCTGGCCGACGGTGGCACGCTGTTTCTCGATGAAATCGGCGACATGCCGCAAAACCTGCAGGCCAAGCTGCTGCGCGCGCTGCAGGAGGGCGAGATCGAACCGCTGGGCTCGAACAAGCTGGTGCCGTTCAATGTGCGCGTGGTGGCTGCCACCTCGCGGGATCTGGGCGCCCTGGTGCGCGACAGCCGTTTTCGCGAAGACCTTTTTTACCGGCTGCATGTGCTGCCGGTGCGCGTGCCGCCGCTGCGCGAGCGGCGCGGCGACATCCCTGCGCTGGTGGAGGTGCTGGGCGAAGACCTGGCGCTGCGCAACGGCACGGCGCCGCCCGAGTTGCAGCCCGACGCCATGGCATTGCTGGCGGGCCAGCCCTGGCGCGGCAACATCCGCGAGCTGCGCAATGTGCTGGAGCAGGCCGCCATGCGCAGCGATTCGCAGTCCATCGATGCCTACCAGCTCGAACGCATCTTGCGCGAAGCAGGGGTGGAACCGGCGGCACCCGTGCCGGCTGCCGTGGCCGACCCCGGGGCACTGGGCGACGAATGCTGCCTGCGCCCGCTGGCCGAACAGGTAGCCGAGCTGGAGCGGCGCGCCATTGCCGCAGCGCTCAAGGCCCATGGCGGCAACAAGCAGGCCACGGCCAGGCAGCTGGGTATATCGCGGGCCACGCTCTATGCACGTCTGGAAAACCCTGAATAAAAAACAGCCAGATGTCTGAATTTCAGGCATTCACTGCGTCTGAAATTCAGGCATTTTCAGGGTGTGTGCATCATTTGTTCCTATAAATCAACGCCTTGATGATTGGCACGATCTGTGCAGTGTTCAGGCAAACCCAAAGGAGACAGTCCCCATGCAACGACGCATCCTGGTCGCGCTGGCCGCCTTGGCCGCCACCCTTTCGGCACCGGTGTTCAGCCAGTCGGGCGAGATCCGCATCGCCCATGTCTACAGCAAGACGGGTCCGCTGGAAGCCTATGGCAAGCAGACGCAGACCGGCCTGCTGCTGGGCCTGAACTACGCCACCGGCGGCAGCATGGCCATCAATGGCAAGAAGATCGTGGTGATCGAGAAGGACGACCAGGGCAAGCCCGACCTGGGCAAGAGCCTGCTGGCATCGGCCTACTCGGATGACAAGGCCGACATCGCCGTGGGGCCCACGTCCTCCGGCGTGGCGCTGGCGTTGCTGCCCGTGGCCGAGGAATACAAGAAGATCCTGCTGGTCGAGCCCGCCGTGGCCGATGCCATCACCGGCGACAAGTGGAACAAGTACATCTTTCGCACCGGCCGCAATAGCAGCCAGGACGCCATCTCGAACGCCGTGGCCATCGACAAGCCGGGCGTGACCATCGCCACGCTGGCGCAGGACTACGCCTTCGGCCGCGACGGCGTGAAAGCCTTCAAGGACGCCCTCAAGAACGCCAAGCTGGTGCACGAGGAATACCTGCCCACCAGCACCACCGATTTCACCGCCGGCGCCCAGCGCCTGATCGACAAGCTCAAGGACCAGCCGGGCCGCAAGATCATCTGGATCGTCTGGGCCGGCGCGGGCAACCCGTTCAAGATCGCCGACATGGATCTCAAGCGCTACGGCATCGAGATCGCCACGGGCGGCAACATCCTGCCGGCCATGGCCAGCTTCAAGAACTTCCCGGGCATGGAAGGCGCCACCTACTACTACTTTGGCATCCCCAAGAACCCGGTCAATGAAGCGCTGGTATCGGCGCACTACAAGCAGTTCAAGGCCCCGCCCGATTTCTTCACGGCCGGCGGCTTCAGTTCGGCCATGGCCTTGGTCACGGCGCTCAAGGCCACGGGGGGCGACACCACCACCAACAAGCTCATCAAGACCATGGAAGGCATGAGCTTCGATACGCCCAAGGGCAAGATGACCTTCCGCAAGGAAGACCACCAGGCGCTGCAGAGCATGTACCACTTCAAGATCAAGGTGGACCCGGCCTTCGCCTGGGGCGTGCCCGAACTGGTGCGCGAGATCAAGCCGGAAGAGATGCAGGTTCCGATCCGGAACAAGCGCTGACGGCCAGGGTCCGCCGCGCACCGGCGGGCCTGATACGCCTGCTTTGATCGCTTGAAGCGCTTTCTCATCAGGCGCCGGGGCTGCTTTTCTTTAAATTCCTGTGGAGCCTCGACCTTCGATGCTGGCGACCCATGACCTGACCATCCGCTTCGGTGGCCATGTGGCGGTGAATGCCGTGACCTGCGCGTTCGAGCCGGGCACGCTCACCGCCATCGTGGGCCCCAACGGGGCAGGCAAGACCACGTACTTCAACCTCATCTCGGGGCAGCTGCGGGCCACCGGCGGCAGGGTGACGCTGGGCGGGCAGGATCTGACGGGCCTGGCGCCTTCGGCGCGCACGCGCGCAGGGCTCGGCCGGGCGTTCCAGCTCACCAACCTGTTCCCGGGCCTGAGCGTGCTGGAGAACGTGCGCCTGGCCGTGCAGGCCACGCAGGCCGGCAAGCACCGCCGGGGCCTGAATCTCTGGAGCATCTGGAGCGACCACCGCCAGCTCACCGCGCGGGCTGAAGCCATCCTGCAGTCCGTGGCGATGCTGGAGCGGCGCGACACCCCCGTGGCCAGCCTGCCGCACGGTGACCAGCGCAAGCTCGAAGTGGCGCTGCTCATGGCACTGGAGCCGCAGGTCTACATGTTCGATGAGCCCACGGCCGGCATGGGGCACGACGAGGCGCCCGTCATCCTCAACCTGATCCGCGCGCTGAAGCAGGACAAGACCAAGACCATCCTGCTGGTGGAGCACAAGATGGACGTGGTGCGCGAGCTGGCCGACCGCATCATCGTGCTGACCAACGGCACGCTGGTGGCCGACGGCCCGCCCGCAGAAGTGATTGCCTCGCCGGTGGTGCAAGAGGCGTATCTGGGCATCACCAAGAATGCCGATAGGGAGGCTGCATGAGCAGGGCCAACCTTCTCGAACTGCGGGGCGTGCACACCCACATCGGCGCGTACCACATCCTGCACGGCGTCGATCTGGCCGTACCCCGGGGCCAGCTCACCATGCTGCTGGGCCGCAATGGCGCGGGCAAGACCACCACGCTGCGCACCATCATGGGCCTGTGGCAGGCCTCGCAGGGCCAGATCGCTTTCGACGGGCGCGACATCACGCGCATGCACACACCGCAGATCGCGCACCTGAACATCGCCTATGTGCCCGAGAACATGGGCATCTTCGCCGACCTCACGGTCAAGGAGAACATGCTGCTGGCCGCGCGCAAGGCCGGCAACGCCGCGCAGATGGACCAGGCGCGCCTGCAGTGGATCTTCCGGCTCTTCCCGGCCGTGGAGAAGTTCTGGAACCACCCGGCAGGCAAGCTCAGCGGCGGGCAAAAGCAGATGGTGGCCGTGGCGCGCGCCATGGTCGAGCCGCGCGATCTGCTGATCATCGACGAGCCCAGCAAGGGGCTGGCACCGGCCATCATCCACAACATGATCGAGGCCTTCGACCAGCTCAAGAAGAGCGGCGTGACCCTTTTTCTGGTCGAACAGAATATCCACTTCGCCCAACGCCTGGGCGACACCGTGGCGGTGATGGACAACGGCCGGGTGGTGCACGCGGGCAGCATGGCCGCGCTGGCCGAGGACGAGGCGCTGCAGCGCACGCTGCTGGGGTTGTCGCTGTGAATTACACGCCAAAACAGCCCGCAGCGATTGATGGCAAGGTGCTATCAACCGTCAAAAAAGAAGCATCGGATATGTCCAGGGGAGACCGCGCATGAACAGGCCGCTGGACTGGAAGCCGCTGGCGCTGGTGCCGCTGCTGGCCCTGCTGGTGCTGCCCTTCATCGGCTCGCCCAGCACCTGGCTCACGCTCACCGTGGCGGGGCTGGCCATGGGCAT
>JANJSZ010000033.1 GCA_024711405.1 Acidovorax sp.
CAGTATTTTTTCCAGCTGGATTTCGGCCAGCACGTTGACCTGGCTCTGGTGCAAACCCAGGCGGCGCGATCGCAGCGCAACCTGGGCGCCGCTTTCTTCCCCGGTGACATACAGGGTGGGCAGGCCGGCGCGGTGCAGCGCATCAAGCGCCTGCAGCAACAGGGTGGATTTGCCGATGCCCGGGTCGCCCCCGATCAGCACCACGCCACCTTCCACGATGCCCCCGCCCAGCACCCGGTCCAGTTCGTCGATACCGCTGGGCGTGCGCGCGATGTCCGTGGCCTCGATGGCCGCCAGCGGCATGACGGCCTGCGCCTGCGCCAGCCCGGCAAACTGCGCGCCGCTGTAGCGGTTCTTGCCCGGTCCCGCCTCCGCCACCGATTCGATCAGGGTGTTCCAGGCGCCGCAGGATGGGCACTTGCCCAGCCAGCGCGGGCTGGTGCCGCCACATTCGGTGCAGGTGAAAAGGGTTTTGTCTTTGGCCATGGGAGCGGGATCTTGCAAAGCGGCTGGCCACTATAGCGGCCAGCAGCGCGCCAGCGGCCGTTACCGCTCCTTCAGGGGCCAAGAAACCATGCGCCCGCGTCCAAGGACCAAACCCCTTACGATGGCGACTCGGGCCCGCAATACTAGCGCGCATGTCGACGCCCCCGGCGCTCAGCACTGCGGAGCCTGCACCCCGCCACCTTTTCAACCTCCACCATGTCCGCACCCACGCTTTACTTCGCCCCCGGCACCTGCGCCCTGGCCGTTCACATTGCCTTGCACGAGGCGCAGGCAGGCCACGAGCTGGTTCGTCTCGACTTCACCACCCAGCAGCAACGCAGCCCCGAGTACCTGGCCATCAACCCCAAGGGCCGCGTGCCCGCGCTGGTGACCGAGCACGGCGTGCTGACCGAAACCCCGGCCTTGCTGGCCTATGTGGCGCAACGCTTTGCGCAGGCGCAGCTGGCGCCGCTGGACCCGTTTGCCTTCGCGCGCATGCAGGAGTTCAACAACTACCTGGCCTCCACCGTGCATGTGGCCCACGCCCACCGCCCCCGCGCCAGCCGCTGGGCCGATGACGCCCACGCCATCGAGGCCATGCAGCGCAAGGTGCCGCAGAACATGGCGGAGTGCTTTGGCGTGATCGAACACCATTACCTGCAAGGCCCCTGGGTGCTGGGCGAACAATATTCCGTCGCCGACGCCTACCTGTTCACCGTGTCCGGCTGGCTGCGCAGCGACGGCGTGGACGTGGCGCAGTTCCCCAAGGTGGCCGACCACCGGCGCCGCATGGCCGAGCGCCCCGCCGTGCAACGCGCGCTGGCATAAACGGCACAAAAAAACCCCGGCACCGGGCGGGTGGCGGGGCTTTCGGCGTTGCCGGCCCGGTCAGTTGACCTTGAGCGCGCGCCAGTCAATGCGGTTGTCCGCGCGGTGCGGCAGCTCCACCTTCTGCGTGGCGGCCCACGGGATCACCTGGTTGTACAGCGGGATGTGCGAAATGAGCTCGTGGTCCTGCACCAGGGCCTTTTCGATCAGGCCATTGCGTGTGGCCGGATCGGTTTCTTTCTTGATGCGCTCGATCAGCGCATCCTGCTGCGGGCTGCTGAAACGGCCCAGGTTGAAGTTGCCGTCGCCCCCGGCGCCCGGCGAGCGGACCAGCGACTGCAGCGAATAGAACGCATCGAACGTGGGCACGCCCCAGCCCAGCAGGTAGATGCTGGCCTCGTTGCGCTGTATCATGGGGAAATAGGTGGCAAACGGCAGCGAGCGCAGCTTGGCCTTCACGCCGACCTTGGCCCACTGCGCCGTGATGGCCTGGCACAGCTGTTCGTCGTTGATGTAGCGGCCTGCGCTGCAGGCAAAGTCCACCTCGAAACCGTTCGGGTAGCCCGCATCGGCCAGCAGCTTCTGCGCTGCCTTGGCATCGAAGGGCCAGCGCACATCGGCCTTGGGCGTCCAGCCGTTGACCTGGTGGGCAATCAACGCGCCCGTGGGCTGGGCCAGGCCGCGCAATACCACGCGCTGGATGGCGTTGATGTCGATCGCCTGGTACAGGGCCTTGCGCACACGCACATCCTTGAGCGGGTTCTGGCCCTTGACGTTCGAGCCTGGCAATTCGCTGCGGAACTGGTCCATGCCCAGAAAGATGGTGCGGTATTCGGCGCCTTCCAGCACCTTCAGGCCCTGCGTCTGGCGCACCCGCGCCAGATCCTGCAGGCTGGGGTCGATGATGAAGTCGATCTCGCCCGACAGCAGCGCCGCCGTGCGCGTGGCATCGGACTTGATGGGGGTGTAGACCACCTCGGTCACGTTGGTGGCGAACTTGCCCTTGCCCCACCAGTGCGGATTGGGCGCAAGCACCACGCGCTGGTCCGGCGTCCACGATTGGAGCACGAACGGCCCCGTACCCAGCGCGTTGCGGTGGGCAAAGGTTTCGTCCTTGTTCTTGATGTCCTTGGGCTCAACCGACTTGTTCTTCTCGGCCCAGGCCTTGCTGAGCATGCGCAACTCGGTCAGCTGGTTCACCAGCACCGGGTTGGGCACGTCCGAGAAGATGTCGATGGTGTGGCTGTTGACCTTTTCCACCCGGTCGATGCCCTGGGCATAGACCGCGTAGTTGGAGCTTTTCGACTTGGCGCGCTCGAGCGAGAACTTGGCATCGTCGGCCGTGAACTCGCTGCCGTCGCTGAACTTCACGCCCTTGCGCAGGCTCAGGCGCAGCTGGGTGGGACTCATCGGCTTCCATTCGGTGGCCAGCGCGGGCTCGGGCTTGAAGGTCTTGCTGTTGTATTCGACCAGCGTGTCGTACACGGCCGCGTGCAGCGCGTTGTTCACGCCCACGTTCTGGGCATGCACGTCCCACGACGACACATCCACGGCACGTGCCCAGCGGAAGGTCGTGGCCTGCGCGGTCAGGGGCAGGCTGGCAGCCAGCGTGGCGGCAAGGAGCAAGGGTTTGAATTGCATGGGCTTGTGCCTCTCAGAAAACAAAACCCTACTGTGACCCAGGGTGGGCGCCACCGGAACGATTTGGTGGTTGTATCCATGTGCGCCGTGGGGTCGGCACCCTGAAAACCGTCGACAAGGCGCCTGCGCCAGCAGCGCCCAGCCTACTGGCGCCGCAGCGCCTGCCGGATGCGCTCCAGCGCCGGCGAGGGCTGCGCCACGCTGCGATCGAACGGGTGCGCGGTGGCTCCGACGGCTTTCAGGATGCGTTGCACGTAGGCACGCGTCTCCAGGTAGGGCGGCACGCCGCGGTAGCGCTCGACCTTGCCCTCGCCGGCGTTGTAGGCCGCGGCCACCAGCGCCACGTCGCCTTCGAAGTAGGCCAGCAGCCAGCGCAGGTAGATCAGGCCCCCACGGATGTTCTGCGCCGGGTCATACGGGTTCTTGACGTTGAAGCGCTCGCTCGTTGCGGGAATCAGCTGCATCAGGCCCTGCGCGTTTTTGGGCGACAGCGCCTGGGTGTTGAAGTTCGACTCGGCGGCCATGATGGCCAGCGCCAGCTGCGGCTCGACCTGGTATTGCGGCGCCATCCTGAGCACCAGCTCCACGATCTTGCGCGGCGCGACCCGCTGGTAGTTGACGCCAGGCTGGGCCACCTGGACCGGGGCGGGCGGTGGCGGCCGCAGGCATTCGGGCACTTCGTCCGTGGCGCCGCCCACCACCTGCAGCATGCGCGCTGCCACGTCCAGGCCCTGCTCGGCGGCGGCCTGGAAGAAAAAGGCGGCCGCCCCATCGTCGCGCACCACACCGCGCCCGTGGGCGTACATCCATCCGAGGTTGTATTGGGCCAGCATGTCGCCCAACCGCGCGCTCGCGCAATAGAGTGCAACGGCCCGCAACGGGTCGCGCGCCACGCCTTCGCCATGTTCGTAGGCGATGGCCTCCTGGCGCAGGCTGGCCGCCCGGTTGGCGTCGGATTCACCGGCCTGCGCCCGCGCCGCGCCCGCACCCCAGGTGCACAACGACACCACCGCTAGCGGCGCAAGGATCGACAGGCTGGCACGCATGGTTTTCAGTATGCGCGTCGTTGCGCCCTTCGTCACGTCCTGTGCCGACGCAGGACGGCCAATAGCCACCCCCGAGAGGGTGCTGTGGACCGTCAGTCCACCGCTGCGGGCACGCGCGGCGCCAGTGCGCACATCAGCTCGTAGCCCACGGTGCCGGCGGCCTGCGCCACCTCGTCGATGGGCAGGACCGTGCCGTTGCCCGCCCGCCCCCACAGCGTGACTTCGCTGCCAAAACCGGCCTCCACGCCCGCTGCCATGACGGGGTTCAGGTCCACGGTGACCATGTCCATGCTGACGCGGCCGACCAGGCGCGTGCGCACGCCGTTCACCAGCACGGGCGTGCCGGTGTCGCAATGGCGCGGGTAGCCGTCGGCATAGCCGCAGGCCGCCACGCCGATGGTGAGCGGTCCCTCTGCCGTGAAGCGCGAGCCGTAGCCCACGGTATCGCCCGCCTGCAGCTGCTGCGTGCCGATGATGCGGGTGGCCAGCGTCATGGCCGGCTGCAGGTCCCACTGCGCCGCCTGGTGCTCGGGGTGGTCGGGCGCGCTGCCGTACAGCACGATGCCGGCGCGCACCCAATCGCCCCGCACCTGGGCGTCGCTGGCATGGCGCAGCGCGGCGGCGCTGTTGCACAGGCTGCGCTCGCCGGGCAGGTCCTGCGTGGCCGCGTTGAACGCCGCCATCTGGTGCGCAATGCCCCGCGCGCCGTCGGCATCGCTGAAATGGGTCATGAACGAGATCTCGTCCACCTGCGGCAGCGCATTCAGCCGCGCCCAGGCGCTGCGGTAGCGCTGTGGCGTGAAGCCCAGGCGGTTCATGCCCGAGTTCAGCTTGAGGAACACGCGGTGCGGCACCTGCGTCTTGTGGGCGGCCAGCATGTCGATCTGGTCGTCGCAGTGCACCGCATGCCACAGCGACAGGCGCGAGCACAGTTCCAGGTCGCGCGGCTCGAACACGCCCTCCAGCAGCAGGATGGGACCGCGCCAGCCCAGGTGGCGCACACGCTCGGCCTCGGCCAGGTCGAGCAGGGCAAAACCGTCGGCGGCACGCAGACCTTCAAAGGCCCGCTCGATGCCGTGGCCATAGGCATTGGCCTTGACCACGGCCCAGGTTCTGGCGTCGGGCACGGCCTGGCGCACGCGCTCGAGGTTGTGGTGCAGGGCAGCGGTATGGATGGTGGCGTGGATCGGGCGCGGCATGGGAATGGTGGGGGAAACGAGCATGGGATTCTGGCATTGCGGGCCCGGGGGGGCGTGATATAACCGCCAGTCACCTGTATGCGGCCTCCCAATTTAATCGGGCATCAGCCTCACTGATACCCCTCCAGCCATTCGATGAAGCGCGGTTTTTACACCATCATGTCGGCGCAGTTTTTCAGCTCGCTCGCCGACAACGCACTCTTCGTGGCCGCCGTCGAACTCCTGCGCACAGGGGGCGCCCCCGAGTGGCAGCGCGCCGCGCTGGTACCCATGTTTGCCCTGTTCTATGTGGTGCTGGCGCCTTTCGTGGGCGCGTTTGCCGATGCCTTACCCAAGGGCAAGGTGATGTTTGCCAGCAACGCCATCAAGATCGCGGGCTGCCTGATGATGCTGTTCGGCTCGCATCCCCTGATTGCCTATGCCGTGGTGGGGCTGGGCGCCGCGGCCTATTCGCCCGCCAAATACGGCATCCTCACCGAGCTGCTGCCGGCCTCGCAGCTGGTCAAGGCCAACGGCTGGATCGAGGGGCTGACCATCGCCTCCATCATCCTCGGAGTGCTGCTGGGCGGTCAGCTGGTGGGACAGCAGCTGTCGGTGGCACTGCTGTCCATCGACATCCCCATGCTCGATACCGGCGTCGATACCGCTGCCGAAGCGGCCATTGCCGCACTCATCGTGGTGTATGCCCTGGCTGCCTGGTTCAACACGCGCATCCCGCACACGGGCGTGGAGATGCGCCCGCTGCGCCAGGACCCGCAGCGCGGCCTGATCTCCAGCACCCTGGCCCTGCTGCCCGACTTCTGGGCCTGCAACAGCCGCCTGTGGCGTGACAAGCTGGGGCAGATCTCGCTGTCCACCACCACCCTGTTCTGGGGTGCCGGCGGCAACCTCAAGTTCATCGTGCTGGCCTGGGCCGGCGTGGCCCTGGGCTACAACACCACGCAGGCCTCGGCCCTGACCGGCGTCGTGGCCATCGGCACCGCCGTGGGCGCCGTGGCGGCATCGATGCGCATGCGCCTGGACATGGCCACGCGCGTGATTCCGCTGGGCATCACGATGGGGCTGCTGCTGATCCTGATGGTGTTCATCCGCAACATCTGGGTGGCCATTCCATTCCTGATCCTGCTGGGTGGGCTGGGCGGCTTCCTGGTCGTCCCCATGAACGCCCTGCTGCAGCACCGGGGGCACAACCTCATGGGCGCGGGGCGCTCGATTGCGGTGCAGAACTTCAACGAACAGGCCTGCATCCTCGGCCTGGGCGCTTTCTACAGCCTGTCGCTCAAGCTGGGGCTGTCGGTCTTCGGCGCCATCATCGTGTTTGGCGTGGTGGTGGCGGGCATCATGTGGATCATCCAGCGCTGGCATGCCCGCAACTGCCGCAACCATGGCGAGGAACTGCGCCACCTGCTGCACATCGCGCGGCAGGACACCCACCATTGATGCTATTTATTGAATAGCTATTGGCGCTTGATACATGAGCGCTGCCCGCGCTTTTGATGCCTACCATTTTCCCCGTACTGGCCCTGGTGTTCAACGCCTTTGTGTGGGGCGTCTCATGGTGGCCCTTGCGGCAGCTGCACGCCGCCGGGCTGCACCCGCTGTGGGCCACGGCGCTGATGTATGCGCTGGCCCTGGCCTGCCTGCTGCTAGCCCGGCCGCAGGCGCTGCGCAACGCGCGGCAGCACCCCGCCCTGTGGCTGCTGGCGCTGAGCTCGGGCCTGACCAACGTGGCCTTCAACTGGGCCGTGACGGTGGGCGACGTGGTGCGCGTGGTGCTGCTGTTCTACCTGATGCCCGCCTGGTCGGTGCTGCTGGCCTGGAAGGTGCTGGGCGACCGCCCCACGGGCATGGCGCTGGTGCGGCTGCTGCTGGCCTTTGCGGGCGTGGCCCTGGTGCTGCTACCCGCCGATGCCGCATGGACCCGGCTGGCGGCCCATCTCTCGGGCGCCGACCTGCTGGCGCTGGCAGGCGGCTTCTGCTTTGCCCTCACCAACGTCACGCTGCGGCGCCTGCATGCCGTGCCCGGCGATGCGCGCATGCTGGCCATGTTTGGCGGCGGTGCCCTGCTGGCCTGCGCCAGTGCCGCGCTCGGGCGGGCAGCGGGGGCCGTGCCCGCCCTGCCCGCTCCGGCACTGGCCTGGGTGTTGCTGGCACTCGCGCTGGCTCTGGCCTTTGTGCTGGGCAATTACGCCCTGCAGTACGGCGCCGCCCGGCTGGCCGCGGGCACCACGGCGCTGGTGATGCTGTCAGAGGTGGTGTTTGCCAGCGTGTCGTCGGCCCTGCTGACTTCTGCCACGCTGGCACCGCGCACCCTGCTGGGTGGGGCGCTGATCATGCTGGCGGCGCTGCTGGCGGCATGGCCACCCCGGCGCCAGGCCCGCACCTGACAGCCGGGGCAATACCCGGCGCCAGCCGCTACCATGGGTCGTCTGAAAAGGTTCTTTCCCAAGGAGTTGCCCATGACCAGCCTGTATGACCTGGAAGTTCAGCCCATGAGCGGGCCCGCCGTGCCATTGCGGCAGTGGGAGGGCAAGGTCTTGCTGATCGTCAACACGGCCAGCGCCTGCGGTTTCACCCCGCAGTTCGGCGGACTCGAAGAACTGCACCAGCAGTACGGCGACAAGGGGTTGGTGGTGCTGGGTTTTCCGTGCAACCAGTTCGGCCACCAGGACCCGGGCAGCAACGACGAGATCGCCAGTTTCTGCCAGCGCAACTACGGCGTGCGCTTTCCGATGATGGCCAAGATCGATGTGAACGGCGCCCAGGCCTCGCCGCTGTACCAGTGGCTCACCGCCGAAGCCCCGGGCCTGCTGGGCAGCAAGGCCATCAAGTGGAACTTCACGAAGTTCCTCGTGGGCCGGGATGGCCGCGTGATCCGCCGCTATGCGCCGCAGGATGCGCCCCAAAAGCTGGTGGGCGACATCGAGGCGGCGCTGGCCGCCCAGGGATGACCTGCATCACCCTCGCGAGCCGGGGTTCGTGCGGATCGGGATGGGCCACAAGGCGTCTTTTTTGCAGCCAATAGCCCGGCTATTGGCAAGAAAAGCAACGCAGCGGACCACCCGAAGCCGCGCTATCACCGCCTGCAGGGAGTTACGCAGGCCATCCCCAGAACGCCGCGATCAGTCTGCCGCTGCGGGCGTGCGCTGGCGGCGCGCGCGCTCCAGCATCTGGCCGGTCTGGCGCGGGTCCATGCCGTACATGTCGGCAAAGGCCTCCAGCGTCTGGCCGCTGGCCTCGAAGGCGCGCAGCAGGGCTTCGTCCTTGGCATTGCGGGCCGCCCATTCGGCGAAGGCTTCTTGCAGGATGGCATTGGCCGCTTCATCGCGGCCGGTGACCAGCTCGGTGTAGGCCTCGCGCGTGAGGCCCGAGGCCTCGAACGCCTGGACCATGCGCCTGCGCAGCTTGGGCAGCATGTCTTCGCCCGCCCGGGCCTTGCGGCGGCGAAACACCTCCAGCAGCGCATGGTGCACATGCTCGGGCGCCATGTCCTCGACGGGCTGGCCCGCCAGGTCGTGGCGCTTTTCACCGGCGGCCACGCTCTGCAGGTAGCGGGTGGAGCGGGTGTGGATGCCCAGCGCCACCTTGAGTGCATCGCGCTCGAACAGTTCGGGGTGGGCTTCGAGCAGATCCTGAAAGATGCCGCGCTTGAGCGGCAGGAACACCGCGCCAAACAGATGGGGATAGAGCCCCGCCAGCTGTTCCAGCGCCGGGTGGGTGCGCGGCGGCGTGCGCGACGGAGCCTCCGTGCCTGCCGGCGCCTGGCCCTGGGCACGGGAGCGATCACGGCCGCTGTTGCGGCCACCACGCCCACCCCGGGGGGGACGATTGCCACGCGGGGCATCCGCCGCCGCAGCGGCCTCGGCAGTGGCAGCCGGAGCACTGTCGCCAGTCTCGGGCTGCTGCAATGCCTGCGGGGTACTGGCAGCGGCTACCGGGGCGGCAGGCGCCGCTGTGGGTTCTTGTTCTGGCACGTTGTCGGTCATGGCGTAGCGGGTCGGAGGGCAACAAAACCCTCGATCATGCCAGCGTTGGCGCCAAGGCCCTTCCGATCCGCACCGCAACAACCCATTCAAGGCAAGGGGATGCGTGCCGCAGGCGGCCCCGAAAGTAGCCCCGATATGGGCCGCATGAGAGCGTGCCGCCGTGCGCAACCAAGGCGCACCCCGGAAAGGATGGCCCTCCCTAACGGTTGCTGTTTCCCGGCGGGTCTCGCCGCGATTGCGATTGGTTGCTGCCGCCCACCTGCGATTCGCGGTCGCTGCGGCTTTCGGGCGTGCGCTTGCCCTGGTTGATCTGGGTGGGGTCCTGCTCGCCCACCTTGTTGGTGTCGTTCTCGACCTTGCCCGTGTGGGGCGCTTGCTTGTCGCGCGGGTTGTGATGGATCGCCATGAAGATCTCCTGTAGGTGGCCCAAGGCCAAAGCTTCCCCGACCACGCCGCAGACAGTACCGCAAGCGAGGCCGCGTTGCAAACCGCAACGCGCCGCGGGATTGACGCCCGCGGCGGTGCCCCATAAAGTGGGTTCTGTTCCGCGCGTGTTCAATCGTTCTCCTCGGAGGAGACACCATGGCTTCACGGATACCCTGTGGCGGTCGGTTGGCTGGCAGGTTCGTCGGTTTCCCACCCGACTTTCGTCCCAGGCCACGGCATGGCAGCCCACAGACCTCGCCGGGCCGGCCCCAGACCGCCGCCAACGACCACCTTCACACGCGACGGTCCCGTGGCTGCTCCCTCCGGCGCACGAACCATCCTGTACGGCACGCAGGAGTGGCTGTCCGCCATCGACAAAATGGCACGGCAGGCCCACGGCGTGCTGCGCCGGGGCGCCCCCTGGCGGATCGTCTGTGCACACGCATGATGGAGCGGTATGGCCTGCCACAGCCCTTGCGGCCGGATCTGCAGGTCAAGCGGTATGCGGACGACCTCACCCTGCGCCATCCAGAAACCCAGCTGACAGAGCAGGCACAGCATGCGGCACTGGATTCGCGCGGGCACACGGTGCTGGTCGTGGATGCCGTTTGGTACACCGGGCATTTACTGCTGAAGGTGGTGGACTCTCTGGCACGCAAGCAACCCGCGGCCATCCGGGCCCGCCTGGTGGACCGGGTCACCGCCCGCCTGCCCCTCCATGCCGATGTGGTGGGTGTCCGCCTGGGCGTTGCCCCGCCGGACATCATCGAGTGCCATGTGCCACCCTACGGGCCCGATTTCCGCATGGAGCCCATGCAGCCCGATCGCCAGCGTTGAACCCGACCAAGGCCAACCCATGTTCAAAGACCGCGACGACGCCGCCCACCAGCTGGCAGACCGCCTGACCGCTTTCAGCGCCCAGCATCCCCTGGTGCTGGCCATTCCGCGGGGCGCCGTGCCCATCGGCAAGATCGTGGCGGCACAGCTCGGTGGCGACTTGGATGTGGTGCTGGTGCGCAAGCTGCGCGCGCCCTTCGAGCCGGAAGTGGCCATCGGCTCGGTGGCGGAAAACGGGTGGACCTACATCGCACCTTACGCAGCCGCGGTCGGCGTCGACCCGGATTACATCGCCGCGGAAAAGCAAAAGCAGATGGCCACGATCCACTCGCGCCGGGTGCGGTACACCCCGATCCGCCCCCCTGTGGACCCGCACGGGCGCGTGGTGATCGTGGTGGACGACGGCCTGGCCACGGGCGCGACCATGATTTCCGCGCTGCACAGCCTGCGCCTGCGCCAGCCCGCGCGGCTGGTCTGCGCCATTCCCGTGGCATCGCCCGAGGCCCTGGAGAAAATCCGCCCCATGGCCGACGACGTGGTGTGCCTGCATGCGCCGGCCCATTTCCAGGCCGTGGGCCAGTTTTACCGCCACTTTCCGCAGGTGGACGACGAGGAAGTGATCGCGCTACTGGGCGCCTGAAGCCGGCACCCCCGGTGCCGGCAAATGCTGCGCGAACCAGTCCGCCGCCAGCTGGGCCACGGTCTCCAGCGCCCCCGGCTCCTCAAAGAGATGGGTGGCATGGGGGACGACCGTCAAGACCGTGGTCCCGGGCATGTGTGCGGCAGCGCGCCGGTTGAGCGCCAGCACCTCTTCATCGCAAGCGCCCACCAACAGCAAGGTCGGACACCGCACCCGTGCTAGATCACGGGCGGGCGCCAGATCCGGGCGGCCACCGCGGGACACCACGGCCCGTATGGCGCCCCCCAGCGCCGCGGCCGCACGCAAGGCCGCAGCGGCACCGGTGCTCGCACCAAAATACCCCATGGGCACCAACGCCATCGCTGGCTGGCGCCTGGCCCAGTCGGTCACATCCAGCAGGCGCTGTGTCAAAAGCGCAATATCAAACCGCGTGGCCTCAGCGCGGTCTTCCTCGGGCGTGAGCAGATCGACCAGCAAGGTGGCCAAGCCCCGTTCCCGCAACACCCGCGCGACATGGTTATTGCGCGGGCTGTGCCGGCTGCTGCCGCTGCCGTGGGCAAAGAGCACGAGACCCTGGCTGTCGGGTGGGCTCTCCCATGCGCCCTCGATAAAACCGCTGTCCACCGGAATGCGAACCAGTTGTTGGGTTGCGGATTGCATGGCATGGCACCTCGCTCAAGGGGGCATCGAACATCGCGCTCCTGCCCGCCCGGTTCACCGTACGGGCGTCGCATCGGCAGCGCCCAGCGCCTCGTCCAGCACTTCCACCCAGTGCCGCACGGGGGTGGACGTGCCGCTTTGCAGGTGCGTGATGCAACCGATGTTGGCCGACAGGATGGCGTCGGGGGCCTGCTCGCCAAAGGCTTCGCCCAGTACACCGAGCTTGCGATCGCGCAGCTGGTACGCAAGGCCCGGGTTGAGCACCGAATACGTGCCCGCCGAGCCGCAGCACAGATGGGATTCGTTGCGCGCCACGCGCAGCTGGAAGCCCAGCTGGTTCAGGTGCGTCTCGACGCCGCCGCGCAGTTGCTGGCCATGCTGCAGCGTGCAGGGCGGGTGGTAGGCAAAAAGTACGTCGGGCGGCTGCACGCGGCCCGCCAGTATTTGCGCCAGCTCGGGCAGCATGGCGGGCAGCAGCTCCGACAGATCCCGCGTGAGGGCGCTGATGCGCGCGGCCTTGGCGGCGTACTGCGGGTCGTCCTTGAGGATGTGACCGTATTCCTTGACGGTGACGCCGCAGCCCGAGGCGTTCATGGCGATGGATTCGACGCCGCCCGCCTCCACCAGCGGCCACCAGGCATCGATGTTGGCGCGCATCTCGGCCTTGCCGCCTTCCTGGTCGTTGAGGTGGAACTTGACCGCGCCGCAGCAGCCGGCCTGGGGCGCGATCACGGCTTGGATGCCCACGGCATCCAGCACGCGGGCGGTAGCGGTATTGATGTTGGGCATCATGGCCGGCTGCACGCAACCGGCCAGCATGAGCACCTTGCGCGCATGTTCGCGGGTGGGCCAGGCCCCAGCCGGCCGCAGCGCGGGCACCTTGGCCTGGAGGGCGGACGGCAGCAGGCCGCGCACCGCCTGGCCCACTTTCATGGCCGGGGCGAACAGGGGCGATGGCAGGCCCTCTTTCAGGGCCCAGCGCAGGGCCTTCTCACCCAGCGGCCGGACCACTTTCTCGTCCACGATCTTGCGCCCGATATCGACCAGATGGCCGTACTGCACACCGCTGGGGCAGGTGCTTTCGCAGTTGCGGCAGGTCAGGCACCGGTCCAGGTGCATCTGCGTCTTGCGCGTGGGGGCCTCGCCTTCGAGCACCTGCTTGATGAGGTAGATGCGGCCGCGCGGGCCGTCGAGCTCGTCGCCCAGCAGCTGGTAGGTGGGGCAGGTGGCCGTGCAGAAACCGCAGTGCACGCATTTGCGCAGGATGGCCTCGGCCTCCAGGCCGTCGGGGCGGGCGCGGTATTCGGGGGCGAGTTGGGTTTGCATGGAGTGCAGCCTGGACGAGTCAACAACAAAGATTCAATGCGCGGCAGGGGGCGCGGCGGGCCCGGCCTTGCGCAGCGGATGGCGCAGGCGCGCGCGGTCGGCCCACAGCGGGGGCAGCGACAGGGCCAGCAGCACCAGCGCCAGCGGCACCACAAAGACAAAGCCCACATGCTTGAAGCCGGCCGCCCCGGCAATGCCGCCGATGAGGAACACCGACGCCAGCCCCGCGAACAGCCGCAGCCGGGCCTGGTTGGCGCGCACCTGGTTTTCGAGCGCGGTGCCGGTACGGTTCCAGTAGAGCATCTTGCCCAGCTCGATGCCCAGGTCGGTCACCACGCCCGTCATGTGGGTGGTGCGGATCTGGGAGGAGGACATCTTGGTCACGGTGGCGTTCTGCAGCCCCATGATGAAGGACAGCAGCAGCACCGTCATGGGCACCGCAAACGGCGTGCGCCAGTCGAGCGTGATGGCGCCCACCAGGCCGAACACGAGCATGAGCAACGCCACCAGCACCAGCGGCAGCGCATAGCTGCTGTGCAATTTGCGCCGCAGCGCCCAGTTCACCATCACCGCCGTGGTGGCCGCTCCGCTGATGAAGGCCAGCAAGGCCCCCAGGGCGCTGAGCACCAGCACCATGTTGCCCAGCACGAGGTTGTCGGCCAGCATCGACAGGAAAACCGTCATGTGCGAGGTGTACAGGTTGACCACCAGAAAACCGCCCGCATTCACCGCCCCGGCATTGAAGGCCAGCAGCAGACCGAGCACGCGGTTGCTGGTGCCCGTGCGGTGGTGGCCGGTGAGGTGGCGCAGGCGGCGCATGTTCAGCCTGCGGCGCCCTGGTGCGGCTTCGCTTGCCCGATGTCGCTGGCCACCACGCGCGCTCCCCTCACCACTGCGGCGCCATGCGACCGGGGTTGAAGAGGCCGGCCGGGTCGAAGCTGTGCTTGAGGCGCGCATGGATCTGTGCCAGCGCCGAAGATTTCAGATCCAATGGGCCTGCAACGCTTGATCCATCTGCGCCATCAGCCATGAATAACGCAGCATTTCCACCCACCGCGCGGGCGGCTTCGCGCAACGCATCGCCCTGTGCCAGCGGCGCCTGCACCCAGCGCAGGGCGCCGTGCCATTCGATCAGCGGCGAGGCCCCCTCGGGCAGCGCCAGCACGGGGGCCGTGGCGGGCAGCGACAGGCGCCACAGCGCCTGCCCGGGCCGGGCCCGGCGGGCGGTGAACCAGGGCAGCGTCTGCTCGCGGCAGGCCCGCCAGTCGGGCGCCACGGTGGCGTTGTCGAGCCGCGTGCCGCCCATGCTGCGGCAGGCCGCATCCACCGCCGCCACCGCGCCACGCAGGCGCACAAACAGCGTGCCCACGCCTGCATCCTCTACCCAGCAGCTGGCGTTGAGCGGCAGGGGCAGGCCGCCCCAGGCGTGCAGCCGGCGCAAGGCATCGGCCTGGCTGCATTCAAAGCGCAGCGTGGCCTCGGCGAGCGCCACGGGCAGCACCTTGAGGCTCACCTCGGTGAGCAGGCCCAGCGTGCCCCAGGCGCCCGCCATGAGGCGCGAGACATCGTAGCCCGCCACGTTCTTCATGACCTGGCCGCCGAACGTGAGCAGCTCGGCGCGGCCGTTGAGCAGCACCACACCCAGCAGGTAGTCGCGCACGGCGCCCACGCTGGCGCGGGCGGGACCACTGAGGCCAGCGGCCACCATGCCGCCCACGGTGGCACCCGGTCCGAAATGGGGTGGCTCGAAGGGCAGGCACTGGCCTTTTTCGGCCAGCACGGCCTCCAGCTCGGACAGCGGCGTGCCCGCGCGCGCCGTGACCACCAGCTCGCTGGGCTCATAGCCCACGATACCGGTGAACGCACGGGTGTCGAGCACGTCGCCGCGCAGCGCAAGGCCATGAAAGTCCTTGGTCCCCCCACCCCGGATGCGCAAGGGGGTTTGCGCGGCGGCGGCGGCGCCGACACGGTCAACGATCTGGCGAAGGGCTGTATCCATGCGGCGATGGTACTGCGCCGCCCTCCAATAGAGTGAAGGTGTCGATTTGATTTTTTTGAACGCCGCACGTGAGCGCAATGGTGCCCACGTTCAGCTAGCGGCGTTCAGAGCTGCTGAAACACCAATGCATCCACGGCCGTCACCCCCTGCCCCTCGGGCATGATCAGCAGTGGATTCACCTCGGCTTCCGCGACGCGCAACTCCGGCCGGAGAGCCAGCTGCGACAGCGCGCTCACGGTATGCGCCAGCGCTTCCAGATCGCCCCGCGCCTTGCCGCGCAGGCCCGTCAGCGGCTTCAGGGCATTGACCTCCAGAACCATCTCGCGCGCTGTCTCTACCGTCACCGGCGCCAAACGGATGCTGCGGTCTTTGGCTATCTCCGCCCAAATGCCGCCTGCGGCCAGCATGATGATGGGACCGGCGTCGGCATCTACGCGGTAGCCCACCAGCACCTCGCCCAAGCCTTTCTGCATGGGCTGCACCAGCACCTCGTCACAAATTGCTTTAGGCGCCTTCTCGTCCAGGTTGCTTCGCAACGTGGCCATGGCCACGACCAGCTCCTCATCACTGCCAATGTTCAGCAGCACGCCTCCCACCTCGGTCTTGTGTGGAATGTCGGCCGAGCAGACCTTGGCCACCACAGGGTAGGAAAAGGGCAGCGGGTCAGCCTCGCCGCCAAAGCGGCGCAGCACAACGGGCGCGTGCGGCACGCCCACCGCATCAAGGATGCCGTAGGCCTGGACCTCGCTCAGAGTTCGTGCGGGGCCGGGTGCGGGCAGCCGTGGCTCTTGGCCCTGCTGGCGCCGTGCCAGAACGGCGGCAATGGCATCTCCGCAGGCCTCGGGCGAGCGAAAGCACGGTACGCCCGCCGCAGTGAGCGCGGCCAGCGCCTCGGGTGCGTCGGGTACCAGCATGGCCGCGAGCGGCTTGGGCTGCCCTGCGCATTCCACGATAGGCTTGACGGCCAATTGCGGCTGGAAGCGTGCAGACGACCCTACTACGGCCAGCACCAGGTCGAACTCGGGCGCCGCGAGCAGGATTTCCAGCGTGCCTTTCATGGTTTCATACTTCGTACCCGCGAGCGTCATGTCAAGCACGCGGCCAGGCGTGCAGGGCAGGCCAGCCTGTTCCAGGCGCTTGAGCGTTTCTGCGGAAGGTGGCTCCACTACCACGCCCCGGATACCGAGCTGGTCCACCGCCATCGCAGCACCGCCGCCGGTGGTAGTGACCACGCCCACACGCTTGGGGGCACTCTCCAGTGGAATGCGCTTGGCGAGCGGGAAGGTTTCGAGCAGCGCGTCCAGCACGCCCACGCGGGCGATCCCCAGGTCTTTGAAAAAGGCATCGGCGATATCGTCTTCGCCCGCAATGGCGCCGGTGTGGGTGGTGGCCATCTCGGCAGCGGCGGCGCTGCGCCCGAGCTTGTAGGCAATCACCGGCTTGCCCGCCCGGTGCGCCGCGCGCGCGAAGGCGCGCAGTTCGGTGCCGTGGCGCATGCTCTCCAGAAACAGCAGGTAGCCCTCGATCGCAGGGTCATCCAGTGTGGCGGCGCAGATCTCGCCTACGTTCAGATCCACCTCGCTGCCCACCGACACCAGCCCCGCAAAACCCACGCCGCGCGCCTTGCCGCGCGAGACCAGCGCGCCGATCATGCTGCCACTGTGCGAGGCGACGAACACTTTTCCAGGCGGTATGTCCGGCTCGGCAAAGGCCGCGTTGGCCGTAAGCACCAGACCCGTGCGCGGATTGACCACGCCCAGGCTGCTTGGGCCCAGGATGCGGATGCCTGTCTCGCGGGCGATCTTGCGTAGTTCTTCCTCGCGCTGCACACCCTCGGCGCCGGATTCGGAAAAGCCGCTCGCCAGAATGGTGACCATCTTCACGCCCAAGGCCGCGGATTCGCGCACGGCCGGAATCACGGTGTCGGTGGGTGTGAGAACGAAGACGTGGTCGGGCACCTCGGGCAGGCTTTGCAGGCTGGGCCAGGCCTGGAGGCCCTGGATTTCCGAGCGCTTGGGGTTGATGGGGTAGATGCGGCCCGCAAAACCTGAGCGCTTGAGAAACTGCACGGGCCGCCCACCCATTTTGCTGACGTCGTCCGAGGCGCCGTAGAGGGCAATGCTGGCCGGATGGAGCAGCGCCTGTGCCAGCGCTGCCGTAGATTCGTTGTGTAGTGTCATTGCGCGTCAATCCTGATGGTTTTGAACTGCTCGCCCCAATGCCCAACTTCGCGCTGGATGTCATTGCGGAACTCCTCGGGATTGTTGCCAATCACGATGGCGCCCAGGGATTCCAGCTTGGCCCGGATCTCAGGCAGCTGCAGCGCCTCCACGACCGCCGCATGCAGCTTCTTGACGATGGCGGGGGACGTGCCTGCTGGCGCCAGCAAGCCGTTCCACGAATCCGAGACCATCGCCGGGATACCCACCTGCGCGAAGGTGGGCACGTCGGGCAGCCCCGACAGGCGCTGCGGGCCAGCCACCGCCAGGGACTTGACCTTGCCCGCTTGCAGATGCGGCATGGCGCCACTTGCGGACACAAAGGCCATGTCCACATGCCCTGCAATCAAATCCGTCATGACGTTGCTGGCCCCTTTGTAAGGAATGTGCGTGAGCTGAACGCCCGCCAGGCGCTGGAGCAATTCGGTCGCCATGTGTTGCGACCCACCCAGGCCGGTGGTGCCGTAAGTGAGCTTGCCGGGTTCCTTTTTCGCCAGGGCGATGAGATCCTTGACGCTGCCCACACCCAGATCGGGCCGCACTGCCAGCACTCCGGGCGAGGAGGATAGCTTGGCAATGGGCGTGAAGCTCTTGACGGCGTCGAACTTCAGCTTCTTGTAGACGTAGCTGTTCATCGTGACCGGAGCAGCGGCTACCAGCAATGTGTAGCCGTCAGCAGGGGCTGCCGCCACGGCTTCGGAGGCGATGTTGGAGCCTGCGCCGGGGCGGTTATCCACGATAAACGGCTGGCCCAGCCGCGTCTGCAGATGCGTAGCCACCATGCGCGCCACCAGATCGGTGGGGCCGCCGGCGGAATAGCCCACGATGACGCGCACAGGCTTGGCGGGGTATGCGGCATCGGCCATGGCGGCACCTGCCATGCCCAAAGTCAGCGCTGCGCATGCAGCCACCGAGAAATTGCGACGATTCATATCTGTCTCCTTGTTTTTGTGCTGTCAGCCTTTGGCTGGCCGCTGTGAGAACGTGCGACCAAACACGCCTTCGGCAATGCGGTTCTTCAGGATTTCGATGGAGCCGCCAGCGATCATCCAGCCGCGCGTGCGCCGCACGCAGTACTCCACCAGCGACTCCTGGCTAAAGCCCATGCCGCCCATCACTTGCAGTGCATCGTTGGACACATCCCAGCCGGCCATGTTGCAAGCCAGCTTGGCCATGGCCGTGCTTTGCGCACTGGGCAGGCCATGCTCGCCTTCCATGGCGGCGCGGTACAGCATCAACTGCGCCTGCTCCAGCTTCATGGCCATGTCGGCAAACTTCCACTGCAGTCCCTGGAACTCGCACAGCTCGCGGCCGAACTGCTGGCGCGTCAGGGCATGTTCGCGGGCCGTGTTGAAGGCGTAGCGGCCCAGGGCCAGCGCGCGCGAGGAGTTGCCCAGGCGCTCCACGTTGAAGCCCGAAATCTGCTTCTTGAAGCCGCCCGGCCCCAGCAGCACGTTGGCAGCCGGGATGCGGCAGTCCTCAAAATACAGCTGGCTCCATTGCTCGCCGTTCATGAAGTTGGAAGGCGTACCCACCTGAAAACCGGGGGTGCCGCGCTCCACCAGCACCGAGCCGATGCCGCCCACGCCGGGGCCAAAGCGCACATAGATCAGAAACAGCTCCGCCTCCGGGCTGTGGGTGGAAAAAATCTTGCTGCCGTTGATGACGTAGTGGTCGCCATCCTGGCGCGCACTGGTTTTGAGCTCGGTGACGGCAGAGCCCGCGTCGGGCTCGGTCATGCCCAGCGAGATCAGCTTGCGGCCTGCCAGCAGGTCGGGCAGAAAGCGCTCTTTTTGCTCGGGCGTGGCGTATTCGACAAAGGTGCGGATAGGGCCAAAGTTGCCCGCCTGCACGATGTCGGCGCTCTTGGGGCAAGCCAGCGCAATCTGCTCAATGGCCAGCACGGCGTGCATCAGCGTGCCGCCCTGGCCGCCATCGGCCTCGGGGAAGGCAATGCCCAGCAACCCCTGCTCGGCCAACAGCGCAGCTGCGTCCCAGGGATAGTGGGGAGAATGGGCACGCGCCAGCGCGCCGTCCTTGAGTTTGTCCTGGGCAAAACGGGCCACCGAATCGGCAAATGCCTGGTGCTCTTCGCTGAGTTTGAAATCCATGTGCGTTCCTGCGGGGTGTGTCAATACCCAGCCATGGTGCCCAGGCCCCTGCGGTTTGAGAACTTCGTGTTGCGTCACGAGCCCCGACAAATACTCATACCACCGCCACTTCTGCGAAGTTCACAGCAAGGCGCACACGCGCGACGATACGTACCCGTGTAAACACCACCGCTGAAACCCATGACCGCCGCCCAACGCTTTGCCGAATTCGCCTCGTCCCTGAACCAGGCCCCTCTTGCGCCCGAAGTCATCCACCATGCCAAGCGTGCCATCGTGGACTGGTACGCGGCGCTGCTACCCGGCGCCATCGAGCCCCCGCCCACACTGCTGGAGCAGGCCCTGGCCGAAGACATCGACAGGGGGGGCGCCCGGCTGGCCCTGGGCCGCGCGGCCACCGTGCGCACGGCGGCGCTCATCAACGGCACCGCCGCCCACACCGTAGAGGTGGACGACATCTACCGCGAGGCCATCTACCACCCTGGCGCCCCCACCATCGCCGCCGCGCTGGCGCTGGCCCAGGCGCGGCAGGCCACCGGCCTGCAACTGATCTGCGCCGTGGTGGCGGGCTACGAAGTCTCCACCCGTATCGGCGCGGCGCTGGGGCGCACGCACTACCGCTACTGGCACAACACCGGCACCGTGGGCACCTTTGGCGCGGCATCCGCCGCTGCCACGCTGCTGGGGCTGGACGCAACGCGCCACGCGCACGCCCTGTGTACGGGTGCCACCTTTGCGGCAGGACTGCAGCAGGCATTTCGCATGGATTCCATGTCCAAGCCGCTGCACGCGGGCCACGCCGCCGAAGCCGGGGTGCTGGCCGCCTTGGCCGCCGAACGCGGCGTGACCGGCTCGCTCGACGTACTCGACGGCGATGCGGGCATGGGCCGCGCCATGGGCGATGCGCCCGACTGGAACCTGGCCACCGCCACGCTGGGGCAGGACTTCCACATCACGCGCATGACGTTCAAAAACCACGCTTGCTGCGGCCACACCTTTGCGCCCATCGACGGCGCACTGGAGTTGCAGGCGCGCATGGGCGTTCGCTGGCAAGCGCTGGACGCCATGGAAGTGGCCACCTACGCCCCGGCGCTGGCGGTGGCGGGCAACTTCACCCCCAGCACGGCGGCCGAGGCGCGTTTTTCCATTCCCTTCGTGGTGGCCACGGCCCTGATTCACGGCAGCGTGCGCCTGTCGGCCTTCACGCCCGAGCGGCTGGCCGATGCGGACATCCGCGCACTCATGGCACGCATCCGACTCAGTGTCGATCCTGAGCTGGACACCCGCTTCCCGGGCCAGCGGGCCGCGCGCCTGCGCTTGACCACCACCGACGGTCGGCAGGCCGAGTACCTGCAACCCACGCGCAAAGGCGATCCGGAGCAGCCCCTGACGGACGCCGAACTCTCCGACAAATTCATGGAGCTGGCTGCACCCGTGGTGGGCGATGGGCGCGCCCGCACCTTGCTGGGCAACCTCTGGGCACTGGACACGCGCACGCACCTGCTGGACCTCTGACGGCCCATGCGCAGCGCCACGTCCAAACTCCTCACGCTGCTGCTGGCCTGGGCAGCGGCGGACATCTTCCGCCGCCTGCACATTCCTGTTCCGTGGATGCTGGGCCCACTGCTGGCCACGGCGCTGGCCACGCTGGCCGGTCTGCCCACCCGCAGCAGCCTGCGGCTGCGCAACGGCGGCCAGTGGGTGATGGGCGCATCGCTGGGCCTGTACTTCACGCCAGCCATCGTGGCCCAGCTGGGCGCGCTGTGGTGGGCGGTGCTGGCAGCGGTGGCCTGGTCGCTGGCGCTGGGCATGGTGTATGGCTACTGGCTGTACCGCTCTTGCGCAGGTCGGTTGCACGGCGTACACGACGCGGCACTGCGGCCCTCGGCCTACTTCGCGGGCGCCATCGGCGCGGCCTCCGAAATGACACTGCTGGCGGAGAAGGAAGGTGCCCGCACCGACCTCGTGGCCGCATCGCACAGCCTGCGCATGCTGATCGTGGTACTGGTCATGCCCTTCGGCATGCTGCTGGCCAAGTCGTGGTGGAACCTGGAAGTGGTCAGCCTCGCCCCGCTGGCCAGCGCACCCTTCACGCTCACTGGCGCGGCCTGGCTGGCGCTGCTGACGGTGGCCGGGGGCCTGGCGCTGCATGTGCTGCGCCTGCCCAACCCCTGGTTTCTCGGCCCGCTGCTGGTGGCCATCACGCTGGCCGCCACTGAAACGGCACCTGTGGCTGTGCCCACGCTGCTGTCGAACGCGGCGCAGCTGGTCATCGGCGTCAGCCTGGGTGTGCGCTTCAGTCCGCAGTTCCTGCACACCGCGCCGCGCTGGCTGGCGCGCGTGGCGCTGGGCACCGCGGGCCTGATCGCGGCCTGCGCTGCGTTTGGCGTGCTGCTGGCCTGGGCCACGGGGTTGCATCCAGCCACCGCCATCCTGGGCACGGCACCGGGCGGCATGACGGAGATGTCCATCACCGCCAAGGCGCTGCAGTTGGGCGTGCCCGTGGTCACGGCCCTGCAGGTGACACGGTTGGTGGCGGTGCTGGTGCTGGTGCGCCCGGCCTACTGGCTGTGGGCGACGCGCCTGCACGCTGGCATGCACTCGCGGCAGTCATGACCAAAGCTCATTCCTCCACGACAAATTGTCGGTTGTGCCTGTGATGGTGCTATGGAACATTCCCTCCAGGAGACACAAATTTATGCACACCATCGATGGCGACCCATCCGGTAGCGCTGAAGACTGGCTGGCCCACCGTGGCCGCTGGGTCAACGTAACCTTCCTGCTCAAAAAGGGCGAGGAAGAATACCTGGTCACCCTGCAAGGCGGGCGCGTTCAGCGCATCCAGCCCGGTCCGCACGTGATGCCGCGCTGGACATTCGCGTTGGTCGCGGGTGAGGACGCCTGGCAACGCTTCTGGGCGCAGGAGCCGCAACCGCGCTTTCACGACCTGATGGCGATGGTCAAGTTCAAGACGCTGCGGGTCGAAGGCGATCCAACCATCTTCATGAGCAATCTGCTGTACTTCAAGGAGCTGGTCAAGCGGCTCGGAGGGCAATTCCATGCGCGTTGAGAAAGAAGCCGTGACCGGCGGCTACGTGAACTTCGAGATCGCGGGCCGCATGTGCCGTGTGTACTACGAGACGGCCGGCAGCGGTCAACCCCTGCTGTGCCTGCACACGGCGGGCAGCGACACACGCCAGTATCGCGCGCTGCTCAATTCGCCTGAACTGACGGCGAGCCACCAGGTGATCTGCTTCGATATGCCCTGGCACGGCAAATCTTCCCCGCCCGAGGGCTGGGAAACACATGAATACCAGCTGACCAGCGCGCTCTATGTGCAAACCATCCTGGCCTTCATGGATGCGATGCAGGTCGAGCGCCCCATCGCCATGGGTTGCTCGATCGGCGGTCGCGTGGTGCTGCACCTGGCGTTGCAGCAGCCGGAGCGCTTCAAGGCGCTGATCGGCCTGCAATCGGGCGCGCACGTCCACCCCTACTACGACCTGGACTGGTTGCACCGCCCCGACGTGCACGGCGGCGAGGTATGCGCCGGCATTGTTTCCGGCCTGATCGGGCCAGGTGCATCGCAACGCGACCGCTGGGAGACGCTGTGGCACTACATGCAAAGCGGCCCCGGCGTCTTCAAGGGTGACCTGCATTTCTACACGGGTGAGGGCGACCTGCGCGGCCGCGTGCAGCAGATCGACACCGCGCGCTGCCCGCTCTACCTGCTCACGGGCGAGTACGACTATTCATGCACGCCCGAGGACAGCCAGGAGCTGGCGCGCCTGATTCCCGGTGCACAGCTTCAGGTCATGCCTGGCCTGGGTCACTTCCCGATGAGTGAGGCGCCGCAGGAATTCCTGCGCCACCTGCTTCCCGTGCTGCAACGCATTCAAACTTCGTAAGGAACTTCATGAAAGTCGGATTCATCGGCCTCGGCCGCATGGGCTTCGCCCTGGCCTCCCACCTGCTGCGCAAGGGCGTTCATCTCACGGTGCACGACATTCAGAGTGCTCCCGTGGATGCGCTCGTGGCGCAGGGCGCCTTGCGTGCGGCCAGCACCCGGGAGCTCGCGACCGGCGTGGACGTGGTGTTCACCATGCTGCCCGGTCCCAAGCAATCGCGCGCTGTCATCCTGGGCGAGGGCGGCGTGCTGGACGGTCTGCGCGGTGGCAGCTTCCTGGTGGAGCTGAGCACCATCGACACCGATACAGTGGACGAACTGGCACGTGCATCGCGCGAGCGCGGCGTGCATTTCGCCGACGCTCCCGTGGGCCGCCTGGCCGCCCACGCCGACCGCGGCGAATCGCTGTTCATGCTGGGCGCTGCCGAAGCCGACCGCGCCAGGCTGGAGTCCCTGCTGCTGCAGATGGGCACCACGGTGCTGCACTGCGGCGATCCGGGCAGTGGCACACGCATGAAGCTCATCAACAACCTGATGGTGCTGTGCTACTGCCAGCTCAACTCCGAGGCACTGGTGCTGGCCAATGCGCTGGGTCTGGATACGCGCAAGACCTTTGATGTGCTGACGGGCACCACGGCGTCCAACGGGCAGCTCAAGGAGAAGTGGCCCGTGAAGGTGCTGGGCGGCGATCTGACGCCGGGCTTCGATATCGCACTGGGCTTCAAGGACCTCACGCTGGCCTGCCAGGCAGCGCAATCGGCCGGTATCTCGCTGCCCATGGGCAACCTGGCGCGCAGCCTGTTTCAACTTGCACGCCATGCCGGCAAGGATGGGCAGGACACCTCGTGCATGACGGATTTCTGGGCCGAGTCCAACGGGCTGCTGCCGCTACGGATGTAGCGCCCTGCATGCAAAAAAATACCCCAAGCAACCAAAAACTTTACAGGAGACAAGCCATGAAACTCACCTACACAAAGGCAACGCTCGCCGCCGCGCTGCTCACCGCCTCGATGCTCGCGCCCGCGCAGGATAAGAGCGCTCGCATCTCGGACGGCATCGTCAAGATCGGCGTGCTGACCGACATGAACGGCCCTTTCATGGACAACGTGGGCAAGGGTTCCGTCGTCGCCACCGAAATCGCTATCGAGGAATTTGGCGGCAAAATGCTTGGCTACCCGATCCAGATGGTTACTGCCGACCATCAGAACAAGGCCGACGTGGGCTCCGCCCGTGTGCGTGAATGGTTCGACCGCGACCAGGTGGACGCAGCGACGGAACTGGGCAACAGCGCCGTGGCCTTGGCCGCGATGCGGCTCGCGCAGGAGAAAGGGCGCATGTCCATCGTCACCGGCGCTGGAGCGGTGCGCATCTCCAATGAGGACTGCACGCCCAACAATCTGCACTGGGTGTATGACACCTACTCGCTGGCCAAGGTGGGCACGCAGTCTGTGGTGAAGGGGGGCGCCAAGACCTGGTATTACCTCACAGCGGACTACGCCTTTGGACATTCACTGGAGAACGACGGCAAGCAATTCATCGAAGCCGCCGGCGGCAAGGTACTGGGCTCGTCGCGCTACCCATTTCCTGGCAGTGACTTCGCCTCCTACATACTCAAGGCACAGGGCAGCAAGGCCAACGCGGTGGCCATCGCCACAGCAGGGCTCGACTTGCAGAACGCCATCAAGCAGGGCAAGGAGTTCGGTCTGGCCAGCGGCGGGCAAAAGACCGTGGCCATGCTCATGAGCATCATGGACGTGCACGGCGTGGGTCTGAAGGATGCGGGCGGCATGCTGTTCGCCGAATCGTTCTACTGGGACCTGGACGACGCCTCGCGCGCATTCGCGCGCAAGTTCTTCGAACGCACCAAGCGCATGCCCACCGCACTGCAGGCCGGGCAGTACTCGGCCACGTTGAACTATCTCAAGGCCATCGAAAAGGCCAAGTCCGACAACGTGGCCGACGTGATGAAGGCCATCAAGGGCATGCCTATCCAGGATGCCTTCGCCAAGAACGGCAAGGTGCGTGGCGACGGCAAGATGATCCATGACATGTACCTGGTGCGCGTGAAGACACCGCAGGAATCGAAGGCCGCGTGGGACTACTACACCATGCTGGAAACCGTGCCGGGCGAGCAGGCGTTTCACCCTCTCTCCGATAGCAAGTGCTCCCTGGTCAAGTCGTGATGTCCACGCCATGAACCAAGTCTGCTACCAGGTCCTCGCAGTGAAGTACGCCACGGTGGATCGGGCCCGGGGCAGCAATTTCCTGCACCCTGCCCCCGGTGACCCCGAGGCGCCGATGGCGCTGGACTTCTTTGTCTGGCTGATCCAGGGACCGGGCGGCGCGGTACTGGTGGACACGGGGTTCAGCTCCGCCTCGGCGCTCGCGCGCGGGCGGCGCTACCTGGTCTCGCCGCTGGAATCGCTGCGCCGCCTGGGCCACGCTCCCGAGGGGATCCGCGACGTGGTGCTTACGCACCTGCACTACGACCACGCGGGCAACATCGGCGAGTTCCCAGCCGCCACCGTCTGGGTGCAAGACCGCGAAGTGCGCTACGCAACGGGCGACTGTATGTGCGATCCGAAGCAGAACCACTTCTTCTCGACCAATGACGTGGGCGTTCTCATCAAGCGCCTGTACCAAGGCAATGTGCGGCTGGTTGATGGATTTCACCCACTGCGTGACGGCATCGAGTTGCACCGCGTGGGCGGCCATACCGACGGCCTCCAGGTGGTGCGCGTGCGCACCGCGCGCGGCTGGGTGGTTCTCGCGTCCGATGCTGCGCACTACTACGAAAACTTGACGCGGCAAAACCCTTTCCCTGCCATCTTCAGCCTGGAAGACATGCTCACTGGATATGCACATATCCGTGAACTGGCGGATGGCGAAGACCTCATCGTGCCAGGCCATGACCCCGCAGTCTGCGCACGCTTCAAGAGTGCAGATATCCCCGGCGTCCACGCCTGGCATATCGCCTGACAACTTTTATGAATGAAGACACATTGACATGAATTCAAACCACCAAAGCAAGCGTTCTTTCCTTCTGGGCTGCGTGGCCCTGACCCTCGGCAGTTCGGTCTTCGCCCAAACAGCAGACAGCGACTGGCCCACGCGACCCGTCACCATCGTCGTCGGCTTCAGCGCGGGCGGCCCCACCGACGTGGTGGCGCGCATATTGGCCGACAACCTCTCCACTCAATTCAAGCAGAGCTTCGTAGTGGACAACAAGGCCGGTGCATCCGGCGGCGTGGCAGCCATGCAGGTCAAGCAGGCCGCGCCCGACGGATACACGTTGATGTTCGGTAGCAGCAGCACGCTCTCTATCATTCCCACCCTGCAAAAGACCGGCTACAACCCGCTTCGGGACTTCACCGCCATCGGCCTGGTGGCGAGCTATCCGTACTTCCTGGTGGCTCCCGCTTCGTCGAACATCACCTCCCTGGACGAATTGCTCAAGCAAGGCCGCAACCCCTCATCGCGCCTGAGCTACGGCTCCGCCGGCAACGGCGCGGTCAACCACCTCGCCGCCGAGTGGTTCAAGCACGAGGCGAAGATCAACGCGGTGCACATCCCCTACAAGGGCGACTCCGCCGCGGTCACCGACCTCGTGGCAGGTCGGCTGGATTTTGCCTTCCTCGCGGGCTCCGTGGCGCTGCCACAGACCAAGGCCGGCAAGATGCGGCTGCTGGCTTCTGCGAGCGCCGTACCCGGGCGTGGCGGCGACGGTCTGCCAACGCTGGGCGAGCAGCGCTTCAAGGGCTACGCCGCCGAGCCGTGGAACGGACTGATGGGTCCCAAGGGCATCTCCCAGCCCATCGTCGCCAAGCTCAACGCAGCCGTGAACCAAATCATGAACCGCCCGGACGTGGTGGCCCGCCTGGCAACCATGGAGCAATACCCGCTCACGGGAACGCCCCAACAATTCACCGACCATATCAAGGCGCAGACCGAACGTTGGGCTGCAGTGATCCAGTCGGCCAACATCAAGATGGAAGAATAAGCATGTCGTATTCGCAATGGATTGCTGGCGAGTTCCGCCAGGGCGCATCCACCCAGCGTTTTACCGTCATCAACCCCAGCACTGGCCAGCCGCTGGGCGATTACGCCCACGCGACGCAGGCAGATGTGCAGGCCGCCATCGACGCGGCAAGCCAGGCGCTGCGTACCTGGAGCAAGACCTCGGCCCTGGAGCGATCGACGATGCTGCGCCGCGTAGCCGCACTGATGCGCGAGCGCTGGGAGGCCATCGGCACGCAGATTGCGAGCGAACTGGGCAAACCCCTGGGCGAGGCGCAAAAGGAAGTGGTGACCGCCTCCGAGATGTTCGAGTGGGCGGCCGAGGAGGCGCGGCGCATCTATGGTCGAACCATTCCCGCACGCACCGCGGGCGTCACACAGACCATGGTGCTGGAGCCCATTGGCGTGGTAGCCGCGTTCGCGGGCTGGAACGCGCCCGCCATCACACCGGCGCGCAAGATCAGCGGCGCGCTGGCGGCGGGCTGCGCCATCGTCATCAAACCCTCGGAGGAAACGGCGGGCGTGGCGCTGCACATCGCGCGTGCGGTACAGGATGCGGGCGTGCCCGACGGTGTCGTCAACATGGTGTTTGGCGATCCCGGAGAAATCGCCGACCAGCTCTGCGCCTCGCCGCAGGTGGCCATGGTCACCTTCACGGGAGCCACCTCGGTCGGCAAGCAGATCGGCGCCCTGGCCGCGCGCACGATGAAGCGTGCCACGCTGGAGCTGGGTGGCCATGCGCCAGTGATCGTCTGCGACGATGCCGACGTGGACCGCGTGGTGCGCATGGCCGTGGCCACCAAGTACCGCAATGCGGGCCAGGTCTGTACATCGCCCACGCGCTTTCTGGTGCAGGCGGGCGTGTTTGACGCTTTTTGCACACGCTTCGTGCAGGCCGCACAGGCCGTGAAGGTGGGCGATCCCTTCGATGCGGCCACGCAAATGGGGCCGCTCAAGAACCTGCGCCGCCTGCAAGCCATCGAGCAGCTGGTGCAGGATGCGCGCAAGCGGGGTCTGACCATCGCCACGGGCGGCGAACGCATCGGCACCGAAGGCTTCTTCTACCAGCCCACGGTGATCGTGCGGCCCTCGCTCGATTGCGATGCCGCCAACATCGAGCCCTTCGGACCGGTGGCGCTGATCAGTCCATTCACGGAGTTGGACGAAGCGATTGCCGAGGCCAACCGCCTGCCCTTCGGACTGGCGGCCTATGCGTTCACCAATCACCTGGAGCGCTCACACCGCCTCGCGGGCGAGATTGACAGTGGCGTGGTCTGCATCAACGAGTGGCAGGCCTCACTGCCCGAAACTCCCTTCGGCGGCCACAAGGACAGTGGCCTGGGTTCGGAGGGCGGTATCGAGGGCCTGCAAGAATTCCTGCGCGTCAAGTGCGTGCGCCAGGGGGTGTCGGCATGACCCCGGTGCTGGGCTTCGTCGGAGTGGGCGTGATGGGCGAGGGCATGTGCCGCAACCTGCTGCAGAAATGCGGGTTGCCGGTGCACGTGGCTGACGTGCAGGTCGAGAACGTGGCGCGCCTTGCGGCGCTGGGTGCGGTGGCGTCGAGCGTGCCGAGGCTGCGCGACACGGCGCACACGGTGTTTCTTTCGCTGCCTTCGATCGATCAGGTGGAAGCGGTGTGCTTTGGCGCCGAACCGCTCATTGTTCCAGGCGGAACGGTGAAGACCGTGGTGGACATGAGCACCAGCGACGTGCCGCGCACCCGCGCGCTGGCAGAGCGCCTGGCCGCACACGGCGTGCGGTTTCTCGATGCACCCGTGGCCCGCAGCCGCGAGGCCGCGAACAACGGCACGCTGCTCGTCACCGTGGGCGGACCAGACGACCTGTTTGAGTCCGTGGCGCCATGGCTTCGCTGCATGGGCTCGGACGTGGTGCACTGCGGCAGTGTGGGCGCCGGGCAAGTGGTCAAGATCATGAACAACATGGTGCTGCTGTCCACGGTCAACGCGCTGGCCGAGGCCATGGCCATTGCCGAGGCCGCTGGCGTGGACAAGGCGCTGCTCGCCAGCGTGCTGCGCCTGGGTTCAGCCGATTCGTTCGCGCTTCGGCTCACAGGCGAAAAGCTGGCGAAGGACGAGTTTCCCGAAAAGCTCTTTCCCACGGCCTACGCGCTCAAAGACCTGCGGCTCGCACTGGCCCTGGCGCAGTCCTCAGGCATCACACCGGCAGTGGCCCAGGCCACGGCGGCGTTGCTGGATAAGGCCTGCGCGCGCGGCTATGCGATGAACTACTACCCGGTGATCTATCGTTTGGTGCGTGCTTGAAAAAGCATGGCATCTTGCGCTTACCGGCTATGTTTCTGCATTAAAACTGCCTGAAAACATTGCATGCAAAGCGCAAGCAGATCATGTTTGCATAGTTACCCCGCCTCGCGCATCAGCCAGTCCTTGAACGCCACGATTTTGTCGGAGTGACGCTGCAGCGCCGGGGTGACGATGTATTGTCCCTGGCCTGTGCGCAGCGGGCGTGCAAATGGGCGTACCAGGCGGCCAGCCTGGAAATCGGCGTCCAGCATGTGCTGCTGGCCGATGGCGATGCCCAGGCCGTCCATGGCCGCCTGCCAGGTCAGGATGGAACTGCTGAAGACCATCTTCTCGGCGGTCTCGAACATGCCGGGCATGCCGGCGTATTCGAGCCAGCGCGGCCAGTCGTCCTTGCGGTACCTGGAGACCAGCAGGCGCTTGCCGCGTAAACCCTCGGGCGTGGCCGCTCCCTCGATGAAGCCAGGCACGCAGACCGGCTCCACGATGTCCTCTATCAGCAAGGTGGCTTCGGCGTCGGGCCAGGTGCCGTTGCCTAGCACGATGGCCAAATCGCACTTCTCTGAACCGAAATCCAGCGGCGCGTTGCTGTTGAGGATGGACACCTCCACGTCCGGGTATTGGGCCTTGAAGTGCGGCAGACGCGGGATCAGCCAGCGCGCCGTGAGCGTGGTGTAGGTGCGCAGGCGGATGACGTTGTTGGAATACTTTTGCGTGATGGCAGCCGTAGCGGCAGCAATCTCCTCGAACGCCGGGCCAATGCGACGGGCGTAGGTTTCGCCCACTTCGGTCAGGCGCACGCCCACCCGTTCGCGTGCAAACAACTGCACGCCCAAATACTCCTCTAACACAGCCACCTGGCGACTCACCGCCGACTGGCTCACATTCAGCTCGCTGGCCGCCAGCGTGAGGTTGTTGGTGCGCGCAACAACTTCAAAGACCTTGAGGGGGTTGAGGGGAGGGATTTTCATCAGGAGGTCATTGTCTCTCCTCCACGTCAGGCCGATCAAGCTAGCTGCGGTCAACGTGTTTCCGATGGGAATCTATGCCCCCCACTTTTGCGAGAGTTGATGGCGTGGTGATCCGTCAGTTCCCGGCTGTCGCGTGCCTGAATCGTATGCAGTGCACTTGCTCGCCAATGTCCGGACCATGTACGCGAGCTCATGGTCAATGCCGCATTCATTTCTACCAGTAACGTGAACACGGTCAACGATCTGGCGAAGGGCAAATTACATGGACTGCATGGTAGCGGCACCACCAATGGGCATGCCGGATGGGGCATTTGAATTTTTTGACTAGGGGCTATGCATTCCACAGGTGCGCCGTCCGGTCTGGGCGCAAGCTGTTGCTTCGCCCAGAAAAAAGGCCCGCCGAAAGGGCGGGCCAGGACCTGGAGGTTTCCCCCTCCATCGTTAGGCGCTGCGGCGCCACCAGACACCGCAGCGCGGGGGCGTTCAGCGGTTGTACGCTGTTTCGCCGTGCGAAGTGATGTCCAGCCCTTCGCGCTCGGCTTCTTCGGCGACGCGCAGGCCCACCAGCAGATCGGCGATCTTGTAGGCGATGAACGAGACCACGCCCGACCACACGATGGTCAGCAGCACGCTCTTGGTCTGGATCCACACCTGGGCACCCATGGCGAAGGTGTCGGGGGTGAGACCACCCGTGCCACCCAGGTTCTGCGAGGCAAACACCCCGGTCAGGATGGCACCGAGGATGCCGCCCACGCCATGCACGCCGAACACATCGAACGCATCGTCGGCGCCCAGCATCTTCTTGAGGCCACCCACGCCCCACAGGCAGATGACGCCAGCGATCAGGCCCATCACGATGGAACCCATGGGGCCCACGAAACCGGCAGCCGGCGTGACCGCCACCAGACCGGCCACCGCACCCGAGGCGGCACCCAGCATGGAGGCCTTGCCCTTGTGCAGGGCTTCACCGGCCAGCCAGGACAGCGTGGCAGCGCCCGTGGCCAGGATGGTGTTGATGAAGGCCAGGCCGGCTGCGCCGTTGGCGGCACCGGCCGAGCCGGCGTTGAAGCCGAACCAGCCCACCCACAGCAGCGAGGCACCCACCATGGTCAGCGTCAGGCTGTGCGGGGTCAGTGCTTCCTTGCCGAAACCGATGCGCTTGCCCACCATGTAGGCGCCCACCAGACCGGCAATACCGGCATTGATGTGGACCACGGTGCCGCCAGCAAAGTCGAGCGCGCCGTCCTTGCCCAGCAGGCCGCCGCCCCACACCATGTGGGCCATGGGGATGTAGCTGAAGGTGAACCACAGCACGGCAAAGATCAGCACGGCAGCAAACTTGATGCGCTCGGCAAACGAACCCACGATCAGCGCCACGGTGATGGCGGCAAAGGTGGACTGGAAGGCCACGAACACGTATTCAGGAATCGTCGGCAGCAGCCCCGACAGCGTGTCTGGCGCAATGCCCTTGAGGAAGAGCTTGTCGAAGCCGCCGAAGAACTGGCCCTCACCGGCAAAGGCCAGGCTGTAGCCATAAATGGCCCACAGCACGGTGATCAGCGCAAAGATCACGAACACCTGCACCAGTACCGACAGCATGTTCTTGGAGCGGGCCAGGCCGCCGTAGAACAGGGCCAGGCCCGGAATGACCATCAGGATCACGAGCAGGGTGGAGGTCAGCATCCACGCGGTATCGCCGGAATCGAGCTTGGGCACGGGTGCTGCAGGGGCCGCATCGGCAGTGGCGGCTGCGGGTGCCGCGGCGGCATCGGCCGGCGCAGCCACGGGGGCGGCGGGCGCTGCGGCTTCTGCCGCCGGAGCAGCAGCGGTGGTTTCGCCCGGGGCGGGCGCCTGGGCCAGGGACATCGATCCTGCGCACAGCAGGCCCAGTCCCAGGATGAAGGAAGCAAGCAGTTTTTTCATGGCATGTTCTCTCTGTGGAATGCAGCGGGCCCTGGGGCGCGCTTAAAGGGCTTCCTTGCCGGTTTCACCGGTGCGGATGCGCACCACCTGCTCCAGATGGCTGACGAAAATCTTGCCGTCACCAATCTTGCCGGTGCGCGCTGCGCCTTCGATGGCTTCGATCACGCGGTCCACCAGCTCGTCGGCCACGGCGGCCTCAATCTTGACCTTGGGCAGAAAATCGACCACGTACTCCGCGCCGCGGTACAGCTCGGTATGGCCCTTCTGGCGCCCGAAGCCCTTGACCTCGGTCACCGTGATGCCTTGCACCCCGATGTCGGAAAGGGCTTCGCGCACTTCGTCGAGCTTGAAGGGTTTGATGATGGCTGTCACCATTTTCATTTGGGGTTCCTCCGATGGGGGCGCCTGCGCGCCCACTGTGAATTACAGGGTTTTGGTGAGCGTGGCGATCACGCGGGCTTTGTTGACGGATCCGAAATAGTCTTTCTTATTGGCACCCACGATGGCGGCACCCAGTGTGAGGCCGTTGCCGAAGTCGTAGGCGCCACCGAATTGATAATCCATGTAGTTGGGCACGCCGCTGTCCTGGATGTCACCGGAAAAACGGGTCAAGCCCAGCGCTGCCTTCAGCGTCACCTTGGGCATTACTTCCTGGGCCACCGCGACGTTCAGGTAGCCGGTGTTGCGTCCCCGCAGGCCCGAGCCGGACTTGGCGCCCGCCCAGCCGAAATAGTCCTTGGACACGGTGTGCGAGTACTTGGCCGTGAGCGGGCCATAGGTGGCAGCGCCATAAAGTTCGGTGGTGTTGCCGCTGGTGTTGCCGGGATACAGATAGCTCAGGGCACCCACATCCAGGTCCACCTCGCCGGCCTTGAATTTGTAGCCGCCATACAGGTCGGATTCCAGCGAGTTGCCGGGCAGCCAGTTCACGCTGGAGTTCCAGTTGCCGACATACCAGCCGGTGTCACCAAAGGCATAGTCGAAACCGCCCTGCAACGCGGGCTTGAAGGCGCTGACCTTGCCGGTGTCCTGGTCCTGACCCCGGAACTTGTAGTTGCTGGTCATGCTGACATTGCCGGTGAGCTGGGCACTGGCCAGCAACGGCAGGGCTGCAGCACAGGCAACGGTCAGACGCTTGATGGATGCGCGGATCATGGTTCCTCCGGTGTAATGAAGAGTGGGGACAGTTGTGCAAAGCACGGTCCGTGCCATGTTGCGGATCTCCAGGGCGACAAGGTCCGCACCCACGGCGTGCATTCGCCCTTACATTGGCAGTGGCGCCGCACCGCTGCACCCCCTTGGTGCGCAACGCCGCCAGCAGGCAACAAACGTCCACCCACCGCACCCATCTGGGGAGAAAACCGTTCATGAGTCTTGCATTGGTGCAAAGTCGCGCGCTCCTGGGGCTGGAAGCGCCCTCCGTCACCGTTGAGGTGCATCTGGCCAACGGGCTTCCCAGCTTCACCCTGGTCGGCCTGGCCGATCTGGAGGTGAAGGAAGCGCGCGAGCGGGTGCGCTCGGCACTGCAGAACGCAGGGCTGGAGTTCCCCCACAACAAGCGCATCACGGTCAATCTGGCGCCCGCCGATCTGCCCAAGGATTCGGGTCGGTTCGACCTGCCCATTGCCCTGGGCATCCTGGCCGCCAGCGGGCAGATCGACGCCAACCGCCTGGCCGGCCATGAATTCGCCGGGGAGCTGTCGCTGTCCGGGCAATTGCGCCCCGTGCGCGGCGCACTGGCCACCAGCCTGGCGCTGCGGGCCCACGGCGTGGCGGTGCGCCTGGTGCTGCCGCCCGGCAGTGCCGAAGAGGCCGCCCTGGTGCCCGGCGCACAGGTGGTCCGCGCCCGGCACCTGCTCGATGTCGTGCGGCAATTCCTGCCGGCAGGCAGCCAGGCATCCATGGACGACGCCAGCACCCCGGACGACGGCTGGTGCCTGCTGCAACCCGCGCCGCTGGCCACACAGGTGGCCTATGCCGATCTTTCGGATATCAAGGGCCAGGCGGCATCCAAGCGCGCACTGGAGATCGCGGCCGCTGGCGGGCACAGCCTGCTGATGATGGGGCCGCCCGGATCCGGCAAATCCATGCTGGCCCAGCGCTTTGCCGGGCTGCTGCCGGCCATGACCATGGAAGAAGCCCTGGAGAGCGCCGCCGTGGCCAGCCTGGCCGGGCGCTTCACCCCCGCGCGCTGGGCGCAGCGACCCACCTGCCAGCCGCACCACACGGCATCGGCGGTGGCGCTGGTGGGCGGGGGTTGTGAATTACAATAATTTTTAAGACTCTACAATATTTAATGCGACCACAAAGGCTGTGATGCCCGCCCTTCGGCGAGAACGCCGAGTCCCGGATGATCGACATAGCGCAGGGACCGGATCGCGGTGCGGACACGGCCGCAGCATTCGTTGCAGAACCGACCTGGGCTTGGCCGCTTCAGGCTGATTGCTGCCACTTAGGTTCGACGGCAGAGTCCATGGGCGCCAACGCAAGCGGTCGCTTACCGGTCAGGATCTCAAGCGACCGATCGATTACCTGTACCGGTCGTTCGGCACTGTAGCGAAGTGCAAAGTTCTGGAATGGCCCTTTGCGTCACGGACGAAACGGTGTTCTGGACCATGGGCAGGCCTTCTTCAAGCGCCAGCAGGGAGGGCGAATCACTTCTTTTGGTCCTTCAGTGTCCGTAGCGCAATACCCGCCACCCGGGTTCCCAGTGCTCCTCAAAGTGCGTGATAGACGGGCAATAGTTCACTTTGACCTGATGCTGTTGCAACATTCTGATCATTGCTCTCGCCGCAAATAAAGAAGGAGACAAGGGGTGGCCGTTGGATCGCAATGCCAAGACATCGCGCGCGGTATGTGGATATGCGGCAGTCTTGACCTCGCCATCCGCATCCGGCATTTGTGCAGGTGAGCCTGCCGTGAATCTCGTTGAAGGTGCGTGGATAAGCTTTGAGCGCCGACTGGCGAGCTGCTCAGGCCTGACCTCGATGGAGTCACATTTCATGGCGCCGTGTTCTCGGCGCCAGATACCTGGTCGACAAATGCCAGCAGCGAAGCGGTGGGCTGTTTGTCGCGATGCACGACCAGGTGAGATTGTCGGAGCTGCCGCGGCAAGGTCGTGGCGATGCGGCACAGGCGGCCGGCCTCCAAAGCGTCGCTCACGACCCACGACGAAAGGCAGGCCACGCCCATACCCGCCTCGGCCGCATGTTTGATCGCCTCCGAACTTCCCAGCTCGATGCTTCGACGGTAGGAGCGCAAGTGGGGCAGCAGACTTTGGTCGGTGGCCTCGCGCGTTCCCGAGCCCAACTCACGCACCAGCCAGACCCCTTCACGCAGTGTCCGCATTGGCACCCGCTCGCCGGCCAGGCTCATTCGTGCCCACGCGCTGTCGGGCGATGTAACGACCACCATCTCGTCCTGGTGCCATGGCGTGACGGCCAGCGCCGCTTGGTGGCAAGGCCCTTCGATCAGGCCCACGTCCAGTTCAAACGCAGCGACCGCGTCACAGATGGCCGCCGTGTTTCCGATCACGACCTTTGAGCGCCAGGCACTGGCATGGCCCGGTTGCGCTGCGACAAAACGGGCCAGCAGCCTGGGCAGCACATAGTTGCCGATGGTGGTGCTGGCGCCGATGCGCAGCGACTGGGCCTGGGCGCTGCCATCGCGGGACATCAGCTCGATGCCGGCGGCACCGTCCAGCAGCGCCAGGGCCCGCGGCAGTAACGCACGGCCGTTGTCGTTGAGCAGCAGGCGCTTGCCCGCGCGGTCAAACAGGTGCAGCGACAGCAGCCGCTCAAGTTCATTCACGGCCGAGCTGGTGGCCGACTGCGACAGCGCGATCTCGGCGCTGGCTGCCGTGGTAGTGCCGCTGCGCGCAACCGCCACGAAGATCTGCAGCTGTCGCAGCGTGAGGCGAAGGGTATTCATGGCGGATTCGTCTGCAAAGCGATTGGATGGGTACATCTTAGCGATACAACCCGTTTGACGGGTCATCTATGAAGCCGGAAGCTTCGTCCTCATGAACTTCAACCGGAGGCAAGCAGCATGACCATCAACGTACTTCGTGAGCCACGCACATCGGCCTCTGCATCGGCTTTCGCACGCATGCTCCCCGGCCTGGCCCTGAGCGGCGCCTTGGCTGCCACCGGTATCGCGCTGGGCCGCATCGCCTGGCTGCAGGACCATGGCTTCAGTGCGCTGACGCTGGCCATCGTGCTGGGCATGATCGTGGGCAACACGGTTTACCCGTGGGCCCCGCGCTGGGCGGTAGCCAGCGGCGCCGGCGTCAACTTCTCCAAGCAGAACCTGCTTCGCCTGGGCGTGGTGCTGTACGGCCTGCGGCTCACCGTGCAGGACATTGACCATGTCGGCATAGCTGGTGTCGCCATCGACGCGATGATATTGGGCTCGACCTTCGCACTGGCCTGCCTCATCGGCACGCGCTGGCTGGGCCTGGAGCGCAAGACGGCGATGCTGATCGGCGCTGGCAGTGCCATCTGCGGCGCTGCTGCGGTGATGGCCGCCGAGCCGGTGGTCAAGGCGCGCGCCGAGCAGGTCACGGTGGCGGTGGCCACGGTGGTGGTGTTCGGCACGCTGGCGATCTTCCTGTACCCGGCGCTGTTCGAGCTGAACCGGCACTGGGCGCTGATCCCCGGCGGCGCCAACGGGTTCGGCATCTACGTCGGATCGACCATCCACGAGGTGGCCCAGGTGGTGGCCGCAGCACGTTCGGTGGGCCCGGACGCAGCCAACTCGGCCGTCATCGCGAAGATGGTTCGAGTAATGATGCTGGCGCCGTTCCTGGTGATGCTGTCGGCTTGGCTGGCGCGCGACAGCACCCTGCAAGCCCTGGTGGAGGCAGAGCATGCTCACGCCAAGGGTCAACTCGCTGTGCCCTGGTTCGCCTTCGGCTTCGTCGCGGTTGTGTTGCTCAATTCGCTGCAATGGCTGCCGGCGTCGGTGGTGGCAGTGACGACCGAGATTGACACCGCGCTGCTGGCGATGGCGATGGCTGCGCTCGGCCTAACCACGCACATCGGCGCCATTCGCAAGGCCGGGGCCAAGCCGCTGCTGCTGGCGTTGATCTTGTTCGGCTGGCTCATCGTCGGAGGCGCGCTCATCAACCGCTGGGTGCCGGCCCTGGTGGGCTGAAGCCTCGAATTCACGGCCCAGGGCCCTGACCCTAAATTTCTTTGCACGCTCTGGAATAAACCGCATGCCGGCGCCGTCTGCCCTTGTGTCGGGACCTCTCGGACCCTTCATCCAGCACTCACCGCACTTCACTTCACTTCACTTCAAACCCACCCTTCATCGGAGCCCACAATGTTCAAGACTTTCGCTTTCGCCGCCACCGCCCTGACGCTCGCCGCCGGCAGCGTCTTCGCCGCCCCCAGCGACGACGCCCGCACACACTTCCAGGCCATCGCCTCGGGCGACACCCAGATTGTCATGCGTGCCTATGCCGACCAGGCCCAGCTGAACTGGGTAGGCGGCCCACTCGACGGCACCTATGCCACCACCGATGCCATTCGCGGCACCTGGGAGAAGTTCGGCAAGGCCGTCGGCCCACTGAAGCTCACAGTCGGCCAGATTGAAGAGTCGGCCAACCCCAAGGGCGCCACCGTCTCGGCCAACGTCGTCTTTGAAGGCAAGATGCCCATCAAGGTGCGCTACGTGCTGACGTTCCGCGAAGGGAAGATCGTCAGCGAGACCTGGCAGATCGACCCCAAGCTGGCAGTCGCTGCGGCCTACTGATTGGCCATCATCGCGGCCACTCTCCACCGTACCCCACACGACATCCCCATGAAGCACCTTCCGACTCTGGCCGCTCTGCTGATCACAGCGGCTTCCTTCACGGCACCACTCACCAGCGCCATGGCTGCAGACGCGCCGGCCAAGCTCGCCAACGGCGCGCTGGTCGACGCCAAGGGCATGACGCTCTACACCTTCGACAAGGACGTGGCAGGCAGCGGCAAGAGCACCTGCAACGGCGGCTGCGCCGCGCTGTGGCCGCCCGCGATGGCCGCCGCCAGCGACCAACCGGCCGGTGCATACACGATCGTCATGCGCGACGACGGTGCGCGCCAGTGGGCCTACAAGGGCAAGCCGGTCTACACCTACCAGGCCGACCAGAAGCCCGGCGACCGCGCCGGCGACAACTTCAAAGACGTCTGGCACATCATCAAGGAATGACATTTGCTGTCGACTTCCGTCCAGTCCCTCAGGCCACGACCCCCCGATGCAAGACGACGCAAGCCTGCTGAGCTGGGTGCCGCGCCTGCGCCGCTATTCGCGCGCGCTGGTGAACAACCGTGACGACGCCGACGATCTGGTGCAGGACACGCTGGAGCGGGCCTGGGCCAAGTCGAACCTGTGGGGCGGCGTGGCCGACATGCGCGCCTGGCTCTTCAGCATCATGCACAACCTGCACGTCGATGGCGTGCGCCGTCCCAGGCTGCACACCGTGACCATGGACGACGACACGCCCGAAGTGCCGGTGGCGCCGACACAAACCGACAGGCTGGCTGTACTGGATCTGCAGGCTGCACTGGACTTGCTGCCCGTCGAGCAGAAGGAAGTGCTTCTTCTGGTGACGCTGGAAGACATGGCCTATGCCGATGTGGCGCAGGCCCTGGGTATCCCCATCGGCACCGTGATGTCGCGCCTGTCGCGAGGCCGTGAGCGCCTGCGCGGCCTGATGGAAGGCCGCGCAGAACCGGTGCGGCTGAAAGTCGTCAAATGAATGTATTGCGAAGCAACCCATGAATACCGACCGTCCGCCACCGTCCATTCCCCCGGTCACCAAGGCCGACCTGCATGCGTTCGTTGATGGCCGCCTGCCCGCTGAGCGCCAGGTCGAGATCGCCGCTTATCTGGCCGCACGCCCTGAAGACGCGCAGCGCCTGGAGGCCTACCGGGCGCAGAAGCGCAAACTGCACGCCTTGTTCGATCCCGTGCTGGATGAACAGCCGCCGCAGCGCCTGCTGAAATCGGCGCGCCCGCGCGCCGTGCCGCAGACGCCTTGGTACCTCCAGCGCCTGGCCGCTGGGATCGCCATCGCCGTCATCAGCGGCGCGACTGGCTGGGGCTTGCGGGGCGGCCTGCCCGCGGGGGGCGACGATGCCGGCCGCATGGCCGCCGCGGCACCCGCCGAGCGCGGCCTGACGCTGGCGTCAGCGGGCGGCTTCGCGCAGCGCGCGGCGGTGGCTCACGCGGTATACAGTCCCGACGCGCGCCGCCCGGTCGAGGTGGACGCGGCGCACGAGGACCAGTTGGTGGCATGGCTGTCCAAGCGCATGGGCGCGCCGATGAAGCCGCCGCACCTGCAGGCCCAGGGCTACACGCTGGAAGGCGGGCGCCTGTTGCCGGGTGGCCAGGGGCCGGTTGCGCAGTTCATGTACCGCAACGAGCTCGGCAGCAAGCTGACGCTGTACGTGTCCAACGATGTCGCCGACGTGGGCAGTGCCGCGGGGCCGGACAAGGCACTGCAGGCCGGCGTGAAGAACACAGACACGGCCTTCCGCTTCGCACGCGAAGGTGCGGTCAATGTCTTCTACTGGGTCGACGGTCCCTTCGGCTACGCCCTGTCGTCCGACGCCGACCGCAGCGTGCTGGCGCAGGTGTCGGCCGAGGTCTATCGGCAACTTGGCACCCCGCGCTGAAGGCCAGGGCGGCGTCGGCGCGACGCGCTGTCGGCTCGCGCCAGGGAATGAAACGGCCTGAGCCGCGCTCTTGACCTGAAGCAAGCGCTGGGCAGTGGTTCATCGGCGGCTGCCGGCCCACGACCCAAGCGATCACTCTCCACACCAACTCAGAAAGCAAACATGACCACCCAACGCCGCGACATTCTCAAGTACACCCTGGCCGCCGCGGCAGCCAGCGCGCTGCCCGCAGCACATGCCCAGGCCCCGTCCGGCGCTTCAGCGGGAGCCGCAGCCACCGGCATCGACCCGCGCGACCGCGTCTTCATCACCAATGAAGACTCCAACACGCTGGTCGTCATCGACCCGAAGACGAACACCGTCGAGAGCACGATCAACCTGACCAGCTTCGACGAAGACCCGCGCCCGCCGTTTCGCTACGTCACCGCCGGCGTGGCGCCGACACACGCGGCGATGATCCACAAGCCGCTGTACCACGGCTGCATCGACGCCCACGGCGCGGTGCCGTCGCCCGACGGCCGGCTGCTGGCCACCAGCGGGCGTGGCTCGAGCAACATCTACCTGATTGACGCCGAGCAGCGCCGCGTGATTGGCAACACGCCGAACCCGGCCGCCGGCCCCAGCACCAACCCCGAACGGTTGAGCAGCGGCCTGCTGCTGGGCCGCGAACCGCACGAGCCCACCTTCACCCGCAATGGCCGTGAACTGTGGGTCACGCTGCGCGGCGAAGACCGTATCGCCATCCTCGGCGTTGACCAGGCGGTGCGTCAGTTGAAAGGCGCCGACAGCCCGGGTTCAACCGCCATCCGCCAGTTCCTGCCGACGATCAACGGCCCGGCGCAGGTGTGGTTCAACCGCGAGGGAACACTCGCCTTCGTGGCCAGCCAGAAGGTGTCGCAGATCGACGTGTTCCGCGTCAACCCGGGCGCCGACGGCCACAGCCGGCCGCAGCGCGTGACAACCCTGGACATCAGCGCACAGGACAAGCCCGGCTTCACGCCCTTCATGAAGACCACGCCTGACGGCGCCGAGGTGTGGTTCTCGCACAAGCTGGCCGATGCGCTGTCGTGCCGCTCGACGCAGGGCGGCTTCGACCTGATCGACAGCGTGCCGCTGGGCATGGGCGCGCGGCCCAACCACGTCGAGTTCGTCAGCAATGCGCGCGGCAGCGTGGTCTATGCCAGCCTGGCGCGCATCGACGACGGCGGGCCCGGCGGCGTGGCGTCCAGCCCCATCGCCATCATCGACCGCAGCGCCCCCGGCGGCCAGCGCAAGGTGGTGGGTACCTTCTTCAGCCACGGGCGCGAGTCGCACGGGTTGTGGACCAACCCCGAGAACACGCTGCTGTATGTGGCCCACGAACAGGACGAGCTGCCCGGCACGCCCAACGCGGGCCAGACCGTGTGCAGTGCATTTGATGTGAGCGACCCGCTGCGCCCGACCTTCATTGCGCAGATCCCCCTGGGCAATCTGACGCTGCCCTCTGGCGCGCTGCGCAACAAAAAGAGCATCAACCTCGTCTACGTGCGTGTGGGCGAGAAGGGCCAGACGGCATGAGCGGCGCGCACACCAGCCACGGCGCCAGCGCCGCGCACACCAGCGCATTCCAGCGGGATATGGACGAATCGATGGCCCGCATGATGCAGGCCATGCACAGCCCGGGCTACGCAGGCCAGGCCGACCAGGACTTTCTGGCGATGATGATTCCGCACCACGCCGGCGCTGTGGACATGGCGCGGCTGGTGTTGCAGCATGGGCGCGATCCTGTCACCCGGCAGTTGGCCGAGGAAATCATTGCCGGGCAGACGGTGGAGATCCAGAGCATGCAACGCCGACTGCACACCCTGCAGCAGCGCACAGCCAAAGGTGCGGAAGCGGAATTTCCGTCGCTGGGTGGGACGCGGGGGCCTTGATCGACAGCCCTAGGGAAAGTACCGATGAGCGCCACGGAATGAACCAAGCCACGCAGCGCTCTTGATCACCATGCTGTTCCAGTCTGCCGAGTCCCGCTATAACCAATGGGTGCGTGAGCACTACCGTTTTTTGCTGCGCAGTGCGTGGGCGCTCACTGGTTCGCGCGCCATTGCCGAAGACGTGGTGCAAGACTGTTTTGCCAACGCCTGGAAGCACCGGGAGCAACTGCGCGACGCTGCGCTGGCACGGGCTTGGCTCTTTCAGATCATGCGCCGCGCCGCCTTTCGCCAGGCCGCACCCAGCATGCAGTCGCTGGACGATGAAGAGCAGCCCGAGCAAGCGGCGCCCGACGCGGGGCTGGACGACAAACTCGATGTCGTCAAGGCGCTCGCGCGCCTGGCGCCCATCCACCGCGAGGTGCTGGTGCTGTTTTATTTCGACGACATGCCCACCGCCCAGATGGCCGAGGCGCTGGAGATCGCGCCCGGCACGGTGTTGTCGCGCCTAGCCCGTGCGCGCGACGCTTTGAAGCTGGCCATGGGGGTACCTGCGACACCCAAGGCCGATGTCAACGTTACCCCGTTTCGCAGGACCAAGACATGAGCCCCGATACCGACGCGCCTTTCCTGCCCGACGGCGAATTCGATTTGCGCGCGCGCGCCGAGTTGGCGATCGCCTTCGAGGCCAGCGACGCACCGGCACACCTGTACCGAAAGCCGCAGCCGCTGCTGGCGCGACGCGGCTTGCAGCGTTTTCTGGCGGCGCTTTTGCTGGCCGGTGGCACCAGCGGCGGGGTGCTCGCCGTGCGACCGCCAGCGATGGTGCGCGACGCGATCGACCACGAATACCACGAGCGCAGCTTGCGGGGCAGTTTCATGGAGCAGCGCCAGTTGCTCATGCACCTGGGCATGCGGGACGCCAACGTGGTGCCCGGGTTTCCCCAACTCATGCGGCCATGCGATATCGAAGGTCACCTCGCTTACCACCTCACCACGTTCTTCGAGAAGGGCGGCATGGTGACGGTGTATGCCTTTGACCAGCCTGTGGACCTGCGCGAGGCCAGCGGCTGGTGGAGCAACGTGCACTGGAAGGTGATCCGCTCGCGCGAGGGCAAGCCCTTGTTGCTGGTGGCCCAGAAAAAGAAGGCACTGGCGGTCGCGCAGACGGCACTGCAGGCACCTCCCGTGTCCGGGCCAGGCTGAGGCACCGCGTCCCTGTCAACGAATCAACCGCTCACCCCTTTCACCCCAACCGGCGCACGACGCCCGACCACCGGAGACCCCAGAAATGAACCAACAACCCACCTCGCTCCCCCGGCGCCACCTGCTGGCCGGCAGCGGCGCTGCTTTGGCTGCCGTTGGTCTGGCCAGCTTTGGCCGCACCGCAGCCGCTGCTGGTGAGACCGCGCCCGTCGCCGTGGCCGGTGCTGCCAAGCCTCTGCCAGCGTACGTGGGCTGGAAGGACCCGGCCAGCCTGATCGTGCACAGCAGCACCACCATTGAGACCAAGCGCAGTGTGTTCGGCACCAGCGTAATCACGCCGTCCGAGCAGCTCTACATCCGCAACAATCTGCCCGCGCCCGACGCCTCGATCCTGGGCAACCGCGATGCCTGGGAGATCAACATCGAGGGGGTGAAGAACCCGCGCAAACTCACGCTGGGCGACCTCAAGCGCATGGGCATCGAGACCACGGCGATGGTGTTGCAATGCTCTGGCAACGGACGCGGCTACTTCCCCAACAAGCCCAGTGGAACGCCTTGGCAAGTGGGCGCAGCAGGCTGTGTGGTGTGGAGCGGTGTGCCGGTGCGCTGGGTGGTGGATGCCCTGGGCGGCGTGGAGGCCGGCATGGCCTACCTCACCGGCACAGGCGGCGAAAAACTCCCCGATGGACTGGACCCCAAGAGCGTGATCGTGGAACGCTCGGTGCCTGCTGCCGCACTCGCCGATGCCCTGCTGGCCTGGGAAATGAACGGTGTGCCGATTTCGCTGGCCCACGGCGGCCCACTGCGCTTGATCGTGCCGGGTTACACGGGCGTGAACAACATCAAGTACGTCAAACGCCTGGCCTTCACCGCTCAGGAGACCGACGCACGCATCATGTCGCACGGCTACCGCATTTCACCGCCCGGCGCGAAGGGCGACCCGTCGCAGCCATCGGTGCAGGAAATGACGGTGAAGTCGTGGATCAACGGTCCCGGCACGGACGGCGCCCCGCTTAAAGCGGGTGACACACAGATCCATGGCGTGGCGTTTGGCGGCATGAACGCGGTGGCCAAGGTCGAGGTTTCTCTGGACGGCGGAAAAACCTGGCAGCTCGCGCGCATGGTGGGGCCCGACCTCGGCCGCTTTGCGTGGCGGCAGTTTGTTTTTGCGGCGCGCCTGCCGGCGGGCCAGTTCACCCTGGCGAGCCGAGCCACCGACACCGCAGGCAACGTGCAGCCCGAACAACGCATGGAAAACGCGGGCGGCTACAACAACACCAGCTGGGCCGACCACGCCGTGAAAGTGAGCGTGGCATGAAGCGCACAATCCAAAAACACGCGTTGGTCGCTGCCCTGTGGTCGTTGGCATTCACAGTGCTGCCCGTGCACGCCGCCGACGATGCCGCGCAACTTCAACAAGGCAAGGTGTTGTTCGGCCAAGGCGCGGTGCCTGCCTGCGCCCTGTGCCATGCGCTCAAGGACGCGGGAGCCGAAGGCGCCGTGGGCCCCAGCCTGGACGAGCTCAAGCCCGATGCCAAGCGCGTGGCCACCGCGCTGCGCAACGGCATTGGGCAGATGCCGTCCTACAACGGCAAACTCAGTGATGCGCAAATTGCCGCCCTGGCGGCCTACGTGGCCAAGGCTTCGGGTGGATCAAAGTGATGGCTGGTTGGCCACAGCGCTGCTGCGCCAACTGACAAAAAGGACGGGATCACCTGCAAACAGCGATCCCGACTGAGTGGCTGACCCAGGGCGGGTCAGCCACTCACCATCACTTGCCTGGTTTGATGTCGGGGACCACCATCCAGCCAGCCCCCATCATCACAACCGCCGGGAACTTCTCGCCGGCCTAAGGCAATGCTGATCAAGTAGCGTCAACTCCATTGCACAGCCATTTGAATGCCAAATGGCCCGCAAAGATGCCGGACTTTGCCCCACAGGGCCTGTTTCGGGAGCCTTTGAGCCCCCTTCAGACCCTTACGGGCGCACCTGCCCCTGCAGGCGCCCTCGGGCAAGGTAGATGTTGGCCAGCGCCAAGGCCGTGAACGCGCGCGTGGCGTTCTTTTGCAGCCCGCGATAGCGCACCTTGCCAAAGCCCCACAGCCGCTTGACCACCCCGAATAGATGCTCTACGCGAGCGCGGATGCGGGACTTGTTGCGGTTCTTGGACCGCTGCGTCTGGTCGACCACCCCGCACCTGCGTGTGCGCTGGTTGGTGAAGTCTTTGGCTTGGGGCGCCTTGCCCCGGATCAGAGCCTTCTGGCTGGCGTAGGCCGAGTCGCCGTACACGCGCTGCTCGTTGCCATGCAGCAGATTGGGCAGAGGGTGTTTGTC
>JANJSZ010000238.1 GCA_024711405.1 Acidovorax sp.
GGCCATTGCCTTCATCAAGGCGGGCAAGCTCAAGGTGCTGGGCGTGGTCAACGAAAAGCGCGTGGCCGCCTTGCCCGACGCGCCCACCATTGGCGAAACCCTCAAGGGCTTTGGCCAGGCGCCCTGGTACGCGCTGTTTGCCCCGGCCGGCACGCCCGCGCCCATCGTGGCAATGTTGCAGGCCGAAGTGGCCCGTGCGCTGGAACACAAGGACGTGGTCGAGAAACTGGCCGCCGTGGGCTGCGAACCCTTCAAGGGCACGGCCGCACAGCTGGGCGCGCTGGTGCAGGTCGACCTGCCCAAGTGGAGCCGGGTTGTCAAGGACACCGGGGCCACGGTAGATTGAGCAGGTGGGCGGTGGCACCCGAGCCCTCGCCCCGCCGGACACTATGCAACCACAGTGAAAACGGAGACATCGCATGAAAACCCATCGCCAGCCATTCACCACCCTCGCCATCGCGGCGCTGACCCTGGGCCTGGGCAGCGCCGCCTGGGCGCAAGGCGCCTACCCCACCAAACCCGTGACCATGGTGGTGCCCACCGCCGCCGGCGGCACCACCGACCTGTCGGCGCGCATGGTGGCGCAGGCGCTCGGCCCGGTGCTGGGCCAGTCGGTGGTGGTGGACAACAAGGGCGGTGGCAACGGCAACATTGCGGCCAGCATCGTCAAGCGGGCCGAGGCCGATGGCTACACGTTGTTCATGCAGTATTCGGGCTACCACGTGATCTCGCCCCACCTGACCAAGGTGGCGCAGTGGGCGCAGAGCGACTTCCAGCCGGTTGCCAACGTGATTTCGGCGCCGCAGATCATCGTGGTGCGCAATGACCTGCCGGTGAAGTCCTTGCCAGAGCTGATGGCTTACGCCAAGGCCAACCCGGGCAAGCTCAACTATGCCTCTTCGGGCAATGGTTCGCTGCAGCATGTGACCGGTGCCATGCTGGAGCAGCAGGGCGGCATCAAGATGGTCCATGTGCCCTACAAAGGCACGGGCCCCGCGCTGCAGGACCTGCTGGGCGGCCAGGTGGACCTGACGTTTGGCACCGCACCGCCCTTCATGCCCCATATCGCCGGCGGCAAGCTGCGCGTGCTGGCCGTGACCGGCAAGGAGCGCCTGCCCAGCCTGCCCGATGCGCCCACCACCGCCGAGGCGGGCTACCCCGGTGTGAACGCCACGTCGTGGTTTGCGCTGTTTGCGCCGGCTGGTGTGCCCAGGCCGGTGGTGGACAAGCTCACCGCCGACATCCGCACCGTGGTGCAGAGCGCTGCCTTCAAGCAAAAGGCGCAGGAGCAGGGCGCGACGGCCGACTACCAAAGCCCCGCGCAGCTGGGCGAGAAGGCCAGGACCGATCTGGCCAACTGGGCCAGCGTGGTGAAAAGCGCCAAGATCGAGGCTGAGTAAAGGGGTTTTGGCGGCTTGTGCAGAAAAGATAAGCGCAAGCAGCTATTAAAAATATAGCGTTCTGCCGCAGGATCGCCCAAGCCGGGGCGGCATGTCCGGTGCGGCACAGTTGCGAGCCGCCACAATAGATGCCATGTCTGATGTGCATTCCGAAGAACTCCTGGCGCAGGTGGCTGCGCTGCCGGCGCTGCCCGGTGTTTACCGCTATTTCGACGCACAGGATGCGCTGCTCTATGTGGGCAAGGCGCTCAACCTCCGGCGTCGCGTCTCCAGCTACTTCCAGAAGAACCATGGCGGCACGCGCATCGGCCACATGGTCAGCAAGATCGTGCGCATGGAGACCACGGTGGTGCGCTCCGAGGCCGAGGCGCTGCTGCTGGAAAACAACCTCATCAAAACGCTGAACCCCAAGTTCAACATCCTGTTCCGCGACGACAAGAGCTACCCCTACCTCAAGATCACAGGCACCGCCGCTGCCTCGGGCGACGCCCCTGTCCAACTCTATCCGCGCATGGCCTACTACCGGGGCGCGGTGGACAAAAAGCACCGCTATTTCGGCCCCTATCCCAGCGCGTGGGCCGTCAAGGAAACCATCCAGCTGCTGCAAAAGGTCTTCCGGCTGCGCACCTGCGAAGACACAGTGTTTGCCAACCGCACGCGGCCCTGCCTGCTCTACCAGATCAAGCGCTGCACGGGCCCCTGTGTGAACCTGATTTCGCCCGAGGCCTATGCGGCCGACGTGCAGCACGCCGAGGCGCTGCTGCGCGGCGAAACCCAGGTGCTGCTGCAGGCGCTGGAGGCGCGCATGATGGCGCATTCCGACAAGCTCGAATTCGAGCAGGCCGCCGAGGTGCGCAACCAGATCCAGGCGCTGTCGCGCGTGCTGCACCAGCAATCCATTGAAACGGTGGATGACAAGGACGTGGACATCCTGGCCGTGCGCGTGCAGGGCGGCCGCGCCTGCGTGAACCTGGCCATGGTGCGCGGCGGGCGCCATTTGGGCGATCGACCGTACTTTCCTGTGCATGTGGAAGATGCGGCCGGGGTTTTTGCGCAGGAGGGCGACGAGGCGGAACCTGCAGGCGACCGGCCGGTTCCGCCCGTGGAAGTGCTGGTGCTGCAGGCCTTTATCGCCCAGCATTACATCGGCGTGCCCGTGCCCCCGCTGCTGGTGACCAGCGTGCCGGTGGACAAGGCCCTGCTGGCGGCGCTGACCGAGCAAAGTGGCCTGCGCGTGAGCGCCATCCACCATCCGCGCGAGCAGCGCCGCGCCTGGCTGGACATGGCGCAAAAAAATGCCGATCTGCAGCTGGCCCGCCTGTTGGCCGAGGAAGGCTCGCAGCAGGCGCGCACGCGTGCCCTGGCCGAGGCGCTGGACCTGCCACCCGACGACCTGGACCAGCTCACCATCGAATGCTTCGACATCTCGCACACGGCGGGCGAATCCACGCAGGCTTCTTGCGTGGTGTTCCACCACCACAAGATGCAGAGCAGCGAATACCGCCGCTACAAGATCGAAGGCATCACCGGCGGTGACGACTACGCCGCCATGCGCCAGGTGCTGACGCGGCGCTACAGCAAGGTGGCCGAAGCCGCGCGCGAAGCCGGTGGCATCGACTATGCCGCCGACCCCGCACCGGGGGCAGAAGAGGCTGTCCGACCCAGGGGCCAGGCGCGCCTGCCCGATCTGGTGTTGATCGACGGCGGCAAAGGCCAAGTGGCGGTGGCGCGCGAGGTGTTCACCGCGCTGGGGCTGGACCTTACGCGCATCGTGGGCGTGGAAAAAGGCGAAGGCCGCAAGGTGGGCCTGGAAGAGCTGGTGTTTGCCGACGGGCGCGAAAAAGTCTATCTGGGCAAGGATTCGGCCGCGCTGATGCTGGTGGCGCAGATCCGCGACGAGGCCCACCGCTTTGCCATTACCGGCATGCGCGCGGCGCGCGCCAAGGTGCGCGTTGGCGGTGGGCAGCTTGAAGAAATTGCCGGCGTGGGGCCCAAGAAGCGGGCCCGGCTGCTGCAGCGCTTTGGCGGTGTGCGGGGCGTGGCGGCGGCCAGCGTCGAAGACCTGGTGACGGTGGACGGCATTTCGCGCGAACTGGCCGAAGAGATCTATCGCGCACTGCGCTGATATCACCCTGGCCAGCGTGACACAATCACGTCCATGTTTTTCACCATTCCCACCATCATGACCTGGACGCGCATTGTCGCGATACCTTTGATCGTGGGGGTGTTCTATGCGCCGCTCGACCCGGCCACGCGCAATATCATCGCCACCGTGATGTTCGTGGTATTTGCCGCCACCGACTGGCTCGACGGCTTTCTGGCGCGCAAGCTCAACCAGACCTCGTCTTTTGGTGCTTTTCTGGACCCGGTGGCCGACAAGTTTCTCGTGTGCGCATCGCTGCTGGTGCTGGTGCACCTGCAGCGCGCCGATGTGTTCGTGGCGCTCATCATCATCGGCCGAGAGATCGCGATTTCGGCCCTGCGCGAGTGGATGGCGCAGATCGGTGCCAGCAAGAGCGTGGCCGTGCACATGATCGGCAAGCTCAAGACCACGGCGCAGATGACGGCCATCCCCTTCCTGCTGTACGACGGGCGCCTGTTCGGCGCCATCGATACCGGGGTGTGGGGCACCTGGCTGATCTGGATTTCCGCCGTGCTCACGGTCTGGTCCATGGTGTATTACCTGCAGAAGGCGCTCCCGGAAATCCGGGCCCGCGTCAAGTAATTTTCAGTTTTTGGCCGCTAGCGCTTGATGGATAAGCGCTGGAAGCTATATTTTCAGGAGCGTTTGAATGGCGAAACATCGCATCGCAGTGGTGGCCGGCGACGGCATTGGCAAAGAGGTCATGCCCGAGGGCCTGCGCGTGATGGATGCGGCTGCACGCCAATTCGGCATCGACCTGCAGTTCGACCATTTCGATTTCTCCAGCTGGGACTACTACGAGAAGCACGGCAAGATGCTGCCCGACAACTGGAAGGAGCAGATCGGCGGCCACGAAGCCATCTACTTTGGCGCTGTGGGCTGGCCCGAGAAGATTGCCGACCATGTCTCGCTGTGGGGCTCGCTGCTGCTGTTTCGCCGCGAGTTCGACCAGTACATCAACCTGCGCCCCGCGCGCCTGATGCCCGGCGTGATCGCCCCCGTGGTGCGACGTGACGGATCGCCCCGGTTGCCCGGCGAGATCGACATGCGCATCGTGCGCGAGAACACCGAGGGCGAATACTCCAGCATCGGTGGCCGCATGTACGAAGGCACTGCGCGCGAGATCGTGATGCAGGAGACGGTGATGTCCCGCCACGGTGTGGACCGGGTGTTGAAGTTCGCCTTCGAACTGGCCCAGTCGCGGCCCAACAAGCACCTGACCAGCGCCACCAAGTCCAACGGCATCGCCATCACCATGCCCTACTGGGACGAGCGCGTGGCCGAGATGGCCAAGGCCTATCCCGATGTGAAGGTGGACAAGTTCCACATCGACATCCTGACGGCCCACTTCGTGCAGCGCCCTGACTTCTTTGATGTGGTGGTGGCCAGCAACCTGTTTGGTGACATCCTTTCGGACCTGGGCCCGGCCTGCACCGGCACCATCGGCATCGCACCCAGCGCCAACCTGAACCCCACGCGCACCATGCCCTCGCTGTTCGAGCCTGTGCATGGCTCGGCACCCGACATTGCGGGGCAGGGCATTGCCAACCCCATCGGCCAGATCTGGTGCGGCGCGATGATGCTCGATTTTCTCGGTTACCGCGCCGCGCACGACGCCGTGCTGGCTGCCATCGAGGCCGTGCTGGCCCCCCAGGGCGGCGGCCCGCGCACACCGGACCTGGGTGGTAAAGCCAATACCCAGGATGTGGGGCGCGCCATTGCGTCTGCCTTGTAACCCGCAACATCAGCGTGGTGTCAATCAGGAATGTTGCCCATGCGGCGGCTTTGAGACAAAACCGTCCTGCAAGCCCCGCCACACCGTGAAATACGACTAGAATTCAGAGCAACGCTGCTGCAAATCAGCGCGTTGTATTGACACCCGGAAACTCGATGGCTTTAATCTGATGCAGCAGCGCCTGCTGCATACGCCAGTCATTCCCCCGTCTGATGCCGTTCAGCCCCCAGGGCTGTGCTTTCGGACGTGTGAAGACCAGATATCCGCGAGACATTCCATCAACTCTTTTCCGAGAGGCTTCTTGTGAACAAAACCGAACTGATTGAGCACATCGCTACCAACGCCGACATCTCCAAGGCCGCAGCTGCGCGTGCCCTGGAATCCACGATTGAGGCCGTCAAGAAGACCCTGAAGAAGGGCGGCACTGTTTCGCTCGTCGGTTTCGGCACCTTTGCAGTGGGCAAGCGTGCAGCCCGCACGGGTCGCAATCCCCGTACCGGCGCTGCGATTAAAATCAAAGCTGCTAAAGTTCCAAAGTTTCGTCCAGGCAAGGCATTGAAAGACGCCTTGAATTGATGGCCAGTTAGGTTGGGGTCCTTAGCTCAGTTGGTAGAGCGGCTCCTTTACACGGAGTAGGTCGGCGGTTCGAGACCGTCAGGACCCACCACCACCGAACAAAGGCGAACGAAAGTTCGCCTTTTGTTTTTTGTCATTGAAAGATCGACCATGTTTGAATCCATCCGCAAGCACTC
>JANJSZ010000054.1 GCA_024711405.1 Acidovorax sp.
CCGATGTCATGGAACAGCGCGGCGATGTACAGGATCCAGGGCTTGTCCCAGCCCGCGGCGAGCTGTGAGCAGAACGGGTATTCATGCGCGTGCTCGGCCATGAAGAAGCGGCGCGTGTTGCGCAGCACCATCAGGATGTGCTGGTCCACGGTATAGACGTGGAACAGGTCGTGCTGCATCTGTCCCACGATGCCGCGAAAAGCCCACAGGTAGCGCCCCAGCACCGAGGTCTGGTTCATGAGCCGCATGGCGTGCGTGATGCCCGAGGGCTGCTGCAGGATGCGCATGAAGGCGGCGCGGTTGACCGGGTCGCGCCGGAAGGCGCCGTCCATCACGCCGCGTGCGTTGTACAGCGCGCGCAGCGTGCGCACCGAGAGATCCTTGAGCCCCACCGTGGTCTGGTAGAGCAGGAAGGTCTCCAGGATCGCGTGCGGGTCGCGCTCATACAGGTCATCGCTGGCCACTTCGATGAGTCCGGCTTTCTCGAAAAAGCGCGCGTTGATCGGCCGCGGTTCGTGGGTCGATGGACTCAGGCGCTCTTCGATGTTGAGCAGCAGGATCTGGCTGAGCTGCGACACGGCCTTGGCCGCCCAGTAATAGCGGCGCATCAGGGTTTCGCTGGCGCGCAGGGCTAAGCGCGTGCCATCGGGCGCTTGCGACCGGTAGCCAAACGATTCGGCCACGGCCGTCTGCAGGTCGAACACCAGCCGGTCCTCGTGCCGGCCGGCGGCGGCGTGCAGGCGGGCGCGGATCAGGCACAGAAGGGCCTCGTTGCGTTCGATCTGGCGCACCTCGAACGCCGTGGCCAGGCCGCTGGCCGCCAGCTCTTTCCAGGTGCTGCCCAGGCCTGCGGCGCGCGCCACCCACAGGATCATCTGCAGGTCGCGCAGCCCTCCGGGCGACTCCTTGCAGTTGGGTTCCAGCGCGTAGGGCGTGTTTTCGTATTTGGTATGCCGCTGGTGCATTTCCAGCGTCTTGGCCACCAGAAAGGCCTGCGCGTCCATCTGGGCGCCGTACTGCTGGCGAAAGCGCGCAAACAGGGCCGGGTTGCCACAGACCAGGCGCGCCTCCAGCAACGAGGTCTGCACCGTCACATCCAGCGCTGCCTCGGCCAGGCACTCTGCCACCGTGCGCACGCTGGAGCCGATTTCCAGGCCCGCATCCCAGCAACTGCCAATGAAGCTTTCCAGCCGGGTGCGCAGCTCGCATCCTGCCTCGGGCGTGCTGCCTTCGGGCAGCAGCACCAGCACATCGACGTCGGAACAGGGAAAAAGCTGGTCCCGTCCAAAACCGCCCACCGCCACCAGGGCCAGGTCTGGTGGAAGCTGGGCGCGTTGCCACAAGGCCTGCAGCAAGCCGCCCGCCAGGGTGGAGAGCTTGCGCAGCATCACGCGGATGCCACGGGTCGAGGCGCCGGTGGCCTGCATGCTGGCCAGCAGGGCCGCCTTGTCGAGGCGGTAGGCGTCCCGCAGGGCGTGGATTTCGGTCATGGGCAAGGGAATGGAAGAAAGCGATGGGCCATGACCTGGGCAAGCAAGAGTCGTGCTCGCGGCGGGCGCACCTCAGGTGGCCGTGGCGGTCACAAAGGCGGGCAGCGGGGGCGAGCCGGCCGACAAGGTCATCACTTCGTAGCCGGTCTCGGTGACCAGCACCGTGTGCTCCCACTGGGCCGACAGGCTGTGGTCCTTGGTGACGATGGTCCAGCCGTCGTTGCCGAACTCCTTGATCTCGCGCCGGCCGGCGTTGATCATGGGTTCGATGGTGAACACCATGCCGGGCCTGAGTTGTTCGAGCGTGCCGGGGCGGCCGTAGTGCAGCACCTGGGGCTCCTCGTGGAACACCTTGCCGATGCCGTGGCCGCAAAACTCGCGCACCACCGAGAAGCCATGTCCTTCGGCAAATTTCTGGATGGCGTGGCCGATGTCGCCCAGGTGCGCGCCCGGCCGCACCTGCTGGATGCCCAGCCACATGGCGTCGTAGGTCAGGGCGGACAGGCGCTTGGCGGCAATCGAGCATTCGCCAATCAGGTACATGCGGCTGTTGTCGCCATACCAGCCATCCTTGGTGATGACGGTGACGTCCACATTGACGATGTCGCCCTTCTTCAAAGGCTTGTCATTGGGGATGCCGTGGCACACCACATGGTTGACCGAGGTGCACAGTGCGCCGGGATAGGGCGGGTAGCCCGGTGGCTGGTAGCCCACGGTGGCCGAGATGGTGCCTTGCTGGGCCATGCATTCGGCGCCCAGGCGGTCGATTTCCTTGGTGGTGATGCCGGGTTGGATGTGCGGCGCGATGTAGTCCAGCACTTCAGAGGCCAGGCGGCAGGCGAGGCGCATGCCGGCGATGTCCTCCGCGGTTTTGATGGTGATGCTCATGCGGCAATTATCCCATCGCCCCTCAAGCCTTGCCGGGCAAGGGCATGGGTGGTGGGCTGCTCCCGGTAAAATGGCGGGCTGCGCCAAAAGCATCCCTTGCGTCATCTGGCCGGGCATCGACCACCTCTGCGGGGTGGCCGAACCCGGTGACGCGGGAGGCCCGTCGCACCTTATCCCCTCTCATTTCGAACAGGCCGCTACCGTGACCTTGCACATGACCACGCTGGCGGGCGGCAACGCCCTCAGCTCCTTTCGCGCCCAGCAACTTCAACCCGCTCTGGAGGCCATCCACCCCCGGATCAGCGGCATTGCGGCACGTTTCGTGCATCTGGTCGCTACCGATGCGGCCCCCACGCCCTCCGAAAAAGAGCGTCTGGCAGCGCTGCTGACCTACGGCGACCCGTATGCGGGCCCTGCCGACGGCACCGTCCTCATCGTCACGCCGCGCCTGGGCACGCTCTCGCCCTGGGCTTCCAAGGCCACCGACATCGCGCGCAATTGCGGCCTGCCCATTCGCCGGGTCGAGCGCATTACCGAATACCACGTCAGCCTCAAGGCAGGCCTGCTGGGCAAAGCGCCCGAGCTGGGTGCCGAGCAGCTGGCCCAGGTGGCCGCCTTGCTGCACGACCGCATGACCGAATCGGTGGTGGCCGACCGCAGCGCCGCTGCCGCGCTGTTCACCGAGCTGCAACCCGTGCCCATGGAGCATGTGGACGTGCTGGCCGGTGGCCGCGCTGCGCTGGAAGCCGCCAACACCCGCTTTGGCCTGGCGCTGGCCGATGACGAAATCGACTACCTCGTCACCGCTTTCACGGGCCTGAAGCGCAACCCCACCGATGTGGAGCTGATGATGTTCGCGCAGGCCAACAGCGAGCACTGCCGCCACAAGATCTTCAACGCCGAGTTCACCATCGACGGCGTGGCGCAGGACAAATCGCTGTTCGGCATGATCCGCAACACGCACCAGCTGGCGCCCCAGCACACGGTGATCGCGTATTCGGACAACGCCTCGGTCATGGAAGGCCACCAGGTCGAGCGGTTTGTGGCAAAAATGGCCGCAAGCGCCAGTGAATCAAGCGCTAATAGTTATCAAAAGAGTAGCGCCACCCAGCATGTACTGATGAAGGTGGAAACGCACAACCACCCCACGGCCATCTCGCCGTTCCCCGGTGCATCCACTGGCGCGGGCGGCGAGATCCGCGACGAAGGCGCTACCGGCCGCGGCTCCAAGCCCAAGGCCGGTTTGACCGGATTTACCGTCTCCAAGCTGTGGGGCAGCACCGTGGGCAAGCCCGAGCACATTGCCAGTCCGCTGCAGATCATGGTCGAAGGCCCTCTGGGCGGCGCGGCGTTCAACAACGAGTTTGGCCGCCCCAACCTGGCGGGCTACTTCCGCGAATACGAGCAGGAAGTCGCTGGCGTGCAGCGCGGCTACCACAAGCCCATCATGATCGCGGGCGGTGTGGGCGTGATCGATGCCGAGCTGACCCAGAAGATCGAATTCCCCGCTGGTTCGCTGCTGATCCAGCTGGGCGGCCCGGGCATGCGCATCGGCATGGGCGGCAGCGCCGCCAGCTCCATGGCCACCGGCACCAACGCGGCCGAGCTGGACTTCGACTCCGTGCAGCGCGGCAACCCCGAGATCGAGCGCCGCGCGCAAGAGGTCATCAACCACTGCTGGGCGCAGGGCACCGACAACCCCATCCTGGCCATTCACGACGTGGGCGCGGGTGGCCTGTCGAACGCTTTCCCCGAACTGACCAACGATGCCGGCCGGGGTGCACGCTTCGATTTGCGTGCCGTGCAGCTCGAAGAATCGGGCATGGCGCCCAAGGAAATCTGGAGCAACGAGAGCCAGGAGCGCTACGTGCTGGCCATCGCGCCCGAGTCGCTGCCGTTGTTCCAGGCGTTTTGCGAACGCGAGCGCTGCCCGTTTGCGGTGATCGGCACGGCCACCGAAGCGCGCCAGCTGGTGCTGCACGACCCCGCCGCCACGGCCGAAGACCAGACGCTGCCCGTGGACATGCCCATGAACGTGCTGCTGGGAAAGCCCCCCAAGATGCACCGCGATGTGACGACCGTGGCGCGTGACTTCGCCCCCATGGACCTGACCGGTGTGCCGCTGCAAAAGGCCGTGATCGACGTGCTGGCCCACCCCACGGTGGCGTCCAAGCGCTTTCTCATCACCATCGGCGACCGCACGGTGGGTGGCCTCAGCCACCGCGACCAGATGGTCGGCCCCTGGCAGGTGCCCGTGGCCGATTGCGCCGTCACACTGGCCGACTATCGTGGCTTTGCCGGCGAGGCCATGAGCATGGGTGAACGCACGCCGCTGGCCGCCATCAACGCGCCGGCATCGGGCCGCATGGCCGTGGCCGAGGCCATCACCAATCTGCTGGCGGCCCCGATCGAGCTGCCTCGCGTGAAGCTGTCGGCCAACTGGATGGCCGCTTGCGGCGAGCCCGGCGAAGACGCCGCGCTGTTTGAGACCGTGAAGGCCGTGGGCATGGAACTGTGCCCGGCGCTGGGAATCTCCATCCCCGTGGGCAAGGATTCGCTGTCCATGCGCACGCAATGGTCCGAAGGCGCTGACAAGAAAAAAGTCACCTCACCGGTCAGCCTGATCGTGAGTGCATTCGCGTCGCTTGCCGATGTGCGCGGCACGCTCACGCCACAACTCGACGCCACCGAAGATGACACCACGCTGGTACTGATCGATCTGGGCAAGGGCCAGAACCGCATGGGCGGCAGCATCCTGGGCCAGACGCTGGAGCAAAGCGGTGACGTGGTGCCCGATGTGGATGACCCCAAGGATTTGGTGAACCTGGTCAACGCCGTGAACGCGCTGCGCGCCAAGGGCCAGATCCTGGCTTACCACGACCGCAGCGATGGCGGTCTGCTGGCGGCGGCTGCAGAAATGGCCTTTGCCGGCCATGTGGGCGTGGCGCTGAACGTGGACATGCTGGTCACCGAGGGCGACGGCATCAGCGACAGCCGCATGGAAACCGGCGACGCCAAGAACTGGGCGCAGCAGGTCAGCGCGCGCCGCGAAGAACTCACGCTCAAGGCCCTGTTCAACGAAGAACTGGGCGTGCTGCTGCAGGTGCGCACCGCAGAGCGCAACGACGTGATGCAGACGCTGCGCGAGCATGGCCTGTCCAGGTTCAGCCATTTCGTCGGCAAGACGCGCCCGGCATCGTCCCGCATCGATGCGGGCAAGGGCGCGCTGCAGGTCTGGCGTGACGCCAAGGCCGTGTTCAGCGCGCCGCTGGCCGACCTGCACCAGGTGTGGGATGCGGTGAGCTGGAAGATCTGCCAGCAGCGCGACAACCCCGCCAACGCCGATGCCGAGCACGCCGCGGCGGGCGAACCCACCGACCCCGGCCTGCATGTGCACCTCACGTTCGATGCCGCCGACAACGTGGCCGCGCCGTACCTGAATCTGGCCCGCCCCAAGGTCGCCATCCTGCGCGAGCAGGGGGTGAACTCGCATGTGGAAATGGCCTATGCCTTCACCGAGGCGGGCTTCGAGGCATTCGACGTGCACATGACCGACCTGCAAACCGGCCGCGTCAAGCTTGAAGACTTCAAGGGCGTGGTGGCTTGCGGTGGCTTCAGCTATGGCGACACGCTGGGCGCCGGTATTGGCTGGGCGCGCTCGATCACCTTCAACCCCGTGCTGGCCGCGCAGTTCCAGGGCTTCTTCGGCCGCACCGATACGTTCGGCCTGGGCGTGTGCAATGGCTGCCAGATGTTTGCCGAGCTGGCCGACATCATCCCCGGCGCGCAGGACTGGCCGCGCTTCACCACCAACCAGAGCGAGCGCTTCGAGGCCCGCCTGTCGCTGGTGGAAGTGCTGGAATCGCCCAGCCTGTTCCTGCAAGGCATGGCGGGCAGCCGCCTGCCGATTGCCGTGGCGCACGGAGAGGGCTATGCCAACTTCAAGTACCGGGGCAATGCCGACAAGGCCATTGCCGCCATGCGCTACGTGGACAACCACGGCCGCGCGACCGAGCAGTACCCCTTCAACCCCAACGGCAGCGCGGGCGGCCTGACGGCCGTGACCACGGCGGACGGACGCTTCACGGCCATGATGCCGCACCCGGAGCGCGTGTTCCGCAACGTGCAGATGAGCTGGACCAGCGAGGACCAGGCGCAGTACAGCGGCTGGATGCGCATCTGGCGCAATGGGCGCAAGTGGGTGGGGTAGAGCAGGGTGCACCGCCAGCGCGGCGGCCCTTGCGTGGCGGTTCTGGCATCTGGGCCGCACGCTTTCAAACGGTGGGGAGGGCGCTTGGGCGCCGTGAAGGCTGAAACAGCCGGGCCGTGTTTCTATGCACGAAGATGACTTTCAACGGGGCTTCGGTCCCGTTTGTCATGGGGTCTGGTCTGGTGTGCGGGATCGTCTTGGCGTGTTGCTATAGTCGGCGCTTTTCACCATTCCAAGGACC
>JANJSZ010000191.1 GCA_024711405.1 Acidovorax sp.
ATCGGTTTGCGCTGCCTGCTCAGTCGCTCATGGCGGCCGACAGCGCGCGTTCTGGCGGCTGCAGCTGCTCCAGGCGTTCGCGGATGCCCTCGGCGCGCTCCGGCCCGGCCACCTTGGCCACCTCGGCAATCAGGGCTTCGCCCACTTCCAGCATGCTCTGGCGGTCGCGCGCTGCGCGCAGGGCCGCGTGGTAGGCGCGGGCCAGATCGGGGTCGCGGCGGGCAAACAGGCGCTCGGACAGATCGAACAGGTACATGCGCGTGCCCGCCAGGGAGCGCAGGGCTTCGGTCGGTTCGGAGGGCGCTGGTGGCGCGGGGGCGGCAGTGCCTGTGGCGTCGGTGGTGGCCAGATCGGTGAGGTAGCCCTCGCGCAGCAGGTGCTCCACCATCTGCGCGCCGATTCCGTTGTACATGGCCTGCAGTTCGGCCAGGGGCCTGCCGTCCGCCAGCAACAGCAGCGAGCGTTCACGCAGGCTCAGGGTGCGAACGCCGGGCGAGAGTTCACGGCGGGCTTTTTCGGTTCGTTGGAGCAACATGGGCGCGCGGATCACGGAAGGGGAGTGCACGCATTCCAGCAGCGCGCGATGACGCTGTCATGACCTGCCTGGCGCCCGGCATGGCCGGGCCGGTCCACGCGCCGGACTGCCGCACAATGGCGGGCTCTGCCGCGGCCTTCGGTGGGGTGTTGTTTTGCTATGTTTATAGTAGCTTTTGGCGCCTTCTGCATAAGCGCAAGGGTGTGTTTTCTTGTCAATTTCCTCTGAAAATCCTCCGGCCTGCCCTGGCGGGTGGACTGTCCCATGACCCTGCTGCTCGCCCCCATGGAGGGGCTTCTGGATTTTGTGCTGCGCGATGTGCTGACCCGCGTGGGCGGCGTGGACCGCTGCGTATCCGAGTTCATCCGCGTCACCGGCACCGTGCTGCCCGACAAGGTGTTTCTGCGCTACCTGCCCGAGCTGCGCCATGGCGGGCGCACGCTGGCGGGCGTGCCGGTGCGCGCGCAGCTGCTCGGCTCCGACCCGGCGTGCATGGCCGACAACGCGGCCTGCCTGGCCGCGCTGGGGCCCGAGGGGATCGACCTGAACTTTGGCTGCCCGGCCAAGGTGGTCAACCGCCACGGCGGCGGCGCGGCGCTGCTGCAGGAGCCTGAACGCATTGCCACGCTGGTGGCCGCCGTGCGCCGCGCCGTGCCGGCCCACCTGCCGGTGTCGGCCAAGATGCGCCTGGGCTTCAACGATGCGAGCCTGGCGCGCGAGTGCGCGCAGGCCATGCAAGCCGGCGGCGCCAGCGAGCTGGTGGTGCATGCGCGCACCAAGGCCGACGGCTACCGCCCGCCCGCCTACTGGGAGCAGATTCCGGCCATCCGCGCGGCCGTGCGCATTCCCGTGGTGGCCAATGGCGAGATCTGGACCGTGGCCGATGCGCAGCGCTGCCGCGCGGAGTCGGGCTGCGACGCCCTCATGCTGGGCCGTGGCATGGTGGCCGACCCCGGCCTGGCCCGCGCCATCCGCGCTGCAGACCGGGGTCAGCCCGGCACCGACCCGGTGGCGTGGCCGGCATTGCTGCCGCAGCTGGCGGCGTTCTGGCAACTGGTGTGCAACGACCTGGAGCCACGCCAGAGGGCCGGCCGGCTCAAGCAATGGCTCAATCTGCTGCGCCGCCGCCACCCGCAGGCCGAGCAGGCCTTTCAGCAGGTACGCACCATGACCGATCAGCGCGCCATCACCGCCTGGGTGGCTGGCTTGCAGCCTTGAGGCCGGGCTACAGCAGATGGTCGGGGGCCAGCGGCCCCAGCAGCCACAAGATCAGCCGCAGTGGCAGGCTGGTGTCGGGATCGGCGGTGGCGTCCGGCAGCTTGCTGCCTTGCGGCGCCCGCCAGACCAGGCCACCGCCGGCCTGCTGCTCCACCTGCCATGCGGCCGCGCGCAGCGCCTGCTCGATGCTGGTGCCAGCCTGGCGTGCCAGCATGGTGCTGCGGATCAGCAGCGCGATCTCGGTGTTGTGCTTTTGCGAGCGCATGTCCAGGTTCATCGAACCCACGGCCAGCAGCCGGTTGTCCATGATCAGCAGCTTGGAGTGGAGCATGGCGCGCGAAGACCCGGCGCTGCCGCCACTGCCGCCGGTGGCGCTGAAGGCCCGGCGCAGGTCGGTGGCCTCGCTGTGCATCTCGTACAGTTCGACGCCCATGGCCAGCAGCGCCTTGCGGTGGCGCGCGTAGCCGACATGGGCGATGGGCGCGTCATTCGATGCCAGCGAATTGGTCAGCACGCGCACCCGTACGCTCCGGGCCCGCGCCGCGGCAAAGGCGGCGGTGATCTCGGGTCCGGGAACGAAATAGGGTGAAACGATGAGCAGGTCGCGGCGGGCCTGGCCCATGAGCTGCAGCAGGCCGTCCACCACGGTGTCTTCCCTGGCGTCCAGATCGTCAGCCGAAGCACTCTGTGCTGCGCCCGGGGCATCGCCGGCAGGCGCATCGCCGGCAGGGCCGGGGCGGGGGGCTTTGGCGTTGCGCTGCTGGGCCACCGCCTTCGCCACCGTGATGCCCGGCGAGGGCGTGGTGGGCTGGGGCACCAGCGGCTGAGTGGCGGCGGAGGACTCGGCCGGAATCTTGGCCGGCTTGTCCACCAGCACCACGGCGGGGGCCCACACGAAGCGTGCGGCTTTCAAGTCGAGCGGCCGGTGGTCCCAGACCCGGCTGCGCCGGGCCTGGCTGGCGGCCGTGTCGGCGTTGGGGGCCACCGGGGTGGAGGCCGCGGCCAACGGGCTGGAGGCGGCCGCGCGCACCGGGGCAGGTCCGGCGCGGGCGTCTGGCTCCTTGTCGGTGGTGGCAAGCGACGAGCGCAGGGCGTCCAGCTCTTTGGGCGTGATCAGCGACTGCACAGGGTAAGCGCGCTCGTTGTTCCAGTAGCTGTCGAAGCTGCGCGACAGATCCTTCACGATGGGGCCGGCCGCCAGCACATCGAGGTCGACAAAGTTGCCCGATGTGTCGTGGCCGAAATAGGCATCGCCCAGGTTGCGCCCGCCGGCCACACCCATGGTGTTGTCGGCGATGAAGAGCTTGTTGTGCATGCGCTGCTGCACCCGCGAAAAATCGCCCAGGGCGCTGACCATGCGCCACACGGTGGAGTTGCGGGCGCCCGCCACCGGGTTGAACATGCGCATGTCGATGTTGGGCTCGAAGGCCAGGCGCATCACCTGCGCGTCTTTTCCGGTGCTGTGAAAGTCGTCCAGTAGCACGCGCACGCGCACGCCGCGCCGGGCGGCGGCGATCACACCGAGCAGCAGCCGCTCGGTGCTGGCGTCGGCGTGGATGGCGTAGTACTGCAGGTCCAGCGTTTTCTGTGCCGCTTCCACCAGGGCCAGGCGGCTGCCATAGGCCGCCTGGGGGCCAGCCAGCAGCAGAAAGCCCGACTCATGGCGCGCATTTTCCGCCGCGCGGCGCTCGTCCACCAGCGTGGCCAGCGGAATGCCGGCCGTGGTTTCGAGCGCTGTAGAGACGGGGCGCTCTACATTCTTGGGCAGTTCGGCGCAGCCACCCAGCGCAAGAATGAGCAGGGCAGCCCACCATGGCGGCCGGTGCCGGCGCAGCAGCGTGGGGAGAAAGCCGGAAACAAGGGCGAGGGTCATGGGTGGGCGTAGCGGCATGAATCGGTGGCGGGCACTGCCAGCGGGGTGCGTCCCAGCGTAGCGGGCCGCGCGCCCGGTGGATGTCAGACGTGGCGCCGTCGTTTCAACATACCAAACCAAGCTCTCGGGGCACGGCGCATCCGGGCCCTGGCGGCTGCAGGCTTACCAGCTCACTTCGCGGTCCGGCGTTGCGCTGATCTTGTGGATCGACAGGTCGGCACCGTCGAACTCCTCTTCCTGCGACAAACGCAGGCCCAGCGTGGCCTTGAGCACGCCATACACCAGTGCACCGCCCAGCAGCGCCCACACCACGCCCATGGCCGTTCCCAAGAGTTGCGCCCACAGGCTGACACCGCCCAGCCCACCCAAGGCCTTGCTGCCGAAAATGCCTGCGGCAATGCCGCCCCAGGTGCCGCACAGCCCGTGCAGGGGCCACACGCCCAGCACATCGTCGATCTTCCAGCGGTTCTGGGTGAGGGTGAACATCACCACAAAGATGCTGCCGGCCACGCCGCCCACCACCAGCGCACCCAGCGGGTGCATCAGGTCAGAACCCGCGCAAACAGCCACCAGGCCGGCCAGCGGGCCGTTGTGCACAAAGCCGGGGTCGTTCTTGCCCAGCAGCAGCGCGGCCAGCGTGCCGCCCACCATGGCCATCAGCGAGTTGACCGCTACCAGCCCCGACAGTTTGTCCAGCGTTTGCGCGCTCATCACATTGAAACCAAACCAGCCCACCACCAGCACCCACGCACCCAGCGCCAGAAAAGGGATGTTGGAGGGGGGATGGGCCGAGATGGCGCCATCCTTGCGGTAGCGGTTGGCGCGTGACCCCAGCAGCAGAACGGCGGGCAGGGCAATCCAGCCGCCCACGGCATGCACCACCACCGAGCCGGCAAAATCATGGAAGGCGGCGCCGGTAAGGGCGGCAATGCCGGCCTGGATGCCGAAATGCCCGTTCCAGGCAATACCTTCAAAAAATGGGTAAACAAAGCCAACAATGACGGCTGTTGCCAGCAGTTGTGGCCAGAACTTGGCACGCTCTGCAATGCCGCCCGACACAATGGCCGGAATCGCCGCCGCGAAGGTGAGCAGGAAAAAGAACTTCACCAGTGCAAAGCCGTTTTGCTGGGCCAGCGCCTCCGCGCCCACCAAGAAATGCGTGCCATAGGCCACGCCGTAGCCCACCAAGAAATACACCACCGTGGACACCGAAAAATCCACCAGGATCTTGACCAGGGCATTTACCTGGTTCTTTTTGCGCACGGTGCCCAGCTCCAGAAACGCAAAACCGGCGTGCATGGCCAGCACCATGATGGCGCCCAGCAATATGAACAAGGCATCGCCGCCCTGTTGGTGTGCAT
>JANJSZ010000002.1 GCA_024711405.1 Acidovorax sp.
CAGATGGGGCTGGCGCAGATGTACGAGACCAAGCTGCGTGAACAAGGCATGGGCAGTGCGCAGGTGCTGCTCACCCACGCCGATCTCGCAGACCGTGAGCGTTATCTCAATGCCCGTTCGACCCTGCTGACCCTGCTGCGCCTGGGTGTCGTGCCGGTGATCAACGAAAACGACACCGTGGTCAATGACGAAATCAAGTTCGGCGACAACGATACCCTGGGGGCGCTGGTCGCCAATCTGGTGGAGGCGGATGCACTGGTCATTCTCACGGACCAGAAAGGCCTGTATACGGCCGATCCCCGCAAAGACCCGGCCGCGCAGTTCGTGCACGAAGCACAGGCGGGAGATCCCGCACTGGAAGCCATGGCCGGCGGGGCGGGCTCCAGCATTGGCAAAGGTGGGATGATCACCAAAATCCTGGCCGCCAAGCGGGCGGCAGGGTCCGGGGCTTCCACCGTGATCGCCTGGGGGCGGGAAGAAGACGTGCTGCTGCGTCTGGTGCAAGGCGAGGCGCTGGGCACCCTGCTGGTGGCCCAGACGGCCAAAAAGCAGGCGCGCAAGCAGTGGATGGCCGACCACCTGCAGATGCGGGGCGCTGTCGTGGTCGACGCCGGTGCGGCAGCCAAGCTGCGCGATGAGGGCAAGAGCCTGCTGCCCATCGGCATGACGGCCGTGGAGGGAGATTTCTCGCGTGGCGAAGTGATTGCAGTGCGTGATCCGTCGGGGCGGGAGATCGCACGCGGGCTGGCCAACTACGCCAGCGCGGAAGCCCGGCTCTTGTGCCGCAAGCCCTCCTCCGAATTTGAAAAGCTGCTCGGTTATGTCGCAGAGTCGGAAATGGTGCACCGGGACAATCTGGTGCTCACCACAGGCTGATGACGGCAGTTGACCCAGGGGACCTGGGTCCGCTGGCCGCAGGAAGGCCGCCATCAGACTGTCCGGCACGCCCTGCATGCCGGAGGGCTCTTTCTGCCCGTCCCTCTAGACCGGTCGCGAACCCAGGCTGGGGAGCGGCAGGGCTTGCAGTTCTGCCGGCACACTGTTTTGCGGATCTGGGTCAAAACTTGCGCCCGGAGGCAGTTCCACCCCTGGATTCAACAGCAGGGAGCCCGCACGGTGCGTGGGGCTGCCTTGCGGCTCCGTGTCACGCGCGCGCATGCCGCTGCGCAGGTACCGGTTGCGCTGTTCGTGGCGTGGAAGGTAACGGGCCAGCTCGGTCAGGGCCATCTCATAGACGCCCCGCTTGAACTCGACCACCACATCCAGCGGCACCCAATAATCGTGCCAGCGCCAGGCATCAAACTCGGGGTGGTCGGTGGCCCGCAGGTTCAGATCCCAATCGTGGCCCACGAGTTGAAGCAGATACCAGATTTGTTTCTGGCCCTTGTAATGTCCGCGCGCGTCGCGCCGGATGTACCGGTCAGGCACCTCATAGCGCAACCAGTCCCGTGTTCGTGCGACCAAGCGCACATGGTTGGGATGCAGTCCCACCTCCTCGTGCAGCTCGCGGAACATGGCCTGCTCGGGGGTTTCGCCCCGGTCGATGCCACCTTGCGGAAACTGCCAGCTGTGGGTGCGAATGCGTTTGCCCCAGAACACCTGGTTCTTCTGGTTGAGCAGGATGATGCCGACGTTCGGCCGAAAGCCGTCCCGGTCAAGCATAATCAAACCCCAATTTTTAAACTGTGTCCATTATGCACGGCACCTACTGCGCGGCAAGTGGACCATTTCGTTCTGCCCGAAGCCGATCTCGATGAAAGCCTCCCAATTCTTCATTTCCACCCTCAAGGAAGCCCCGGCCGACGCTGAAGTGGTCAGCCACAAACTCATGATGCGGGCAGGTCTGATCAAGAAGCTGGGCGCAGGCATCTATAACTACATGCCCATGGGCCTTCGGGTGATTCGCAAGGTCGAGGCCATCGTGCGCGAGGAAATGAACCGTGCCGGTGCCGTGGAACTGACCATGCCGGTAGTGCAGCCGGCAGAGCTGTGGCAGGAGACAGGGCGGTTTGACAAGATGGGCCCCGAGTTGCTGCGTATCCAGGACCGCCATGGACGTGACTTTGTGGTCCAGCCTACGAGCGAAGAAGTGATCACTGACATTGCGCGCCAGGAGATCAAGAGCTACAAGCAGTTGCCGAAGAACTTCTACCAGATCCAGACCAAGTTCCGCGACGAGCGCCGTCCGCGTTTCGGCCTCATGCGCGGCCGCGAATTCACCATGAAGGACGCCTACAGCTTTGACAAGGACCAGGCGGCGGCCAAGGCCAGCTACCAGGTCATGGCGCAGGCCTACCGCCGCATCTTTGACCGTTTCGGCCTGACCTACCGTGCCGTGGCCGCCGACAGCGGCGCCATCGGTGGCGACCTCTCCGAAGAGTTCCAGGTGATCGCCGCCACGGGCGAGGACGCCATCGTCTACTGCCCGGGGAGCGACTACGCGGCCAACATGGAAAAGGCCGAGGCCCTGGCGCCCACGGGGCCGCGTCCCGCACCCGCCCAGGCGATGGAAAAGACCGCCACCCCCGGCAAGGCCACCTGCGCCGATGTGGCGCAGCTGCTGGGCGTGCCATTGAGCACCACCGTCAAGTCGCTGGTTCTGGCCACCGACGAGACCAACGAGGCGGGCGAGATCGTCAAAAGCCAGGTCTGGCTGCTGCTGCTGCGCGGCGACCATGACATGAACGAGATCAAGGTCGGCAAGGTCCCCGGCCTGGCGGGCTTCCGCTTTGCCACGCTGGGCGAAATCGACGAACACTTTGGCTGCAAGCCGGGTTATCTGGGGCCCATCGGCCTGAAAAAGCCTTTGAAGATCGTGGTGGACCGCGAAGTCGCCCTGATGGCCGACTGGATCTGTGGCGCCAATGCGCCCGACTTCCACATCACCGGCGTGAACTGGGGCCGCGACCTGCCCGAGCCTGATGCGGTGGCCGACCTGCGCAACGTGGTGGCGGGCGACCCCTCGCCCGACGGCAAGGGGGTGCTGGCGATTGAGCGTGGCATCGAGGTGGGCCATGTGTTCTACCTGGGAACCAAGTACAGCCGGGCCATGAACGCGACCTTCCTGGACGAAACCGGCAAGCCCCAGCCGCTGGAGATGGGCTGCTACGGCATTGGCGTCACGCGCCTGCCTGCCGCCGCCATCGAGCAGAATCACGACGAGCGCGGCATCATCTGGCCCGACGCCATTGCGCCGTTCACCGTGGTGGTCTGCCCGGTGGGCATGGACCGCAGCGAAGCCGTCAAGGCCACGGCCGAGCAGCTTTATGCCGGTCTGCTGGCCGCAGGCGTCGACGTGATCCTGGACGACCGCGGCGAGCGCCCGGGTGCCATGTTTGCCGATTGGGAGCTGATTGGTGTGCCGCACCGCGTGACCATTGGCGACAAGAGCCTCAAAGAAGGCGTGGTCGAGTACCAGCACCGCCGTGATGCGGCTGCCACCAAGGTGGCGGTCGCCGACATTCTGGCCCATGTGAAGGGACGTATGGCCGTATGACGGGCGAGCGAGATTGGCCTGCCAGCATATCGGCCCCGAACGGCGTGTCCCGCCGAGCGTGCCTGGTGTCGCTGGCCGCGCCGGCTGCATGGCTGGTGGCGCCGGCGCAGGCCCACGCGGGCGGGCAGCTGGAAGAGCCCTTGATGGATTCCGTGCGCACGGCGCTGACCTCGGCCGTGGGCAACTACGCGCCGCCCGAGCCGGAGTTTTTCACCACCGAGTCCCGGCTGCACTACCTGCGCTGGCTGGGCACCATGAGCGACCGCCTGCGCCGTCGCAAACCCGAGTGGGAAGTGCGTCGCGATTTTCTGCAGACCGTGTGGTACGAGTCCAAACGTGCGGGGCTGGATGTCTCGCTGGTCTTGGGGCTCATCCAGGTGGAGAGCGCCTTTCGCAAGTTTGCCGTGTCCAGCGTGGGTGCGCGGGGCTACATGCAGGTCATGCCGTTCTGGACGCGCGTGATCGGCGACGGCGACCCGGGCAAGCTGTTTCACATGCAGACCAACCTGCGCTTTGGCTGCGTCATCCTGCGCCACTACCTTGATCGCGAACGGGGCGACCTTTTCATGGCGCTGGGTCGCTACAACGGCAGCCGGGGGCGCTCGCCCTATCCGGATGCCGTGTTTGGAGCGCAGCGCAACTGGCTGTTCAGCGAAAAACCCGCAGCGGCCTGATGCACCAAGGCGGCACGGGGCGCAAGATCTATGGTGCCGCCGGCTCTGCAGGGGTTGCCGCGCTGCCACTGGCTACCGGCACCGGCGTCAGGCGCGACACCATCACCTGGTCGATGCGGAAGCTGTCCACGTCCAGCACCTCGAACTTGTAGCCGCCCCAGACCACGCTGTCGGTGCGCCGGGGGACGCGGCGCAGCATCACCATCAGGAAGCCGGCCAGGGTTTTGTATTCGTCGCTGTGCGGCAGTTCATCGAGGCCCAGCGCGTGCAGCACGTCTTCCACCGGGGTGACGCCATCGATGAGCCATGAGTTTTCGTCGCGCCGCACGATCAGTTCTTCATCGGCCGGGCCCACCAGATCGCCCATCACGGTGCTCATCACGTCGTTCAGCGTGACCACGCCGACCACCAGGCTGTATTCGTTCACGATCACGGCAAAGTCCTCGTGCACCTGGCGGAACTGCTCCAGCACCTCGGACAGGGTGAGCCGGTCGGGCACGATGAGCACCTTGCGCACCAGACTGTCATCGGCCAGCGAGATCGGCTGGTTGTTCAGCACGCGCTGGAACAGGTCCTTGGCGTCCACGTAACCCACCACATGGTCGATGTCGCCCTCGCATACCGGGTAGGTCGAGAAGGGCTCGGCCGCGATGCGCAGGCGGATGACGGCGTCGGGCTCGTCGCGCAGGAAGAACGCCACGCGGTCGCGCGGGGACATGGCACTGGACACCGTGCGCGTGTCCAGCTCGAACACGTTGGTGATGACCTGCTGCTCGCGCGCAGCCAGCACGCCCGCGCGCGCGCCGGCTTCCATCATCGCCAGGATGTCGTCGGAGGTGATGCGGTCGTCCCGCAGCGAGGACATGCCCAGCAGGCGAAACAGGGCGTCCGCCCCCTTGCTGTAGAACCATACGAGCGGGCGCAGCATGGCCATCAGAAACACCATGGGCTGCGCCAGCCGCACCACGGTGTTTTCTGGATCGGCCATGCCCAGGCGTTTGGGGAACAGGTCGGAAAACAGGATGAACAGCGAGGTGATGGCCACGAACGACGCCAGAAAACCGATGTTCTGCGCACTGCCATCCGACAGCCACAGCCCGAACAATGCCGTGAAATGCGGGCTCAGTGCGCCTTCGCCCACAATGCCCCCCAGGATGGCCACCGCGTTCTGGCCCACCTGCACCACGGTGAAATAGTCGCCCGGTTGCTCCTGCAGGCGCAGCACCCGGTCGGCGCGGGCATCGCCCTCGTCCGCCATCTGGCGCAGGCGCAGCCGGCGCGCTGCAGCCAGCGAAATCTCTGCCATCGAAAAGAAGGCACTGGCCGCGATGAGCAGGCCAATCACCAGCAGGCTTTGGGTCAGGGTCATGGTAGGTGGACGACGGGCAGATACGGGCGGCGCTGCCACGGGGCCCTGTGAGTGTAGCGGCGCGCGTGCGCGGCCCCGGCGGCGCTGCACCCGCGGCTGCCGCCATGCAAAAGGCCGCCCGGGGGCGGCCTTGCAGCGCAGGATGCGCGGGCGGAAGGGCCCGGCGGGCTGTCAGCCCTCGGTGCCCAGCACCTGCTTGAGCTCGCCCGACTCGTACATCTCCATCATGATGTCCGAGCCGCCGATGAACTCGCCCTTCACATACAGCTGGGGAATGGTGGGCCAGTTGCTGTATTCCTTGATGCCCTGGCGGATTTCCTCGTCTTCCAGCACGTTGACGGTGGTCAGCGCCTTGGTGTCCACGCCACAGGCCTTGAGGATCTGGATGGCGCGGCCCGAGAAGCCGCACATCGGAAAGCTGGCATTGCCTTTCATGAACAGCAGGATGTCGTTGGACTTCACGAGGGCGTCGATGCGTTGTTGGGTGTCGCTCATGGGGGTTCTCCTTGAAGGGGCTGACGGGCGCAGGCCCGCAATGGGGGGATTATTTCACTGTTGGCCACTGCCCGCCGGTGCAACGCGCGATGCCGGCGAGGTCATTGCGGCTTTGCACCTGTGCAAAACCCCGCGCCTGCAGCAGCGCTCTGACGGCGCCGGCCTGGTCATGGCCATGCTCCAGCAGCAGCCAGCCGCCAGGCTGCAGGTGCGCCGGGGCCTGGGCGACGATGGTGCGGATGTCGTCCAGGCCGTCGGCTCCGCTGGCCAGGGCCTGCAGGGGCTCATGGATCAGCGCGGCCAGGTGCGGGTCGGCGGCGGCAATGTAGGGCGGGTTGGAAACGATGGCCTCGAACCGGCCTTGCACTGCAGCCAGCCAGTGGCCCTGCAGGAACCGCACGGGCAGCGCCAGCCGCTGCGCATTGGCCTGCGCCACGGCCAGGGCATCGGCGCTGGCATCCACCGCCAACACCTGGGCCGTGGGGCGCTGGTGTTGCAGGGCCAGCGCAATGGCGCCGCTGCCGGTGCCCAGGTCCAGCACGTTCGGGGTGGGCAGGGGGGCAATCACTTCCAGGGCCCAGTCCACCAGCGTTTCGGTGTCGGGGCGTGGGTCGAGCACGCGGGCGTCCACCTGCAGGGGCAGGCCGTAAAACTCCTTGCGGCCCGTGAGGTAGGCCACGGGTTCGCCTGCGGTGCGGCGCTGGCACAGGGCCAGGAACTGCGCGTGCACCGCGAGGTCCAGGGCGTCGGTGTCGTGCGCCAGCAGCCAGGCGCGGCCGGCGTCGGGGCGGGCCAGGGCGTGCAGCAGCAACAGTTGGGCGTCGATGCGGTCCAGGCCCAGGGTTCGGGCCTGGTCCAGTGCCTGCGCCAGGGTGGGGGTTGTGTTGGTCACTCTTGTGGTGATGGCTGTTGGCGCTTGATGGGTCAACGCCAGAGGTCCATCTGATTCAAATATTGGTGGAAGATCGTCAGCCCGTGGCGCCCATTTCCAGCTCTTCGAGCTGTTCGGCCTCGCGCGCGTGGGCCAGGGCCAGCAGCACGTCGGCCAGGTCGCCGTCCATCACGTACTGCAGCTTGTAGAGCGTGAGGTTGATGCGGTGGTCGGTCAGGCGCCCCTGCGGGAAGTTGTAGGTGCGGATGCGGTCGCTGCGGTCGCCGCTGCCGATCAGGCCCTTGCGCAGCGCAGCCTCCTTGGCGGCGCGTTCGCTGCGTTCCTTTTCCTGGATGCGGGCCTGCAGCACCTGCAGCGCCTTGGCCTTGTTGCTGTGCTGGCTGCGCCCGTCCTGGCATTCGGCCACGATGCCGGTGGGCAGGTGCACCACGCGCACGGCCGAGTCGGTCTTGTTGATGTGCTGGCCGCCCGCGCCCGATGCGCGGAAGGTGTCGATACGCAGATCTGCCGGGTTGAGCTTGATGGTCTCGGTCTCGTCGGGCTCGGGCATCACGGCCACGGTGCAGGCGCTGGTGTGGATGCGGCCCTGGGTTTCGGTGGCGGGCACGCGCTGCACGCGGTGGCCGCCGGACTCGAACTTGAGGGCGCCATACACCTGGTCGCCTTCGATGCGCAGCACGATTTCCTTGTAGCCACCCAGCTCGGCCGCGTTCTCGCTGACCACTTCGACTTTCCAGCCCACGCGGTCGGCGTAGCGCATGTACATGCGCGTGAGGTCGCCCGCGAACAGTGCGGATTCATCGCCGCCCGTGCCTGCGCGGATTTCCACAAACGCATTGCGTGCGTCGTCGGGGTCCTTGGGCAGCAGCAGGCGCTGCAGTTCGTCTGCGAGCTGCAGCAGCTCGGTCTCGGCGGAGGTGATTTCTTCCTTCGCCATCTCGGCCATGTCGGGGTCGGCCAGCATCTCGCGCGCGCCCTCCAGGTCGGCCTCGCGCTGCTGGTAGCGGGCATAGCGGCCCGCAATCTGTGTGACTTCGGCGTGCTCGCGCGAGATGGCGCGGTACTGCGCCATGTCGGCCATGATGTCCTCGCGCGAGAGCAGAAAGTCCAGTTCGCCCAGACGCTGTGCATAGCGTTCCAGCTGGCTTCGGAGAAAGGGTTTCATGCGAGGGGGGAAGTGAATGCTACTGAATGTGTAGCTTAATGCGCCTGTGGATCAGGCGTCAGGGCTGATCTGGCTTGAAATTCGGAGCAGGCGGGCGCCGCTACAGCCTGGTCTTGCTCTGCGAGCGCAGGAACAGGCGCGAGACGGTCTGCGCGGTTTGCGCACGCATGTCGGCGTCGCCGGCCCGCAGCTCGGCCATGGTGCCGTGCAGCATCTTCTGGGCCAGGCCGCGCGACAGGGCCTCCAGCACGGCATCCACATCCTCGCCCTTGGCCAGCAGCTTCTTGGCTCGGGCGATCTCCAGGGCGCGCCATTCGTCGGTCTGGGCGTTGATCTGCTGGATCAGGGGCACCACGCCGCCGACCTGTCCGATGGGGCTGCGCAGCTCCATCCAGTGCATGAAGCTTTGCACGCCGGCATCGATGATGGCCTCGGCCTGCGCCACGGCCGCCTGGCGATTGGCCTGGGCGGTCTGTACCACGCTGGCCAGGTCGTCCACGGTGTAGAGGTACACGTCGCCCAGGGCCTTGACCTCGGGCTCGATGTCGCGCGGCACGGCCAGGTCGACCATGAACATGGGGCGGTGGCGGCGCTTCTTGAGGGCCCGCTCCACGGCGCCCAGGCCAATGATGGGCAGGGTGCTGGCCGTGCAGCTGATGATGGCGTCGAATTCGTGCAGGCGCTCGGGCAGGTCGGACAGGCGCATCACCTCGCCGCCAAAACGCGTGGCCAGCTTCTCGCCGCGTTCGAGCGTGCGGTTGGCGATGGCAATCGACTGGGGGCTCTTGGCCGCGAAGTGCGTGGCCGCCAGCTCGATCATCTCGCCCGCGCCGACAAACAGCACGCGAATCTTGCTGAGATCTTCAAACAGCTGGCCCGCCAGGCGCACGGCGGCGGCGGCCATGCTGATGCTGTGTGCGCCGATCTCGGTGCTGGTGCGCACTTCCTTGGCCACGGCAAAGCTGCGCTGAAAAAGCTGGTTGAGCGTGGTGCCCAGCGCCCCGGCGGTTTCGGCGGCGCGCACGGCGTTTTTCATCTGCCCCAGGATCTGGGCTTCGCCCAGCACCATCGAGTCGAGCCCGCTGGCCACGCGAAAGGCGTGGCGTGCCACCAGGCTGTCTTCGAGGGTGTAGGAATGCGAGCGCAGCAGCGCGGGGCTCACGCCGCCGCTTTGAGCCAGCCAGCCCAGCGTGTGGTCCATGGCGGCCTGCTCGCCCGCGCAATAGATCTCGGTGCGGTTGCAGGTGGAAATGATGGCGGTTTCAACGCCTGGGTGGCGGCTGCTCTGGCCCAGCGACTGGCGCAGGCCCTGCAGCGTGGGCGTGATCTGGTCGAGCGCAAACGCAAACCGGCCGCGCAGGTCGAGCGGCGCGGTGGTGTGGTTGATGCCGAGGGCCCAGACTGCCATAAGCGCCGATTATAAAATTGTTCGCAGTACCGGGCACCGTGTCTGCCCAAACCTTGATCTGGGTCATGTTTTATGGGTCCTCTGGACGCTCTTTACCACGCTGTGAATTTCATGGCACCCGCTGCGGCGCTGGCCCTGATGTTGGTGCTGGGGGGGCGTTGGATACGACCCAAAGGCCAGCCGATGCTTACGTGGCGGGCGCAGATAGCTCTTCATTTTGTGGTTGGCTGCGCCGTGCTGGTGGCCGGGCTGGTGGTGCTGGGCCGCGACGGCAAGATGCTCACCTATGCGGCGCTGGCGCTGGCCTGTGCCAGTTGCCAATGGGTGCTGGTGCGCGGCTGGCGGGCGTAGGGGCGGGGTTTCGGGGCCGTTTCGCTGTGTTCGCCTTGCCGCTGCACGGGGGCTATGCGGACCCTGGTTGTGCCTGTGCCAGCAGCCACAGCCGAAAGTCCTGCAACGCGGCCGGGGCGGCCCGGCCCGCTGGCTGGCACAGAGAGTAGCCACGGTCGATCACCACGGACTGCGGCACCGCAATGGCAATGCGGCCGGCCGCCAGGTCTTTTTCCACCAGGCAGTGCTGGACGACCGCCACCCCGAGCCCCGCGATCACGGCCTGCACCAGCAGGGCGACCAGCTCGAAGTCGGCCGCAGGCGCCAGCGGCGGGTGCGGGCAGCCCACGCCCTCGAACCAGCGGGCCCAGTTGTCCGGGTAATTGGTGTGGAACAGCAGCGGGCGTGCCAGCAGGTCTGGCGCCGTGCGGATGGCGTGGGGGCCCTGCAGGTCGGCGGGGCGGCAGATGGGCACGAGTTCGCGCCCCACCACATAGTCGGCCTGGATGTGGCGCGGCCATTCGCGCGTGCCCACGCGCAGCCAGGCATCGATCTCGGGCGCCTGCAGCGGATCGTCCCGCCGGTAGGGGGCGAACGACAGCGTGGTGTCCGGGTGCTGGGCGTGGAAGTCGGGCAGGCGGGGAATCAGCCAGTGGCTGAACAGCGTGGGCGGGACCGAC
>JANJSZ010000071.1 GCA_024711405.1 Acidovorax sp.
CGGACCGGCAGGGGATGAAGTTGCAATCGCTCAGGTGCCGATCTTGCCGCCGTCATTCTTGGTGATGACGATGGTGGCCGAACGGGGGCGCTTGCCGGCGCCATAACCGGCGTTTGCTGGCCACTGGCTCTGGTACTTGGTGGCATCGCCAATGTTGGCCATGGCGGTGCCTTCGCCCGGGTGCTGGATGTTCACGAAGATCGCCTTGCCATCCGGTGTCTCAGCCAGGCCGGTGATCTCGCAACCCTTGGGGCCGACCAGGAAGCGCTTGAGCGTGCTCTCCGTGGCGGCCTTGCCCACGGGCGTAATGATGTCGAGCTTGCTGCCATCCGCCTTGGTGTAGCTCAGCGTCTTCTTGGCGCCATCGCCCACCTGGCCGGGCACGGCGGCCAGCATCATGCAGTTGGTCACATCGGTGTAGGCGCCGTCGTCGGTCTGGATCCAGCAGATGCCGGTAGCCTTGCTGAACACCAGGCCATCGGGGCTGGAGAAATCTTGGTCGGCGGTCAATGCCGAGATATTGACCAATGCCTTGTCCGCACCGGATTCCGCGCCGAACAGGTACACGTCCCAGCTGAAGCTGGAGACAGAAGAGCCTTCCTTCAGGCGCACCAGGTGACCATTGGGGTTGCCGTTCTGTGCGCTGGTGCCCTTCATGTCGGTGTAGGCACGGGGGTTGGCCGCATCGGGCAGGTACTGGCCGCTGGCGGGGTCGATGCGGCGGTTGCTGTTGTTGGTCAGCGTGAAGTAGATCTCGCCGTTGGCGGGGTTCACGGCGTTCCACTCGGGGCGGTCCATCTTGGTGGCGCCCACGGCGTCGGCGGCCAGGCGGGTGTTGATGGCGATGTCTGCCGCATCGGCAAAGCTGTAGGTGGTGTAACCCGAAATCGCCGTATTGGTCAGCGCGAGTTCGACCCAGGTGCCCGTGCCATCGGCGTTGAACTTGGCCACATAGAGCTTGCCGCTGTCGAGGTACTTGTCGCCCACGGCCATGCGGTCGGCGGCATTGGCATCGGCCGTGCTCCACAGCGCGGTGGAGACAAACTTGTAGATGTATTCGCCGCGCGAATCGTCGCCCATGTAGACGGACAGCGGCTTGCCGGCTTCCACCTTGCCAAACGCTGCGCTCTCGTGTGCAAAGCGGCCCAGCGCGGTGCGCTTCTTGGCCATGCGGGTCTTGTCGTAGGCATCGATCTCGACGATGTAACCCATGCCGTTCATCTCGTTGCGATAGTCATCGCTGCCATTGGCCGACACACCGATCTTGCTGTTGTTCCAGCGCTGGTACTTGTCGTCGATACCGCCCGTTTCCCAGCCGTGGCGCGATGCGGCGCCCTGGTTGCGGCCATAGCGCTTCAGGGACGTGACGCTCTTGTCGTTGCCACGCGCTGCGTCGTCGGTCGCGCCGCGGGTGAAGTAGCCAAACCAGTTTTCTTCGCCGGTCAGGAACGTGCCCCACGGCGTCTTGCCGGTGCCGCAGTTGTTCAGCGTGCCACGGGTCCTGGTGCCGTCGGTCGAGTACTTGGTGACCAGTTGCGCGTGGCCACGGGCAGGGCCGGCAATTTCGATGGCGCTCAGGGCAGTCAGGCGGAAGTTCAGCGCAGAGGTGGGCACATAGCCCCACTTGCCAGCCGTCGTGGCCACTTCGATCACGGCGATGCCGTGGATGTCGGTTTCCTTGTCCACTTCGGCCGCAGGGCGTGGCAGGGTCGAGGTGCCGCCATTGGCATGCAGGAAGAAGGACGACAGCTTTTCGTCCGTGGTGGCTTCGTGGTTGATGGCCAGCAGACCGCGCTCGGTGGCGCTGTCGTTGCGCTTGCCGTCGGCCCCCAGGCCAAACCACTCCATGCCGTCATGGTGGTCGCCGGCACGCTTGTTGAAATCGCCATCGGTGCCGTCGTTCTTGTAGGCTGCAACGCCTGCGGCCAAGGGGTCGCCCAGCGCGAACAGCACGCTGGCGGTATAGCCTGCAGGCACCACCACCGTGTCGGCCAGGCTCTTGGGCACAGCGCCGAAACCCAGCAGCTTGGCTTCTGGAACGGGGTTGGCTTCTGCAATGGGATCATCGCTGCCGCCACAGGCGGTCACGCCAAAACCACCGAGCACGGCCGTGCCCACCGTACCCACGCTGCCACGCAGCAGACCACGGCGCGACAGACGGGCGCCCAGCACGGCATCAAACGTAGGGTTTGCAGAGGTGTTGGAGTTTTCGTTGTTGAAATCAATCGCCTGTTCGGGCGCATCCACGCGGTGGTTCATCGGGGTTCCTTGGGTTGTGGGTTGCAAAACCACTGGAGCGTAAGAACCCTTCACGACAACTTCGTGACGCTTGCAAGGCACTTTGACGGCAGGCCAAAGCGCAGCGCTTGAGCGGCCATGACAGCACCGCAGCCAGAAGGCACCGCACTGGGCCGACCCGCTTTGAGCGCCTGCCGCTATTGCGCTGATCGCTGCGCTTTTTGCATCCAACGTCCCGCTTGGCGTGCAATACAGCCGGTGCTGTCAGCGCCCGGCTGCATTCTTGCTGCGGTGCTCATGCAGGTACACCCGATCGTCCACACCGGAGAAAATCACGGCAAACACGATGCCCAGCGCCGCGCCCAGAATGGTGTCCAGCACACGCTCGACCGGCATGCTTGCGGCCACCGCCGGCGATGCCAGGTAGGTCATGAGCAGCGCCATGGGTGTCACGGTGATCTGGCCCAGGGCGTAGTTGTAGCCAATGACCACCTCGGTCAAAAACTGGAACACCACGATGGCCGCCACCACGATCCAGAACGAGGGCTGTTGCGCCAGCATGGCCCAGACGATGAACGAGCCCACGATGGTGCCCGCCATGCGCTGCAGCGCGCGGTTCATGGTGATATGCAGGTGCCCACCCTGCAGCACCGACACCGCACCGATCGCCGCCCATGCCGGGTGCTGCCAGCCGGCCATGAAGGCAATCCAGGCGGCCAATGCAGCGCAGGCCGTGATGCGCCCCGCCGCAATCCACTGGTGCGACCAGGGGGCCACATGCGCCGGCGGCAAGCGCAGGGCCTTGAGTTCAGGGGCGCGCCACCGGTCCGTCACGAGGCAGGTCAACACCGCCACCCCGCCGCCGGCAAGGGTGGCCAGCACCCGGGCCAGAGCCTCTGCGCCACTGCCCACGGGGTGGTAGGCCGCCCCGGCGGCAAACACGATGATTACCGCCCCGGGCCCGCCCAGACCCCACCACGACACCGCCACGGTGGCCGCGCCAGCCACCAGGGCCAGCGCGAACGCCATCATCCATGGCAGCGCGCCCGCCCACGATGCGAGCGAAGGCACCAGCACCCCCAGCGCCAGCAGCAGCGCGCAGACCACAACGATGCGCATGCGCCGCTCCACCGTGGCAAAGCGCCCGAACAAGGCCGCCAGCGCGCCCAGCGAGGCAAAACCCACCAGCTGGGGCCAGGGCGAGAAATGGGTGGCCACGATCGCCAGCAGCACGGCCAGCGCGGCCTGCAGACCGGCAATCGCAAAGATGCGCGGCGAAGGCGGCGCGCCGATGGCCATGCTCTCCCGCCACTGCGCCGGGCTGACAAGGTGGCGCGCAGAGGTGCCGTGCGATGCGCCAGGATGGTGCCGGGATGCTTGTGCAGGGTCGTTTTTATCGGTCATGGAGTCATCACTCCGTGCGACGGGCGTTCACTCCACCACCGTCAGCTTGGCCACCGACAGCGCCAGCCACTTGGTGCCATGGCGCGGAAAATTGACCTGCGCGCGCGCGTCGTCGCCCTGGCCTTCGATGGCCAGCACCTTGCCTTCGCCGAACTTGGTGTGGAACACGTTGATGCCCGCGCGCAGGCCGTGGGAGGGCGTGGCTTTCTGCGCCGGCACGGGCGGATTGGCGAAGGTTTCGGACTTGAAGCCAAATGTGCCTCTAGCGTTGGACGGATAGGCGCCTCCAGCTCCCATGTTAGGA
>JANJSZ010000077.1 GCA_024711405.1 Acidovorax sp.
GCCAGATCGTCCATGTAGCAATACACCACCGGCACCACCACCAGCGTCAACAGCGAGGAGGTGATCACGCCGCCAATCACGGCCTGGCCCATGGGCGCGCGCTGCTCCGAGCCCTCGGACAGCGCAAACGCCAGTGGCACCATGCCAAAAATCATGGCCAGCGGGGTCATGAGGATGGGGCGCAGCCGCACGCGGGCGGCCAGCAGCAGGGCCTCGGCGCGCGGCAGGCCGGGCACGGTGTGGCCGGCATCGTCGATATGTTCCGCGCGGGCACGGATGGCAAAGTCCACCAGCAAGATGGCATTCTTGGTGACCAGGCCCATCAGCATCACCACCCCGATGATGGAGAACATCGACAGCGTGGAGCGGAACATCAGCAGCGCCAGCACCACGCCGATCAGCGTGAGCGGCAGCGAGGTCATCAGCGCCAGCGGCTGCAGGAAGCTCTTGAACTGGCTGGCCAGGATCATGTAGATGAACACAATGGCCAGCACCAGCGCCGAGATGGCGTAACCGAACGACTCCGCCATGTTCTTGGTGGAGCCGCCAAACTGGTAACGGTAACCGGGGGGAAAGGCCACGCTGTCGAGCGCTTTCTTGATGTCATTCGACACCTCGCCCGCCGATCGGTCGGCCACGTTGGCCGTCACGGCCACCTCGCGCGTGAGGTCGCGCCGGTTGATCTGGTTGGCGCCGGTGGATTCGCTCACCCGGGCCACCTGGTTCAGGCGCACGATGCGCGTGCCGCCATCGGCTGACGCCAGCGCAAAGGGCAGGTGCTCCAGGTCCTGCGGCGTGGTGCGGGCCTCGGGGGCCAGGCGCACGTTCACGTCGTAGGTCTGGTCGTCGGGCGCGCGCCAGTTGCCCACCGTGGTGCCCGCCACCAGCGTGCGCAGCGAGGCGGCCAGCTGCGCCACCGACACCCCCAGGTCCGAGGCCGCATCGCGCTGCACATCGAGCGCGATCACGGGCTTGTCGGGCTTGGCGCTGGTGTCGAGGTCCACCAGGCCCGGAATGCCGTGGATCTTTTCGGAAACGATTCTTGTCAGGCGCTCCAGCTCCTGCAGGTCCGGCCCCTGCAGCGAAAACTCCACCTGCTTTTGGCCGCCCACCGGGTCGAGCAGGCCCACATGGGTGACGGTGATGCCCGACACCTGCGCCAGGCGCTCGCGCAGCACGCCCGACATGGCGTCCACACTGCGGCTGCGGTCCTTGCGGTCCACCAGGCGCACGTAGATGCTGGCGTACATCTTGCCTTGCGCAGTGCCGGTATTAAGGGTGGACAGCGTGTAGCGCACCTCGGGAAACTCGCGCAGAATGCCCTCCACCTGGCGCGCCTTGGCCTCGGTGACCTGGGTGAACCACATGGCTGCTTACGGTGCGGCGCGCGATGCAGAAGCTGCGGCCGGGGTGGCGGGCGTGCTTTCCTGGATCTCGTGGATGCGCACGGGCGTTCCCGCGCGCAGCGAACCCATGCGCCCGGCCACCACCGCCGTGCCCTCGGGCACGCCCTCGACCGCCACCAGCGTGTCGCCCCCCACCACCGCACGCTGGCCGGTCTTGACCGGCAGATACGCCACACGGCCGCTTTGCACCACCTGCACGTAGGGCGCCGGTTTGTCGGTGCGCACGGCATCCAGTGGCAGTGCCAGCACCTCGGCGTGCCCCGTGTCGAGCGCGCCCTGCACAAACAGCCCCTGGCGCAGCACCGATGCCGCCGCGCCCTGCTCGATGACCAGGTACACCGGCACGGTGCGGCTGCCGGCCTGGGCGCTGGGGTTGATGCGGGCCACCGTGGCCACGATGGGGCTGGCCACGCCCTCGATGTGCAGGCGGGCCTTTTGCCCCACGCGCACGGCCCATGAGTCGGCCGGGCTCAGCAGGGCTTCGAGTTCCAGCCGCGACAGGTCCACCACCTCGACGATGCGGGCATCCACCCCCACGCGCTCGCCGGGCTGTGCCAGCCGCTGCGACACCTGGCCCGTCAGCGGGCTGCGCAGCACGGTGTCGTCCAGCGCCTTGCGCGCCACATCGGCAGCGGCCAGCGCCGCCTGGTAGGTCGATTGCGCGGCCTCCAGGCTGGCCTGCGAGGTGGTCAGCGCCGTGGCAGAAATAAAGCCCTGGTCCACCAGCGCGCGGTTGTTGGTGAACTGGCGCTGGCTGATATCCACCTGCGCTTTGGCGGCATCGGCCTGCTGCTGGGCCTGGCGCAGACGGGCCCGCGCCTCGGTGGCGTCGATGCGGGCGATTTCCTGCCCGGCGCGCACGCTGTCGCCCTCGCTCAGGGTCAGGCCCTGCAGCTCGCCCGCCGCGCGGGCCCTGACCATGGCGGATTCAACGGCGCGCAGCGCGCCCGACACCGGCACCGCGAGGGCAAGGCTTTGGCGCCGCACAATGACCATCTCGCCCGGCGCCAGATCCAGCGCGGCTTCCTTGCCCTGCACGCTCGATTCGGTCAGGGCCTTTTGCTGCGCCTGCCGCGCGGCCAGTGCGCGCCAGACGCCGCCGCCCACCAGCACTACGGTGGTGGCAACAGCCATCCAGACAATCCAGCGTTTCATGGCGATCAGGTCGTTGAAGGACCGGAGGAGGGCGCAGTCGCGCACAGGCCGTGCAGGATGTTGTCGGCCTGCATGGCCAGGTATTTTTCGGGGTCCAGGCTCTGGGTATCCGGCACGCAGGCGCCCATGGAGTGCTTCCACAGCATGAGGAAGATCATCGGGGCCAGCACCAGATACACCGCGCAGTCCATGTCGAGCGGCCGGAACTCGTTGCGGTCCACACCACGCTGCAGGATGCGGCGGATCAGCGCCTGGCCCGGGCCCATCACCTCGCGCTGGTAGAACTGGGTGATTTCAGGAAAATGGTGCGCTTCGCTCAGCATGAGCTTGGTGATGCCCGAGGCCTTGGTGCTGCCGATGCGCTCCCACCACACCTGATAGCAGTAGCGCAGCAGGTCGTCGGTGCTGCCCTCGAAGGCGTCGAGCTCCAGCGTCCATTCGGCAAAACGGCCCGCGATGTTTTCGCGCACCACGGCCTTGAACAGCTCTTCCTTGCTTGGAAAGTACAGAAACAGCGTGCCTTTGGACACCCCCGCACGCGCCGCCACCTCATCCACCCGGGTGGCCGCAAAGCCTTTTTCGACAAACAGATCCAGCGCGGCCTCGATGAGTTCGCCGGGGCGCGCCTGCTTGCGCCGTTCGCGTTTGGCCACCGTGCCGGGAAGAGGGGAAGATTCGGACTGCATCTGTTAATGACTGACTGGTTAGTAATGTAGCCAGCGCTCGCAACAGCGTCAATTCATAATGCGGCGCTGCACATCCACTGAGGCAAGGAAACTTCCATGACACAGCAAACCATCACGCTCGGCGGCGGTTGTTTTTGGTGCACCGAAGCGGTTTTTGTCCGCGTGCGCGGCATCACCGACGTGGAAAGCGGCTACACCAACGGCCACACCATCCACCCCAGCTACGAGCAGATCTGCCAAGGCGACACCGGCCACGCCGAGGTGGTGCGCCTGGCGTTTGATGCCGACGCCATCAGCCTGCAGGAGATCCTCGAAATCTTCTTCCACACCCACGACCCCACCACCCTCAATCGCCAGGGCAACGATGTGGGCACGCAATACCGCAGCGGCATCTATTACGAGACCCCCGAGCACGGCAAGATTGCCAACGATATGATTCGCCAGATGTCGCAAGACAAGCTGTTTGGCGCGCCCATCACCACCGAGGTGCAGCCGCTGGCCAACTACAGCGTGGCCGAGGCCTACCACCAGGACTACTTTGCCAACCATCCGAACGCCGGTTATTGCGCGTTTGTGGTGGGACCGAAAGTGGAGAAGTTTCGCAAGACGTTTGCACGGTATCTAAAGCCCGACTGAACCGACGCTGGCAAAGATCCGAATAAAATCGGGCTATAGCGCTCGACCCGCAAGCGCGAGCAGCTATAAAAGTAATATCAAAGTGAGTCTGTCAGCAGCCCCCACCGCCCTTTCAACCCTGCAGGCCATGGCCCGCCGGGTGGGCATGCACGGGCGCTGGCGGCAGCAGCTCTCGGCCCGGGCTGCCTTGACCTGGCTGCTGCTGGCACTGGTCATCGCCCCCACCGTGGGCCGCCTGCACGAGGTGGCCCACGGTGGGCGCAGCAACCCGGTGCACGCGGGGCATGCCCCGCAGGTGGCGGCCTCCCAAGGCGGCACGGTCAGGGCACATGTGGCAGACGCCGACACAGGCCTGCTGCAGGCACTTTGGGGCGACCATGCCGCGCCCGACTGCCTTTTGCTCGACCAATTGGCCCTTGGCGATGCCTTGCACAGCGCCCCCATGGCGCTGCCAGCTGTGGTGCCCGCGCAAGCGCGGCGGGCCTACCGCTCCGAACCCGTCCTGCTGCGGTGGTTTACGCCGCTCCAGGCACGCGGCCCCCCCGCGGCCTGACACCCGCAGCCACCACACTGCGGCCCGGCTGCACCGCAGCACGCGCTGTTTACTTCTTATTTCATAGCTATTGGCGCTTGATGATCAGGCGCTACAGCCGCTTTTTATTCCATTTTCATGCCCCGACGCATGAAACCATGCCCCTGCGCCAGGCCCAGGCCGCGCCGGTGCGCGCACCTCTTTTCAGAAACACCATGAACCTCCTTGCACACGCACACAGCACCCGCAGCCGCAGCCGCCGCCACCCGGCCCTGCGCCCCGTCGCGCTGGCCGCCATCCTCACGCTGTCGGGCACCAGCCTGGCCCATGCGCAGGCCGCGCCACCCACCGAAGCACCCGGCCTGCCCCCCGTCACCGTGTCCGCCAGCGGCCTGCAACTGGGCGCCAGCGACATGACCACCCCCACCACCGTGCTGGAAGGCGACGAACTCGTGCGCCGCCGCGAGGCCACCCTGGGCGAAACGCTCAGCAGCGAGCCCGGTATCACCAGCAGCCACTTTGGCGCCGGTGCCAGCCGCCCCATCATTCGCGGCATGGACGGCCCGCGCGTCAAGCTGCTGAGCGACGGTGCCGAACTGCACGACGCTTCCACCATCAGCCCCGACCACGCCGTGGTCTCCGAACCCCTGCTGGCCACGCAGATCGAGGTGCTGCGCGGCCCCTCGGCCCTGGTCTATGGCAACGGCGCCGTGGGCGGCGTGGTCAATGTGCTGGATGGCAAAGTGCCCACCGCCATCCCGCAAAAGGGTTACGAGGGCAGTGCCGAGCTGCGTGCCAACTCGGGCGCGGGCGAGGGGGCAGGGGCCTTCTCGCTCACCGGCGGGGCTGGCAACCTGGCCGTGCACGTCGAAGGCGTGGCGCGGGACGCGGGAGACTACCGCGTGGGCAAGGGCTGGTCGGGCGGCAGCAAAGTGCCGGGCAGCTTCAACCGCACGGACACCGGCAGCGTGGGCCTGTCGTGGGTGGGTGACCAGGGCTACCTGGGCGCGGCCTACACCCGCCAGACCGCCAAATACGGTTTGCCAGGCCACAACCACAGCCTTGACGGCTGCCACGCCGATGGCGACCACTTGCACTGCGGCGCGCACGCAGGCGAAGAGGACGACGACCATGGCGCCGAAGCGCCTGGCGACGTGCCCGTGGTCGACCTGCGCAGCGAGCGCCTCGACATCCGGGGCGAGCTGCGCAATCCGTTCGCCGGCTTCACGGCACTGCGGCTGCGGGCGGGCGTTACCGACTACAGGCACGACGAGATCGAGGACGGCGCCATCGGCACCACCTTCAAAAACAAGGCCTACGACACCCGCATCGAGCTGCAGCACGCACCCGTGGCCGGCTTCAAGGGCGTGATCGGCCTGCAAACCTCGCAACGCAAGTTCAGCGCCGACGGCGAAGAGGCCTATGTCGAGCCCACCATCACCCGCAAGCTGGGCTTCTTTGCGCTGGAGGAAGTCCGCCTGGGCGACTGGCGCCTTGAAGCCGCCCTGCGCCACGACCGCCAGACGGCCGAGGCCCAGACCAGTGGCATCGAGCGCAGCCACAACGGCACGTCCGCATCGCTGGGCGCGGTGTGGAAGTTCACGCCCGGCTACCAGCTGGGCACCTCGTTCACCCGCGCCAGCCGCGCCCCCACCGCCGAAGAGCTGTACGCCCAGGGCCTGCACATGGCCACCAGCACCTACGAACGCGGTAACGCCGACCTGAAGTCCGAGATCTCGCAGAACATCGACCTCAGCCTGCGCAAGACCAGCGGCGACACCACCTTCGGCGTGAGCGTGTTCCGCAACCGCATCAACGGCTACATCCACGGCACCACGCTGGACGAGCTGGATGGCCTGCAACTGCTGCAATACGCCCAGCAAAACGCCACCTTCACCGGTATCGAAGCCCAGGTGCGCCAGCGCCTGAACCGCCACCTGGGCCTCACCCTGTTCGGCGACGCCGTGCGCGCCCGCCTGAAGGACGGCAGCCTGCTCCCCCGCATCCCCCCGGCCCGCGCCGGCCTGCGCCTGGATGCCACCTGGAACGCCTGGCAAGGCCAGGTCGAATGGCTGCAAGTCGCCCGCCAGACCCGCGTGGCCGCCTTCGAGCAGCCCACGCCCGGCTACGGCATGCTGAACCTGGGGGTGAGCTACAGCGGGCAGACCAACGGCACGCCCTGGCAGGTGTACCTGAAGGGAAA
>JANJSZ010000082.1 GCA_024711405.1 Acidovorax sp.
CCGACTTTGCCGCCTACCACCCGCTGTGGTTCACGCGCCAGTGCGTGCCGGTGATGGCCGACATCTTCCAGGCCACGCCCGCCGTGCTGGAGTGGATGGACCGGGTGGCGGCCCTGGGGCATGGCCGCATGGAGAAATTCAGCGCCGCCGACGCCATCACGGTGGCGGCCGGTGCCGAACCCTTGCCGGTGGTGAACGAGGTCTTTCAGGACGAGCACGGCATTGCGCTGGGGGACGAGGTCACGGTGGCGGCCGAGAGCTTTGGCACCGAGCCCACCGCAGGCACCCTCATCGCCGCCACACGCACGCGCTACAGCCTGCGCCGCACCGATCCGCGTGCCGGCACGGTGCATGTGCACTTTCCCCGCATCGGCTATGTGTTGAGGGCATCCCCCTGAGCCGCTGCGCCGCTTCCCCCCGCTCTCGGCTTCGCCGGGAAGGGGACGACGCCTTCGCAGCGGGGCGGCCCTTGCTCGGCGTCCCGCGCGACGGGCAGCGCCCCGTTCCACGGCCTCGCACCATTCCTCAACAGAAATTCTTCAGGAGACACGCAACATGATCGACAACTTTGCTGGCAAGACCGCCGTCCTCACCGGCGCAGGCTCGGGCTTTGGCCTGGAATGCGCGCGCATTGGCGCCCGCCTGGGCATGAACCTGGTGCTGGTGGATGTGCAGCAGGACGCACTCGATGCCGCCGCTGCCGAGATGCAGGCAGCAGGCGCCCAGGTGCTGGCCCGCAAGGTGGATGTCTCCAGCGCCCCCCAGATGGAGCAGTTGGCCGCGGATGTGGCGCAGCGCTTTGGCGCACCGCACCTGGTGTTCAACAACGCCGGCGTGGGTGCGGGCGGTCTGGTATGGGAAAACTCGGTCAAGGACTGGGAATGGGTGCTGGGCGTGAACCTCATGGGCGTGGTGCACGGCGTGCGCGTGTTCACGCCCATGATGCTGGAGGCGGCCAGGACGGATCCGCAGTGGCGCGGCCACATCGTCAACACCGCCAGCATGGCGGGCCTGCTGGCGCCGCCCAACATGGGCATCTACAACGTGAGCAAGCACGCCGTGGTCAGCCTGTCGGAGACGCTGTACCAGGATCTTTCACTGGTGACGGACCAGGTGGGCGCCAGCGTGCTGTGCCCGTATTTCGTGGCCACGGGCATCAACGAGAGCCAGCGCAACCGCCCCGATGGGCTGGCGGGCGACAAGCCCACCCAGAGCCAGCTTATCGGCCAGGCCATGACCAACAAGGCCGTCAGTTCCGGCAAGGTGACGGCCGCCGAAGTGGCGCAGAAAGTGTTTGACGCCGTGGCGGCCAACCAGTTCTATATCTACAGCCATCCCAGGGCGATAGGCGCAGTGCAGACCCGCATGGAAGACATACTGCAGGCCCGCAACCCCACCGATCCCTTTGCCGACAAGCCCGCGCTGGGAGCGCAGCTGCGCGCAGCATTGCGCACCGACTGAGCCTGCGAGCCCTCCGTGGCGCCACGCAGTGGCGTCTGAACCGATGAATCCAGCCAACCAAGCCAACCAAACCAACCAAACCAGCAGCGAGCGAACCGACGGCCTGCCCCCGCCAGCGCGCAACCGCGCCATGCTGGTCATCATTCTGGGTATTGCGATGGCAGTGCTCGATGGCAGCATCGTCAACCTGGCCCTGCCTGGCATTGCGCGCGAGCTCAACGCCAGCGCGGCCCATGCGATCTGGGTGGTCAACGCCTACCAGATCGCCACGCTCGTCATGCTGCTGCCACTGGCGTCGCTGGGCGAGCGACTGGGGTATCGGCGCGTGTACTTCGTCGGCATGGCGCTGTTTGCGCTGTCGTCGGTGGGGGCCATGCTGGCCGATTCGCTGGCCACGCTGATTGTGGCCCGGGCTGTGCAGGGGCTGGGTGCGGCCGGCATCATGAGCGTGAATGCCGCCCTGGTGCGGTTGACCTATCCGCGTGCGCAACTGGGGCGCGGCCTGGCGATCAATTCCATGGTGGTGGCGCTGGCCTCGGTGGCGGGCCCGTCGGTGGCTGCGGGCATCCTGTCGGTGGCGCCGTGGCCCTGGCTGTTTGCGCTCAACCTGCCCCTGGGGGCCTTGACGCTGTGGCTGGGATGGCGGGCGCTGCCCTTCAATCCACCCAGCGCGGTGGTGCAATCCCGCCCTGCGGCCCTGGATGTCGTGCTCAACGTGCTGATGTTCACGCTGATCTTCGTGGGGGGCGAGCGGCTGGGTGCTGCCCACAGCGCGGGGCGGGCCGGCGCCTCTCCCGAGGCCTGGGGCTTGCTGGCGGCCGGTGTGGTGGTGGGCTGGGTGTACCTGCGCCGCCAATGGCGCCTGGCTGCGCCCCTGTTTCCGATGGATCTGCTGCGCATTCCGGTGTTTGCGTTGTCCATGGGGTCGTCGGTGGGCGCGTTTTGTGCGCAGACCCTGGCCTATCTGGTGCTGCCCTTCTTGCTGCTGGAGGGATTGGGCCGCACTCCCTTGCAGGCGGGGTTGCTGATCACGGCCTGGCCCGTGGCCATCGTGGTGGCAGCGCCGATCGCGGGGCGCCTGATCGGCCGCTACGCCGATGGCCTGCTGGGGGCCATCGGCATGGGGATTTTCGCCTGCGGCCTGCTCTTGCTGGCGGCCTTGCCGACCGATCCGTCTGCCTTCGACATGGTCTGGCGCATGGCACTGTGCGGTGCGGGCTTTGCGCTGTTCCAGTCGCCCAACAACCACACCATCGTCACCTCAGCCCCGCTGCACCGCAGTGGCGCGGCCAGCGGCATGCTGGGCACGGCCCGGTTGACCGGGCAGACCATGGGGGCGGTCCTGCTGGCCACCATCTTTACCGTGTGGCCCTCGCACGATGGCACGGGCGAATGGGTGGCCTTGCTGCTTGCCGCGGCCTTTGCGGTGGTGGCGGGTGTGTGCAGTTCGCTGCGTCTGCGCGCCACGCATTGAAGAAAGAACGCCGGACGGGGGCGTGGATAACGCATCTGCGCCGGAATGGCCTGCTGCCTGCGGCAGACACCACGGGCACCAGCCTTCTCGCAAGCACTGGGGCAGACGAGGCGCAACGCACAACGCCTCTGTGATAGCAGGGCTGCGGGCACATGCGACCCAGGTGGTTCTTATTTGTAACTTATGCAACGTATGTAAATTGATATTTTTGGGTGTAGATGTTTGCTGGTGTTTCTTTTAGTGTCGGCATCTGGATGTCGCGCGTGGCAGTGAATGCCCCGTGCAGGGGCTTTCGCACCCGTTTGGAGGTTGTATGACCATCGTTTCCACCGAGCACCGCATGGCCGGGCTTTCCTTCGGGTCGCACGACAGTGGCGCCGGTGAGGGGCCCTTGGTCGGACATGGCAACCTGGCGTCCGTATGGCCTGATTTCCTGGTGGGGCAGACAGATCACCCGGTGCGGGTATTGCTGGTGGATGACGATGC
>JANJSZ010000085.1 GCA_024711405.1 Acidovorax sp.
TCGATGCCAATGGTTGTAATCTTCATGGTGGACGCTCCTGCTGGTTCGAGTGGAAGAACTAACGTCTCCACTGTGGCACTTTCGATGCCGTTTAGGGCGGGGGCGTCCATCCCATTGGCTTTGTGTTGCCCAAGGCCAGCGAAGCCCCGGCCGCACCGAGCCCCGAGGTACTGGCGCAGCGTGAACGCGAAAGGGCAGAGCGCCAGCAAGCCGAACAGGCCCGCCAGCAGGCCGCCCACGCGGCTGCAGCGCTTGACGCGGTGGTGCAGTGGGATGCAGCCAGCGACACGGGCGCAAGCCCCTACCTGGCCCGCAAGGGTGTGCAGGCCCATGGCGTGCGCTTTGCGCCAGATGGCTGCGTGCTGGTGCCCTTGCGCGATGCGGCTGGGGCTCTGTGGAACCTGCAGCGCATTGCCCCCGAGCGCCCCTCAGAGGGCACCGACAAGCTGTTTTTGAAAGGCGGGCGCAAGTCGGGGCTGTGGCACTGGTGCGGTGATCCGGCCGGGGCTCAGGTGCTGTTGATTGCCGAGGGCTACGCCACGGCCGCCAGCGTGCACCAGGCCACCGGCCGCCCCGTGGCCGTGGCCTTTGATGCGGGCAACCTGGCACACGTTGCCAAGGCCCTACGCCAGCAAGATCGCGCTGCGTTGCTGGTGCTGTGTGGCGATGATGACCGCACCACCGAAGCCCGTACCGGCACCAACACCGGCCGCGTGAAGGCTGAAGCCGCAGCCCGTGGCGTGCGTGGCCTGGCTGTGTTCCCCGAGGGCCTGCCCGATGGTGGCAGCGACTTCAACGACATGCACCAGGCGCAGGGGCTGCAGGCCGTGGGCGCCTGCGTAGATGCCGCCATTGCAGCCCACCAGGCACAGCAGGCAGAGCGCACCCAGCAAGCCACGCAAAGCCCCAAGGCAGGCAACCCCACCACCCGCACGCGCAGCGAGCCCCACGGGGCCGATGGTGGGCACGGTGGGGGCCATGAGCCCCACGACGATGCCCGGCCCTTCGACCCGTTCACCGTGAGCGATGCGGGCGTGTTTCATTCGGGCGTGGACAAGGACGGGCAACCCAAGGCCCCGCAGTGGGTGTGCAGCCGCCTGGATGTGGAGGCCCTGACACGCGACCAGGACGGCGCAGGCTGGGGCTACCTGCTGACCTTTGCCGACCCGCTGGGCAAGCCCAAGCAATGGGCCATGCCCGCCCGCATGCTGTCTGGCGATGGGGGCGAATACCGCGCCGCGCTGCTGAACATGGGGCTTCGCATTGCCCCATCGCCTGCAGCCCGCAACCTGTTGACGCAGTACATCCAGACCCGCCAGCCGGGCGAGTTTGCAAGCTGCACCGACCGCATCGGCTGGCATGGCCGCGCCTTTGTGCTGCCCCATGAAACCATCGGGGATGATGCCGAGCGCATCGTTTTCCAGTCTGAAAGCCAGATGGAAAACACCTTTCGCGTGAAGCACGATGCGGCCGCCTGGCGTGATCGCATTGGGGCTCTGTGCGTGGGTAATTCCCGTCTTGTGTTTGCGGTGGCCTGTGCCTTTGCCGGGCCGCTGCTGCGCCCTGCAGGCATGGAGAGCGGGGGCTTTCACATCCGAGGCGACAGCAGCAGCGGCAAGACCACGGCCCTGCGCCTGGCCGCCAGCGTGTACGGTGGCCCCAGCTATATGCAGCGCTGGCGCACCACCGATAACGCGCTTGAAGCCATTGCCGCGCAGCACTGTGACTCACTCTGATCCTGGATGAACTGGCGCAGGTAGAAGGCAAGGTAGCCGGGGAGTGCGCCTACATGCTGGCCAATGAGCAGAGCAAGTCACGCGCCACCCGCAACGGTGCACCACGCGCCCGCCTGTCCTGGCGCCTGCTTTTCCTCAGCGCTGGTGAGCTGGGGCTTGCCGACCACATGGCCGAAGGCATGAAGCGCACCCGCACCGGGCAAGAGGTGCGCATGGCAGACATTCCGGCCGATGCAGGCGCGGGGCTGGGTGCCTTCGAGAGCATCCACGACTTTGCAGGTCCGGCCGCATTTGCCAGCCACCTGACCAACCAGGCGCAGCTTTTCCACGGGGCACCGGGCCGGGCGTTTGTTGAATGGGCCTGTGCCAATGCTGAGGGCCTGGGCAAGCGCCTGCGCACGGGTGTGCAAGCCCTGGCCCGTGCGTGGATACCGCAAGGTGCATCCGGCCAGGTGGAGCGCGTGGGCGCCCGCTTTGCGCTGGTGGGTGTGGCGGGCGAGCTGGCCACCGAGGCGGGGTTGACGGGCTGGCCAGCGGGCGAGAGCGAACGCGGTGCACGCGCCTGCTTTAACGCCTGGCTGTCTGCCCGTGGTGGGGCTGGCAATGGTGAGGTGGTGGCCATGCTGCGAGCTGTGCGCCGGTTCCTTGAAACACATGGCGAAGGCCGCTTTACCTGGTGGCACCGTGCGTCTGATGACCACAACGCCAAGACGCTGCAGCGTGCGGGGTTCCGGCGCATGGTTGACCAGGACGGCAAGCCCATCAAGAACGATGCCGAACACCAGCGGGAGTATGGGGAGCGCATGGCCCCGGCTGATGGCGAGGCGGTCAGTGTCGAATACTTCTTGCTGCCCGAGGTGTTCCGGGCTGAGGTGTGCCAGGGCTTCGACTACCAGGCGGTGGCCCGTGTCCTGTTGGAGCATGGGGCTCTGATGCCCGGGGCGGGCCGGGCGTTTGACTGCAAGCAGCGCTTGCCCGGCTTGGGCGTGTCCAACTGCTACCGCATCGCCCCGTCACTATTCGCCCTGGACGTGTAGGGCGTCCACCACCTGGCCAGGCCCGTGCATGCGTGTGCACGGGCCTTTGTGCGTGTACGCCAGGCACTGGCCAGCGGGCCGCCCGTGTGGGGGCGGGGAATGAATCCCCTCCGCGCTGCAAATTGCAAATATGCACCAAAAGGTGCATTGGCACTTGTGCGGTGTTGAACGTTCGGGGCTCCTGTTTTTGGCCTGATCGTGGGTTTTGATGCCCGGAAATGTGCGGAAACAGGCTATTTCCCCGGATTTTGTTCCCACTGTTCCCACTGCGCTAAAAGGAGTGGGAACGCGGCAAGCCCCTGTTTATGCGGTGTTCCCACTGTTTCCACGCAAAAACACAAGGGGGCGAAGGAATGGGGCCAAACGTGCAAAGCCTGATGCACATTTGCGGGCGTTGTCTGGTGGTGCCTGGGGCTCTGAGGCGATAGGGTAGGGGGCTCCGAAAGTCTGAGGCGCACCCACTGGAAACCGACCGGTTCCTCAAATTTTTGTGCGCGCAGGTTTCGGGGGGTGGGGGTATCTGCTGGCGGCTTGGCCGGGGTGGCGTGTGGAGCCCCCGCCACGCTTGGCGACAATTTGGCATTTTTGGGCGTTCGTGTGCCCCTTGGCTGGGGCCATGTACCCCCACTTTTTGAAAATGCACCCCCAAATGTACCCCCGCATACCCCCGGATTCATGCACACTTATGCGGACGCATGCGCACTAGTCAAAGCCCATTTCCATAGGGAAAAAGAAAAAAGCCGGAAGCTTGTGGAAGCTGTCGGCCTTTGATTTGGTCCCCTCGACAGGAATCGAACCTGTATCTAGCGCTTAGGAGGCACTCGTTCTATCCATTGAACTACGAGGAGCACGCAGGCGCGGATTGTACGCGCTCCGGTGCTTCTGTATTGATAGCTGTCAGTGCTTTCTGCAGGAGCGCCAAGGCCGTATTTGACTTGTCAAGGTGCGCCCGGATCAGTCGTAACGCACGGTGTAGATGATGTCCACCGCGCTTTTTTCGCCCGTCTGGCCGCGCAGGGTGAGGCGGCGCGAGAGGTCGTAGAAGATGTACAGCGTGCCCAGCGTGCCCGACAGGCTGCGCTCGTAGGTCACGTACATGTCCTTGGACAGGCGCTTGCCGAAGGTCAGCGCGGCGCTGGCGGCGTCTTCGCCGGCGCCGGGGCCCTTGAAGCCGATCTCGTCCAGCCCCAGGCGGCTGGCCACCTGGGCGGTGGGGTTGCCGCTACCTCCACCGCGGCCCAGCAGGGCGAGGGCCGCCTGCTGCAGCACGGCGGCCTCGGCACCGCCGTTGGCCGCGTCGCGGCCCAGCACCACCCAGGAGAGTTTTTCGGCGTCGGGCAGTTCGGGGTCGGAATACAGCCGCACGCGCGGCGCCAGGGCCGTGCCGGTGACCTGCACCCCGGCGCGCACGCTGATGTTCGGGCGCAGCGCCAGGATGTCGAGCGCGGGGTTGTTGTAGGGGCCGTTGAAGCGGATCAGGCCCGTTTCTACGTCCAGCATCTGGCCCCAGGCGCGGTAGCGGCCTGCGTCGGTGCGCACCTCGCCGGTCACGCGGGGCGGGGCGCCGGGCACGGTGCTGCCGCGTATGTCCAGTTCGCCGTTGAGGCGGGTCGTGATGCCCTGGCCCTGCAGTGCGAAGTCGCGGCCCAGGTTGAGGGTGATGGCCACGGCGGGCGGGCGGGTGGTTTCGGCCTGCACCGCTTTCTGGTGGGCGCGGCCGGCCGCCTGGGCCTTGGCCTGGTCTTCGCGGTCTTTGGCGGCTGAGCGCACCACCACGTCCGAGCCCAGGCGGGGCGCCGATTCGTCGGGCAGGATGATGGTGGCGCGGTCGGTGGTGAGCTTGCCGCGCAGGCTGAACTGGCCTTGCTGCAACTGCGCCTGCACCTGGCCCGACACGCTGACCTGGCGGTCGGCGCGCACCAGCACCTGCAGCGCGCGGGCCTCGGCGGTGATGTCCATGGCCATGCCCGACAGGCCTGCCCCGGGCTCGCCCCAGGTGAGGCGGCCCGAGCCGGTGAGGGTGCCGCCGTCTTGCGGAGCGGGCGTGCGGTTGCCGCTGAAGCCCGCAATGCGCGCGTTGCTGCCGCGCCCGCCCTGCAGGCGCAATTCGGTCAACTCCAGCTGGTTGCCCCGCAGCGTGGCGCGCAGCTGGCCGTTTTGCAGGTCCACCCCATCGACGACGGAGCGCACGGCCAGGCCATCGGCGCCCAGCGTGCCAGCCCAGCGGGGGGCATTGCGCGTGCCCGACAGGGTGGCGTTGGCATCGAGGGTGCCGCGCACACGCCAGCCCGGTGGGGCCAGGGCCGACCACACGCCCACATCGGGCAGGCGGGCGCGCACGCTGGCGGCCAGCGGTGCGTCGGGCGCCCAGGTGGCATCTGCCAGTGACTCGCCCAGGGTGAGGCGGGTGCTGGCGCTGGCGTCGATCTCGCCGGCGCGCTCGCTGGCCCAGAGCAGGCGTGCGCGCAGGGCCTGGTCCTCGGCCTCCAGCGTCAGCTCGGCCTGGCGTACACCAGCGCGGCTGCCGCGCGGGGGGGCGGTGATGGCGGTGGGGCTGCCCGCGCCGGTGCCCTGGCCGCTGCTTTGCAGCACCGTGACGGGGGTGGCTTCGCCCGTGAGGATGTGCAGGTCGCCGCTGCTGCGCCGCAGGCTGGCCTGGGCGCGCAGGGTGGTGCCGGCATCCAGGTTCCACTGGCCTTCCAGCAGCATGTCGCCGCCCAGGCCCAGGCGGGCCAGCAGCGGCTGGACCGGTTGGCCGGCCACCGCCGGTGCGTCCTCCAACCCCAAGGCATCCAGCCAGGCAAAAGGCAGGCCCTGCAGGCGGCCCTGGCTTTGCAGGCGCAATGCCGTGCCGGGTCCCGATTGGTAGCGCAAAGGTTGCCATTGCAGCGCCACGCTGCCGGGCAGCGGGCCGGTGAGGCGGGCCTGACCGGCCGCCGCCTGCAGCACCACCCCGCCGGGTGCACTGGTGGCAGGGTCGACCTGCGCCGAAATGGCCAGAGGCTCGGCAAGCACCAGGGTCCAGGGGCCGGGGCGTTGGGTGTCTTGCAACTGCAGCCGCAGCGCGTTCACCTGCGCCTTCCACAGCGCAGCGGAGGCCAGTCCGCCCGCCACGCGGGTGTGCAGCGTCGTCTGCAGCGGGCCCGTGCGCAGTGTGCCGTCCAGTGCCAGCGTGGCCTGCACCAGCGAGCCCGACAGCTGCGCCTGCAGCGCTTGCATCTGCACGGAGGTGGGCACTGCGGTGGTGCCGCTGCCCGGCGGCAGGGTCAGGTCGAATTGCGGGGCCGACAGCGTGGCCTGCAGCGTGAACGGGGCCTTGTCCGCAGGCGGCGCCTTGCCCTCCCGGACTGCCTGCAGTTGCTCTGCCAGACTTTGCCAGCCGCCCGTCCAGCGGCCGGCCAGTTGTGCCTGGCCTTTGAGCGCAACGCCTTGCAGGAAGGCGGCCAGGCCCGGCAGCTGGGCCAGCCAGCGCTGGGTGCGGTCGGCGTCGGTCCATTGCAGCTGCAGCGCGCCGGCGCCGCTGCGGGGCGCGAGAGCCCCTTGGGCCTGGGCGCTGGCGCCGGGCACCGTGAGCTGCAGTTGCCCTTGCACAGCAATGGCGTCCAGCGCCACCTGCAGCCCGGTGGCTTGCAGCCGCGCCTGCATGGCATCGACCAGCAGGCGATCCAGCCGCACGGTTCCGCCGCCTTCCTGTGCCTGCCATTGCCCCCTGGCCTGCAGGGTGTTGATGCGCAGCGCGGGGCCACGCGGCGCGCGGGCCTGGCCGGCCCCGATGTCGGCCGTGAAGGCCACGCTGCCGTTGCCCTGGGTTTGTGCCACCACGCTGCCGGACACGGGCGCGGCGGCCAGTGCCGAGTGCAGTGCCTCGGGGGGCAGTTGGCGCAGCCGGGCTTGAGCGTCGATGGCGCCGGTGGCGGGCGTGTAGTGGCCCTGCAGCGTGGCCGTGCCCTGGCCCACGCTGGCCGTGGCACCGGGAACACTCCAGCGCGTGCCATCCCAGGTGGCGCTGGCCGCGAGGGCGGTGAGCGGCAGGCGCGCCTGGTCCCACGGGCCTGCCAGTGCATTCTGGATCTGCGCCTGCACGGCCCAGCCCGACGCCGCCGGCGCCACCGTGGGGCCGGCCTGCAGCGTGCCGTGCAGCAGCGTGGCGGGGGCCTGGGGCCACAGCGTGGCCAGGTTGACGGCGCGCAGCGTGGCGCGCGCCTGCTGCACGGGCTGGGGCGCCCACGGGGCCAGGGTGGCCTGCAGATCGGCCTGCATGGCTTCGGTGGGCTGTGGCGTCTGTGCCGTCTGCGCGACAGGGCGCAAACGCGCCTCCAGTTGCAGTTGCGCCGCCGCGCCGGACAGCGTGCCCTGGAGCGTGGCGTGGGCCTGTACCTGCACACGGGTGCCGCTGCCGGGTACGGCTTGGTGCACGTTGCCGTCCACCGTGGCGTCGAGCGCCATGGGGGCCTGGGCGTCCAGGGTGGCGCGGGCGGTGTAGCGGCCCTGGGCCAGCGCCACATCGCCTATCACCAGATGGTGCTGGCGCCCGTCAAAGCGGTAGTCGCCCACCAGCCTCGCTGCTTCGACGGCCGGTATGCCAGCCCACTGCAGGCGGTCGATGCGAAAGGGCAGGCCGATCTGCAGCGGCAGCACCAGGGTGTCGAGCGGGGGCGGGGGTTCGGTGCCGGGCGGGCCCAGCGGGGTGATCGCCAGGTGGGCGGCGTGCACCTCGCCCAGTTCCAGGCGGCGCTGCAGCAAGGGCGCCAGCTGCCAGCCCACGCGGGCATCGCTGACTTCCACGCGCAGCGTGGGGCTGCTCCAGCGCAGCCAGCCAATGCGGCCACCGCTGCGCAGCGAGCCGCTCACCTCGCGGCTGTCCAGCGTCTGGTCGGCGGGCAGGTACAGGGCTGCGCGTGCCAGCAGGGTCGCCAGAGAACTGTCGCGGCCCGACCACCACCAGGCCAGCGTGCCGGCCGCCAGCACCAGGGCGCACAGGCACACCAGCAGCCAGCCCGTGAAGCGCAGTGCCTGGTGCGCCCGCAGGCCACGCACGGGCGCAGTGGAGGGCGGGGCGCCGCCCGCCGAAAAATCCGCTGGAGGTGGGCGCCGGGCTGGTGGCTTGTGGCGCATCAGAAGCTGAACCCCAGACGCAGATGCAGCCGCAGCTGTTTTGCCTGCACGCCATAGGCCAGGTCGGCCTGCAGCGGACCCACCGGGCTGCGCCAGCGCACACCGGCACCCACGCCGACGCGCGGGTCCATGTCGCCCACGCGGTCGGCCACGGCGCCGGCATCGACGAACAGCGCGCTCTCCCAGTCGGTCATGGCGCCGTTGTAGACGATGGGGCGTTGCCATTCGGCGCTGGCCAGGGCCAGGTAGCGGCCGCCAAAGAGCTGGTTGTTTTCGGTACGGGCGCCGATCGCGCGGTAGCCGTAGCCGCGCACGGTGGTGTCACCGCCGGTCAGGAAAAGCTGGGTCACCGGGATCTGCGCGGCCTGGCGTGCCAGCACGGCGCCGGCTTCGGCCCGCAGGGCGATGCGGGCATTGCGTGCGCCGCCGGTTTCGGCCTGCACGCGGCCCGCCGCAAGGAACGCTTGCCAGCGCAGCAGCGTGCGCACAAACGGGTCGCGCTCGGGGGTGAACGTGGTGCCCGCCCCCAATTCCATCGCCAGCCCGTGCCCGCGCGTGGGCGCCACGGTGCTGTTGAAATAGCGGCCCGTCCAGCCGTAGTTCAGGGTCAGCGCCGTGGCCGAGGACGGAGCGTTCAGGCCCTGGCTGTTGGCGTAGTCGTACTGCAGAAAATAGTTGCGATCGATGCGCGTGCTGCTTTTGCTGCGGCCCGTGCGCAGGCGCGCGCTGTTGACCTCGTAGTCGCCCGTGGTTTCGCGCTGCCCCTGGGCCGAGGCAAACCAGCGCCAGCCGTTCTCGTCGGGCAGGTCGGTCCACTCGGTGCCCGCCAGCTTGGTCTCGCGGTCCAGCGACAGCTTGCTGACCGCGCGCCAGCCGATGCCGGGCAACCGGTTGTGGATGTGGTCCATCGAAAGGCGCGGGCCGCTGTCGGTGGACAGGCCGGCGCCAAACACCAGCTTTTGCAGCCGCGCCTCGCGCACCTGCGCCACCACGGGGGCGGCTTGCGGGGCGGTGCCTTCGGTGTCGAGGGTGAGGAACACGGCGTCGTAATAACCGCTGCTGGCCAGGCGCAACTGCGTGTCCATCAGCGTGGCCTCGTCATAGAAGGCGCCGGTGGGCAGGCGGGCCAGGCGCCGTGCGCCATCGGGGTCGTAGCGTTCGCTGCCCTCAACCACCAGGGGGCCGAAGCGGTAGGCCGGGCCGGTGTCGTAGGTCACGCTCAGCGCCGCCTGGTGGGTGTCGGCATCCACCTCGGCCCGGCTTTGCGCGATGCGGGCCGTGGGGTAGCGCCGCACCTGCAGCTGGCGCAGGCCGTCGGTCTTGGCGCTGTCCCAGGCCGACTGGGTGAAGGGCTCGCCGGGCTGGAGCGACCAGTTGCGCTGCAACCTCTCTTGCCGGCGTGCGCGGTTGTCGGTGTCTTCGTCGGTGCGCTCGGCCACGGTGATGCGGGTGCTGGCAATGCGAGTCTGCGGGCCGGGCTCTACCGTCACCGCCACGGCGCGCAAGGCGGCGCTGCTGGCCGGGGTGTCGGTCATCACCACCGTGATGGTGGGCGCAAAGTAGCCCAGCGTGCCCAGCAGTTGGCGCGCGTTGGCGTCGGCGGCGGCCAGCAGGCGCTGCAGCTCGCCGTCCTGCAGGTCGGTAAGGTTGCGAAAACGCTGCAGCTCCAGATGGCGCTCCAGGGTCTCGCGCACGCCATCGGGTGCGTTCACTTCGAGCGTGAAGGCAGACAAGGCGGAGCTGTCAGTGACCGGAATGGCGGCAGCATCTGCGGCGGCATCTGGTTCGCCCCGGGGCAAGAGGCTGCAGCCTTGCAGGCACACCACGCAGAAAAACAGCAACGCCGGCCATCGGGCCGGCGTCGGAGGCGCAATGGGCATGTGCTTATTTTGACAGCAGCCGCATGGTTTCTTCTAGCCCCTTGAGTGACAAAGGGTACATGCGGTTGCCGATGAGCTGCTGGATGATGCTGATGCTCTGGCGGTACTGCCACACACCCTGGGGCTCGGGGTTGATCCAGGCGAATTTGGGGAAGGCGTGCGTCAGGCGCTGGATCCACTCGGCGCCGGCTTCCTCGTTGTTGTATTCCACACTGCCGCCGGGCTGCAAAATTTCATACGGGCTCATGGTCGCGTCGCCCACGAAGATCAGCTTGTAGTCCTTGTTGTACTTGCGGATGATGTCCCAGGTCGGGAATTTTTCGGCAAACCTGCGGCGGTTGTTCT
>JANJSZ010000093.1 GCA_024711405.1 Acidovorax sp.
CAGTACCACGGCGAGAGCGATACCGTGGTGGCCGTCAAGGCGCAGCGGGCGCTGGCGCTGGGCATCACGCCCATTGTGTGCGTGGGTGAAACCCTGGCCGAGCGGGAGACTGGCCAGACCGAGGTGGTCGTGAAGCGCCAGCTGGCGGCGGTGATCCACCTCAACGGCCATTGCATCAGCGAGATCGTGGTGGCCTATGAGCCCGTCTGGGCCATTGGAACCGGGCGCACGGCTTCGCCAGAGCAGGCCCAGCAGGTACACGCCGTGCTGCGGGCCCAGTTGGCCGCCGCCAGTGAACACGCGGACCGTATTCGCCTGCTGTACGGTGGCAGCATGAACGCCGCCAATGCAGCGCAGTTGCTGGCGCAGCCAGACATCGACGGCGGCCTGGTGGGTGGCGCAGCGCTGAAGGCCCAAGACTTTTTGCAAATTATTGCTGCAGCCCAATAACGGATTGCGCTTGCAGCTATTAAATCAGGAGTAAATAGAGAATGAATGTGCTTGTGAATGTGATTTTGGGTGTGCAGATGCTGACGGCGTTGGGCATGATTGGCCTGATCCTGGTCCAGCATGGCAAGGGCGCCGACATGGGGGCGGCTTTTGGCAGCGGCAGTTCGGGTAGCCTGTTTGGTGCCAGCGGCAGTGCCAACTTCCTTTCGCGCACCACGGGCGTGCTGGCCACGGTGTTCTTTGTGGCGACGCTGGCGCTGGCTTATTTCGGCAATGTGCGTCCCGCGAGTTCGGGCAGCGTGCTGGAAACGCCGGCTGCAGTGGCTCCCGCGGCTTCGGTGGATGCGCCTGCGACGGCAGGATCGAATGCGGTGGTTCCTGCGCCTGCAGCGGCCGCCTCGGGTGCCGCGCAGATCCCGACGAAATAAACTGCACTAAATTGGTTTTCGGGCTCCGGAGCAGGGTTTTTCCGGAGTAGAATTCCGGATTGTCTGGGAAGCCAAAACCGCAAGGTTCCTCATGCCATCCAGATGAAAAATCAGCCGTCGTGGTGAAATTGGTAGACACGCTATCTTGAGGGGGTAGTGGCGAAAGCTGTGCGAGTTCGAGTCTCGCCGACGGCACCAAAACAAAGGCCTGCCTGCATGACCCGGCCAGGGTTCTGACGGGCAAGGCCACAGCGGTGAGCACATCCTTCAGATGAACCTCGAACAGTACCTCCCCGTCCTTTTGTTTATCTTGGTCGGCATCGCCGTAGGTGTCGTTCCCCTGGCCCTGGGGTATGTGCTGGGCCCCAATCGCCCGGATGCGGCGAAGAACTCCCCTTACGAATGTGGCTTCGAAGCCTTCGAGGATGCGCGCATGAAATTCGATGTGCGCTACTACCTCGTGGCCATTCTTTTCATCCTGTTCGATCTGGAAATCGCCTTCCTGTTTCCCTGGGCCGTGTCGCTGCAGGAAGTAGGGCTTACCGGCTTTGTCGCCGTGGTGATCTTCCTGGCCATCCTGGTCGTGGGCTTTGCCTACGAGTGGAAAAAAGGCGCCCTGAACTGGGAATGAGCGGGCTTCAACAAGGACGATGCAATGATTGAAGGCGTGATGAAGGAAGGCTTCATCACCACGAGTTACGACTCCGTGGTGAACTGGGCCAAGACCGGATCCCTGTGGCCCATGACCTTTGGTCTGGCGTGCTGCGCGGTCGAGATGATGCATGCCGCCGCCGCGCGCTACGACATCGGACGCTTCGGCGCCGAGGTGTTCCGCGCCAGTCCGCGACAGTCCGATCTGATGATTGTTGCCGGCACGCTGTGCAACAAGATGGCGCCGGCTTTGCGCAAGGTGTATGACCAGATGTCGGAACCCCGCTGGGTTCTGTCGATGGGGTCGTGCGCCAATGGTGGTGGCTACTACCACTACAGCTATTCCGTGGTGCGTGGCTGTGACCGCATCGTGCCGGTGGACGTGTATGTGCCTGGCTGTCCGCCCACGGCCGAAGCGTTGATCTACGGCATCATCCAGTTGCAGCAGAAAATCCGCCGCACCAACACCATTGCTCGTGTCTGAAGGGTTGATGATGACTGCTGTTGCCATTCGGCCGGAAAAACTTCAAGACAACATTGCTGCGGCCCTGGGCGGTCGGGTGCTCCAAATCACGGTGGCCCTGGATGAAGTCACGGTGGTGGTGGCTGCTGCCGACTACCTGGATGCCATGCGCGTGTTGCGCGATGCCGAGGGTTGCCGCTTCGAGCAGCTCATCGACCTGTGTGGCGTGGACTATTCTGCCTATGCCGACGCCGTGAACGAGGGGGCCCGCTATGGCGTGGTATCGCACCTGCTGTCTGTCAGTCTGAACCAGCGCGTGCGCGTGAAGGTGTTCTGTCCGGACGATGATTTTCCGGTGGTGGCGTCGGTGTCCGATCTGTGGAACTCGGCCAACTGGTACGAGCGCGAGGCCTTTGATCTGTTCGGCATCGTGTTCGATGGCCACAATGATCTGCGCCGCATCCTGACCGACTATGGCTTCATCGGTCACCCCTTCCGCAAGGATTTTCCGCTGTCCGGGCATGTGGAAATGCGCTACGACGCCGAGCAGCGGCGCGTGGTCTATGAGCCCGTGTCCATCGAGCCTCGGGAAATCACGCCCCGCATCATTCGCGAAGACAAGTACGGAGGCCTGCACTGAGCCGCTGGGCGTCTCATGTGATCCATCATGGCGGAAATCAAGAACTATTCCCTGAACTTTGGTCCGCAGCATCCGGCCGCGCACGGTGTGCTGCGTCTGGTGCTGGAGCTCGATGGCGAAGTGGTGCAGCGCGCTGACCCGCATATTGGTCTGTTGCACCGCGCGACCGAAAAGCTGGCCGAGCACAAGACCTACATCCAGTCGCTGCCTTACATGGACCGGCTCGATTACGTCTCGATGATGTGCAACGAGCACGCCTACTGCCTGGCGATTGAAAAACTGCTGGGTGTTGAAGTGCCGCTGCGCGCGCAGTACATCCGTGTGATGTTTGCTGAAATCACGCGCCTGCTGAACCACCTGATGTGGCTCGGCTCGCATGGCAACGATTGCGGCAGCTCCACCATCCTGATCTACACCTTCCGCGAGCGCGAAGACCTGTTTGACATGTACGAAGCCGTGTCCGGTGCGCGCATGCACGCGGCGTATTTTCGTCCGGGCGGTGTGTACCGTGATCTGCCGGACAGCATGCCGCAGTACAAGGTCAGCAAGATCAAGAATGCCAAGGCCCTGGAGGCCATGAACAAGAACCGCCAGGGTTCGATGCTTGATTTCATCGACGACTTCACCCAGCGCTTCCCAGGTTGTGTGGACGAGTACGAAACCCTGCTCACCGACAACCGCATCTGGAAGCAGCGCACCGTGGGCATCGGTGTCGTGCCGCCCGAGCGGGCGCTGAACCTGGGGATGACCGGCCCCATGCTGCGCGGCTCCGGCATTGCGTGGGATTTGCGCAAAACGCAACCCTACGATGTTTACGACCGCATGGACTTCGATGTACCCGTGGGCAAGACGGGCGACTGCTATGACCGTTATCTGGTCCGCATGCAGGAAATGCGCGAGTCCAACCGCATCATCAAGCAATGTGTGGACTGGCTGCGTGTCAATCCAGGGCCGGTGATCACCGACAACCACAAGATCGCACCGCCTGATCGCGAATCCATGAAATCCAACATGGAAGAGCTGATCCACCATTTCAAGCTGTTCACTGAAGGGTTCCATGTTCCCGAGGGCGAGGCCTATGCGGCAGTGGAGCATCCCAAGGGGGAGTTTGGCATCTATCTGGTGAGCGATGGCGCGAACAAACCCTATCGCCTGAAGATCCGTGCCCCCGGTTTTGCGCATCTGGCCACGCTGGATGAAATGGCCCGGGGCCACATGATTGCGGACGCCGTGGCCATCATTGGAACCATGGATATCGTGTTCGGAGAGATTGATCGATGATTACCGAAGCGACCAAAGCGCGATTCGCGCGAGAAGTGGCCAAGTACCCGCCGGAGCAGAAGCAGTCGGCCGTGATGGCCTGCCTGTCCATCGTGCAGCAGGAGCAGGGGCATGTCAGCGAAGCCAGCGAAGCGGGGATTGCCGAGTACCTCGGCATGCCGCAGATCGCCGTGCACGAAGTCACCACCTTCTACAACATGTACAACCAGCAGGCGGTGGGCAAGTACAAGCTCAACGTCTGCACCAACCTGCCATGCCTGTTGCGTGACGGCGGCAAGGCCCTGGAGCACCTTGAGCACAAGCTGGGCATTTCCATGGGGGAAACCACGCCGGACGGCCTGTTCACCCTGCAGCAATGCGAGTGCCTCGGTGCCTGCGCCGATGCGCCCGTGATGCTGGTGAACGACCGCAACATGTGCAGCTTCATGGGCAATGACAAGCTCGACCAGCTGGTCGACAGCCTGCGTGCAGTGGAGGCGAAGCAATGACCACGGCTGCCCAGGTGCTTGGACAATTCCAGGCAGCAGGTGTCGAAACCTGCTTCCATGACCGCCACATTGCGCCCCAGATCTACGCCGATCTGAATGGCTCCAACTGGGGTATCAAGGACTATGAAGCGCGGGGTGGCTACCAGGCGTTGCGCGCCATCCTGGGCAAGGATGGTGGTGAGGGACTCACGCAGGACCAGGTGATTGCGACCGTGAAGGAGTCCGGTCTGCGGGGTCGCGGCGGTGCGGGTTTTCCCACCGGCCTGAAGTGGAGCTTCATGCCACGGCAGTTCCCCGGTCAGAAGTACCTGGTGTGCAACTCGGACGAGGGCGAGCCAGGCACTTGCAAGGACCGCGACATCCTGATGTACAACCCGCACATCGTGATCGAGGGCATGATCATTGCTGCCTACGCGATGGGTATCAGCGTGGGCTACAACTACATCCACGGTGAGATCTTCCAGGTCTACGAGCGCTTCGAGGCCGCGCTGGAAGAGGCGCGCGCTGCGGGTTATCTGGGCAACGGCATCCTGGGCAGCGGTTTCAGTTTTCAGCTGCATGCACACCATGGTTTTGGTGCCTACATCTGCGGCGAGGAAACGGCCTTGCTCGAATCGCTGGAAGGCAAGAAGGGGCAACCCCGCTTCAAGCCGCCATTTCCGGCCAGCTTCGGCCTCTATGGCAAGCCCACCACCATCAACAACACCGAAACCTTTGCGGCGGTGCCGTGGATCATCCGCAACGGTGGCGCAGCCTACCTGGCCTGCGGCAAGCCCAACAACGGTGGTACCAAGATCTTCTCGGTCAGTGGCGATGTGGAGCGTCCCGGCAACTACGAGGTGCCCATGGGTACGCCGTTTGCCAAGCTCCTCGAATTGGCGGGTGGTGTACGAACAGGTCGCCAGCTCAAGGCAGTGATTCCTGGCGGCTCGTCGTCGCCCGTGTTGCCGGCATCCATCATCATGGAATGCACCATGGACTATGACTCCATTGCCAAGGCCGGCTCCATGCTGGGTTCGGGTGCCGTCATCGTCATGGACGATTCGCGCTGCATGGTGGAATCCCTCAAGCGCCTGTCCTATTTCTACATGCATGAGTCGTGCGGACAGTGCACGCCATGCCGCGAAGGCACGGGCTGGCTCTGGCGTCTGGTGGACCGCATCCATCGTGGTGAGGGTCGTCCTGCCGACATGGAGGTGCTCGACTCCGTGGCCAGCAACATCATGGGCCGCACCATCTGCGCCCTGGGCGATGCTGCGGCAATGCCCGTGCGCGCCATGATCAAGCACTTCCGCCCCGAGTTCGAAGCGTTGATCCGGAACAAGACCCCTCAGGCTGCGCCCTCTGCCTGATCGCGAGAAAAGCATATGGTTGAAATTGAACTGGACGGTCAGAAGGTAGAAGTCACCGAGGGCTCCATGGTGATGCATGCTGCCGAAAAGGCTGGCACCTACATTCCCCACTTCTGCTACCACAAAAAGCTGTCGATTGCGGCCAATTGCCGCATGTGCCTCGTGGACGTCGAAAAAGCGCCCAAACCCATGCCTGCATGCGCCACTCCGGTGACGCAAGGCATGATCGTGCGCACCAAGACCGACAAAGCCATTCAGGCGCAGAAGTCGGTGATGGAATTTCTGCTCATCAATCACCCGCTCGATTGCCCCATCTGCGACCAGGGCGGGGAATGCCAGCTGCAGGATCTGGCCGTCGGCTATGGCGCTTCCTCGTCGCGTTACGAAGAGGAAAAACGCGTGGTGCTCCACAAGGATGTGGGCCCGCTGGTCTCCATGGAGGAGATGAGCCGTTGCATCCACTGCACCCGCTGTGTGCGCTTCGGCCAGGAAGTGGCTGGCGTCATGGAACTGGGCATGATCCATCGGGGTGAACACTCCGAGATCACCACCGTGACGGGCGACACGATCGATTCCGAACTCTCGGGCAACATGATCGACATCTGCCCGGTGGGTGCGTTGACCAGCAAGCCTTTCCGCTACAGCGCCCGCACCTGGGAGCTTTCGCGCCGCAAGTCGGTCAGTCCCCATGACTCCGCCGGCGCCAACCTCATTGTCCAGGTGAAGAATCACAAGGTCATGCGCGTCGTCCCCTTCGAGAACGAAGAGGTCAACGAATGCTGGATTGCGGACCGCGACCGCTTTTCGTATGAAGCGCTCAACAGCGACGAACGCCTGACCCGGCCCATGCTCAAGCAGGGCGGCACCTGGCAAGAGGTGGACTGGCAGACGGCACTCGAATACGTCGCCAACGGTTTGCGCTGCGTTCGCAACGACCATGGCGCTGGCGCTATTGGCGCCCTGGTGAGCCCGCACAGTACGCTGGAAGAGCTGTATCTGGCAGGCTCCCTGGTGCGTGGACTGGGCAGCGAGAACATCGACTACCGGCTGCGTAATGCCGAATTCCCGGCACCAGCCGGAATTCGCTGGCTGGGCACCTCCATCGCATCGCTTTCCACTTTGCAGCGTGTGCTGGTGGTCGGCTCCAACCTGCGCAAGGACCATCCGCTGTTTGCACAGCGTATTCGCCAGGCAGCGCGCCATGGTTGTGCGGTCAGTGCCATCAATTCTGAAGTTTATGACTGGGCCATGCCCGTGGCACACACGCTGGTGCAGCAGTCCGGCGCATGGGAGCAGGCGCTCGCCAGCGTTGCCGCCGCCATTGCCCAGGAAAAAGGCATACCGGCTCCCGATGGGGCCGCTTCGGTGGACGGCTCGGCTTTGGCCATCGCCCGTTCCCTGCTGGGCGGCGAGCGCAAGGCCATCTTGCTCGGGAACGCAGCTGCGCACCATGCACATGCCAGCCGCTTGCTGGCGCTGGCGCAGTGGATCGGTGAGCAGGCGGGCGCCACGGTGGGTTACCTCACGGAGGCTGCCAACACGGTGGGGGCACAGTTTGCCGGTGCCATGCCTGTCAACGGTGGCCAGAATGCCGGCCAGATGCTCGGTGGAAGCCTGAAAGCGGCCATTCTGCTGAATACCGAGCCCGCCTTTGATGCGGCCGGTGGTGAGGCCGCTTGTCAGGCGCTTGCCAAGACCGATATGGTGGTCACGCTGAGCCCGTTCAAGGCCAACATGGCTTTCAGCGATGTCTTGCTGCCGATCGCTCCATTTACCGAGACATCGGGCAGCTTTGTGAACGCCGAAGGCCGTTTGCAGAGTTTCCATGCGGTCGTCCGGCCGTTGGGTGAAACCCGGCCTGCCTGGAAAGTGCTGCGGGTACTGGCCAATCTGCTGAACGTTCCGGGTTTTGATTTCGAAACCTCCCAGGAGGTGCTTGCCAAGGCGACCGGCACTCCGGCAGACGGCACGGCAACGGTTTCATCCGCGCTGTTGAATAACGCCCAGGCCATGCTGCCACAGGCTGCCAACGCTGCAGTGGGTGAGCCGGTCGTGGCGTCCATCTACCAGCTGGACGGACTGGTGCGGCGGGCCCCCTCGTTGCAACTGACGGCGGATGCACGTCGTGCGCAGGAAGGAGTCGCGGCATGATTGATGCAATCCACAACGCAGGTTTGAACCTGTTGGGCTATGGCTGGTGGACCGCCATTGTCTGGCCCGTACTCTGGATACTGCTGAAAATTGTGGTGATTTTGGCGCCGTTGATGGGGGCGGTTGCTTATTTGACGCTGTGGGAGCGCAAGCTGTTGGGTTTCATGCAGGTTCGCCATGGTCCCAACCGGGTTGGCCCCTTCGGACTGCTGCAGCCGATTGCGGACGCCTTGAAGCTGCTGACCAAGGAAATCATCCAGCCTACCGCGGCGAGCAAAGGTCTCTTTGTACTGGGGCCGGTCATGGCGATCATGCCCGCACTGGCGGCCTGGGTGGCGATTCCCTTTGGCCCAGACGTCGCGCTGGCCAATGTGAATGCGGGCTTGCTGCTGGTGATGGCCATTACTTCCATCGAAGTCTATGGCGTGATCATTGCCGGGTGGGCCTCCAATTCGAAGTACGCCTTTCTGGGGGCGTTGCGGGCTCCGGCGCAGATGGTCAGCTATGAAATCGCCATGGGCTTTTGCTTCCTGGTGGTGATCATGGTGTCTGGCAGCATGAACCTGACCGAAATCGTGATGGGGCAGGGGCGTGGCATGGCCGCTGACAAGGGTTTGGGCTTCCTGTCGTGGAACTGGTTGCCCCTGCTGCCGATTTTCCTGGTGTACCTGATCTCCGGCGTGGCAGAAACCAACCGCCACCCGTTTGACGTGGTGGAGGGAGAGGCCGATATCGTGGCGGGACACATGGTTGAGTATTCGGGCATGGGTTTTGCCATTTTCTTCCTGGCCGAATACGCCAGCATGTGGCTGGTGTCCATTCTGGCGGCGCTGATGTTCCTGGGTGGCTGGTTGTCTCCGATTGAAAGCGCACTGTTCAACTGGGTTACGGGCTGGATCTGGCTGGGTCTGAAGACCTTTGCCGTGGTGTCGATGTTTATCTGGATCCGGGCGACGTTCCCCCGTTTCCGGTACGACCAGATCATGCGTCTGGGCTGGAAGATCTTCATTCCGGTCACGCTGGTGTGGCTGCTCATTGTTGGCGGGTGGTTGCTCTCGCCGTGGAATATCTGGAAATAAGCGGGGACACAAATGACTGCTGTTGCTGCTGCTGCACCTTTTTCGTTCAAAGACTTTCTCAAGAGTTTCATGCTGGTGGAACTGGTCAAGGGCATGGCCCTGACCGGACGCTACGCCTTTCGCCGCAAGGTGACGGTGCAGTTCCCCGAGGAAAAGACGCCTTTGTCGCCGCGTTTCCGGGGGCTGCATGCATTGCGCCGCTATGACAACGGTGAAGAGCGTTGCATTGCCTGCAAGCTGTGTGAAGCCGTCTGCCCTGCGATGGCCATCACCATCGAGTCGGATGTGCGCGAGGATGGATCGCGCCGCACCACGCGTTACGACATCGACCTGACCAAATGCATCTTCTGTGGCTTTTGCGAAGAGAGCTGCCCGGTGGATTCGATCGTCGAGACGCACATCCTCGAATACCACGGGGAGAAGCGTGGCGATCTGTATTTCACCAAAGACATGCTGTTGGCGGTGGGTGACCGCTATGAAGGTGAAATCGCTGCGGCCAAGGCCGCTGACGCCAAGTACCGCTAATGCGGTACTGATGCGAGTTCCTTAGGCCAGACTTTCTACAAAGAACCGATTCATGGACGCCAAGACTGGTTTTTTCTATCTCTTCTCGGTGGTGCTGCTGTTTGCGGCATTCCGGGTGATTACCGCGCGCAATCCCGTGCATGCGGTGCTGAACCTGATCCTGGCCTTCTCTCAGGCTGCTGCGATCTGGTTGCTGCTCAAGGCGGAGTTTCTCGCCATCGTGCTGGTCCTGGTGTATCTGGGGGCAGTCATGGTGCTGTTCCTGTTCGTGGTGATGATGCTGGATATCCACATCGATACGATACGCAAGGGGTTCTGGAAGCATTTCCCGCTGGCCGCCTTCGTTGGCGCCATGATCGCCCTGGAAATGGCGGCAGTACTCATGGGTGGCTTTCGGGGCATGGATGAGCCCAAGGCCGCAGCGGTGGTGCTGGATGCGGCGGGGCAGGTGGTTCCCTACTCCAATGCCAAGGCGCTGGGCAAATTGCTCTACACGGAATACCTGTATCCCGTGGAAATTGCCGCCGTCATCTTGCTGGTGGCCATGATTGCAGCCATTGCCTTGACGCTGCGCCAACGCAAGGACACCAAGGCGATCGACCCCTCGACGCAGATCAGGGTGCGGGCGCGTGATCGTCTGCAGGTGGTGAAGCTGGCGGCAACCCGGAAGCCCGCCCCCGAAGTCGCCACTGAGCCTGCGGGCGAGGAGAAAAAAGCATGACATTGACGCTGGGCCACTTTCTTTCACTGGGCGCGATGTTGTTCGCCCTTGCCGTGATCGGTATTTTCCTGAATCGCAAGAACCTGATCGTTCTGCTGATGGCGATCGAATTGATGCTGCTTGCGGTCAATATGAATTTCGTGGCGTTCTCGCACTATCTGGGCGACATGCACGGCCAGGTTTTCGTGTTTTTCATCCTGACGGTGGCTGCGGCCGAGTCGGCCATCGGTCTGGCCATACTGGTGCTGCTGTTCCGCAACAAGACCAGCATCAACGCGGAAGACCTCAACACCCTCAAGGGTTGAGTCGCACGCATTCCCAAGGTTCTCAAGAATGAGTCAAACCCTTTCTGCTTCAACGCTTCTGGCGGTTCCGCTGGCGCCGCTGGCGGGCGCCTTGCTGGCCGGCATCCTTGGCACCACATTTGGTGGCAACTGGATCGGTCGACGCCTCAGCCACACGCTGACCATCCTGGGTGTTCTGGTGGCCTTCGTCCTGTCGGCCATGACGCTCAAGAGCGTCGCTCTGGATGGCGCACGCTTCAATGAGACGCTCTACACCTGGATGGTCGTGGGCGGGCTCAAGATGGAAGTCGGCTTCCTCATCGATAGCCTTACCGCCATGATGATGGTGGTGGTGACCTTCGTGTCGCTCATGGTGCACATCTACACCATCGGCTACATGGAAGAGGACGACGGCTACAACCGTTTCTTTGCCTACATTTCGCTGTTCACGTTCTCCATGCTCATGCTGGTCATGAGCAACAACCTGCTGCAGCTTTTCTTTGGCTGGGAAGCGGTGGGCCTGGTCTCGTATCTCCTGATTGGTTTCTGGTTCAACAAGCCCTCTGCCATCTTCGCCAACATGAAGGCCTTCCTGGTCAATCGTGTGGGTGACTTCGGATTCATTCTGGGCATCGGATTGATAGCGGCATACACCGGCACCCTCAATTACGGTGAGGTGTTTGGCAAAACGGCTGAACTGGGTGGTCTGTCCTTCCCGGGGACCGACTGGATGCTCATCACGGTCATCTGTATCTGCCTGTTCATTGGTGCCATGGGTAAAAGCGCCCAGTTCCCGTTGCATGTGTGGCTGCCCGATTCCATGGAAGGTCCAACCCCCATTTCCGCCTTGATTCACGCGGCAACCATGGTGACGGCCGGTATTTTCATGGTGGCCCGCATGTCGCCGCTGTTTGAACTGTCGGATACGGCGCTCAACTTCATTCTGGTCATTGGCGCCATCACGGCCCTGTTCATGGGCTTTCTGGGCATCATCCAGAATGACATCAAGCGCGTGGTGGCTTATTCCACCTTGTCGCAGCTCGGCTACATGACGGTGGCCCTGGGTGCCTCGGCCTACTCGGTGGCCGTGTTCCATCTGATGACCCACGCATTCTTCAAGGCGCTTTTGTTCCTGGGCGCTGGTTCGGTCATCATGGGCATGCACCACAACCAGGACATCCGCTGGATGGGCGGCGTGCGCAAGTACATGCCCATCACCTGGATTACTTCGCTGCTCGGTTCGCTGGCGCTGATCGGTACACCCCTGTTCTCGGGTTTCTATTCCAAGGACAGCATCATCGAGGCCGTCCATTTCAGCCACTTGCCAGCCGCTGGGTTTGCCCACTTCGCCGTATTGGCGGGTGTCTTCATCACGGCGTTCTATTCGTTCCGCATGTATTTCCTGGTGTTCCATGGCAAGGAACGCTTTGACCAGAATCCAGAGGCTCACCATGCGGACGACCATGGACATGGACATGGACATGGACATGGTCATGGTCATGGCGAGCACCATGAGCCCCACGAATCGCCCTGGGTGGTCACGGTGCCGCTGGTTCTCCTGGCTATTCCGTCTGTCGTGGTGGGCTTCATGTTCATCCAGCCCATGCTGTTTGGCGACTTTTTCAAGGACGTGATTTTTGTGGATGCAGCCAAGCATCCCGCCATGGCCAAACTGGCCGAAATCTTCCACGGTCCCATGGCCATGGCCTTGCATGGATTGCAGACGGCTCCGTTCTGGCTGGCGCTGGCGGGTGTGGCGTTGTCCTACTACATGTACATGGTCAATCCCGCTTTGCCCACGGCCATCAAGGCACGGGTGCAACCGCTCTATGCGCTGCTGGAAAACAAGTACTACCTGGACTGGATCAACGAGAACATCCTGGCGCGTGGCGCACGCGCCCTCGGCTCGGGTCTATGGAAGGTGGGAGACCGCGCCATCATTGATGGTGTCCTGGTCAATGGATCGTGGAAGCTGGTGGGCTGGATTTCCGGCGTGGTGCGCTGGATGCAGACCGGGTTCATCTTCCACTATGCCCTGGTGATGATTCTGGGCGTGTTTGCGCTGATGACCTGGTTTGTCTGGCGCGACTATTTCCTGCAGCTCATCAAATAAGGAAAAGAACAAAATGGGTTTGTTGAGTCTTGCAATCTGGACGCCAATCGTCTTCGGTGTTCTGCTGCTGGCGGTCGGGCGGGATGAGCACGCCCGTGCCGTTCGCTGGGTCGCGTTGATTGGCGCCATCATCGGCTTGTTGGTCACGCTGCCTCTGTACGATGGCTTCAAGCTGGGTACCGCGGCCATGCAGTTTGTCGAAAAGACCACCTGGATTGAGCGTTTCAATGTCCATTACCACCTGGGTGTGGATGGCATTTCCTTCTGGTTTGTGCCACTCACCGCGTTTATCACGGTCATCGTGGTGATTGCATCCTGGGAGTCGATCACCGAGCGCGTCAATCAGTACATGGGTGCCTTTCTGATCCTTTCGGGGTTGATGATCGGGGTGTTCTGCGCCCTTGACGGCCTGTTGTTCTACGTGTTCTTTGAGGCAACCCTGATTCCGATGTACCTGATCATCGGTATCTGGGGCGGGCCCAACAAGATCTACGCGGCGTTCAAGTTCTTCCTCTACACGCTGCTCGGCTCGTTGTTGATGTTGATTGCGCTCATCTTTCTGTACAACCAGTCGGGTGGCAGTTTCGACATCGCTGCATGGCACCAGTTGCCGCTCAGTTCCACCGCGCAGACGCTGCTTTTCTTTGCTTTCTTTGCAGCATTTGCGGTCAAGGTACCCATGTGGCCTGTCCACACCTGGCTGCCCGATGTGCACGTGGAAGCCCCCACAGGCGGCTCCGCTGTCCTGGCGGCCATCATGTTGAAGCTGGGAGCCTACGGTTTTCTGCGGTTTTCCATGCCGATTGCGCCGGATGCGTCGCGGGAATGGGCTTGGCTCATGATTGCGTTGTCACTGGTGGCCGTGATTTATGTGGGCCTGGTGGCACTGGTCCAGAAGGACATGAAAAAGCTGGTGGCTTACTCCTCTGTTGCGCACATGGGTTTTGTCACGCTCGGTTTCTTCATCTTCAATGATCTGGGTGTTTCGGGCGGTCTGGTGCAAATGATTGCGCATGGCTTTGTCTCCGGTGCCATGTTCCTGTCGATTGGCGTGCTGTACGACCGGGTGCACTCCCGCGAAATTTCTGCTTACGGCGGCGTCGTCAATACCATGCCGAACTTCACGGCATTTGCCTTGCTGTTTGCCATGGCCAACTGCGGACTGCCGGGAACCGCCGGATTCGTGGGTGAGTGGATGGTGATCCTGGGGGCGGTGAAGGCCAATTTCTGGATCGGTGGCGCAGCCGCCACGGCGTTGATCTTTGGCGCCGCTTATACGCTCTGGATGTTCAAGCGGGTCTATCTGGGTCCTGTTGCCAACGATCACGTCAAGGAGCTCTCTGATATCAACAGTCGAGAGTTCCTCGTGATGTCGCTGCTGGCGATTGCCGTGCTGGCGATGGGCCTTTATCCACGCCCCTTCACCGACGTGATGGACACCTCTGTGGCGGAGTTGCTCAAGCATGTGGCCCTGTCCAAGCTGAACTGACCAGACTGAACTGAGAGATTCGAGATGATTGACAACATCAGCTGGCTTGCCGTTTACCCCGAGATCGTGCTGCTGACCATGGCCTGCGTGATCATGCTGGTGGACCTGGGGGTTCGCAGCCCACGCCGTACCGGTACCTATGTCCTCACCATGCTCACGCTGGCCGTGGTTGCCGTCCTGCAGGGGCTGTATGCCAGCGGCGGAAACACGTTCTACGGTTTCGGCAACATGGTCGTCAGTGATGCCATGGGCAACTGGCTCAAGTGTTTTGCCACCGTGGCAGTGATGGTGACGCTGGTCTACGGGCGCCCTTACGCTGCCGATCGTGGCATGTTGCGTGGTGGTGAATTTTTCACCCTGTCGATGCTGGCGTTGCTGGGCATGTCCATCATGGTCTCCGGCAACAACTTTCTGGTGATCTACCTGGGCCTGGAGTTGCTGACCCTGTCCAGTTACACCCTGGTGGCATTGCGCCGGGACAACGCAACGGCCACCGAAGCCGCCATGAAGTATTTCGTGCTCGGTGCCATGGCCAGCGGTTTCCTGCTTTATGGTCTGTCGATGCTGTATGGCGCGACGGGATCGCTCGATATCGGGCAAGTGTTCAAGGCCGTCAATTCCGGCCAGATCCGGCACCAGGTGCTGGTGTTCGGACTGGTTTTCGTGGTCGCAGGTCTGGCTTTCAAGCTGGGTGTGGTGCCGTTCCACATGTGGATTCCCGATGTTTACCAGGGTGCACCCACGGCCGTGACACTGATGATCGGTGGCGCGCCCAAGCTCGCGGCATTTGCGATCACCATCCGGCTGCTGGTGGATGGGTTGCTGCCTCTGGCCATCGATTGGCAGCAGATGCTCGCGGTGCTGGCCATCGGCTCGCTGCTGTTGGGTAACCTGGCCGCCATTGCGCAGACCAATCTGAAACGCATGCTGGCTTACTCCACCATTTCACAGATGGGCTTTGTCTTGCTGGGCCTGTTGTCGGGTGTCATCAACGGCAATGTGGATGCCGCCGCCGTGGAGAGTGCCTACAGTTCCGCCATGTTTTACGTGGTGAGCTATGTTCTGACCACCCTGGCTGCGTTTGGCGTGATCCTGTTGCTGGCCCGTGAAGGTTTTGAAAGCGAAGAGATTGCGGATCTGGCGGGCCTGAACCAGCGCAGCCCGCTGTATGCCGGCGTGATGGCCGTTTGCCTGTTCTCCATGGCGGGCATTCCGCCACTGGTGGGTTTTTACGCCAAGTTGTCGGTATTGCAGGCATTGGTGGCATCGGGGCAAGGGCTCTATATTGCACTGGCCGTGTTTGCCGTCGTGATGTCCCTGATTGGCGCTTTCTACTATTTGCGCGTTGTCAAGGTGATGTATTTTGATGCGCCCCTGACGGCAACCAGCGTATCCGCACCCCTCGATGTGCGGGTTGTCTTGACTGTCAATGGCGCGCTGGTGCTGGGGCTGGGCTTGCTGCCCGGTGGCTTGATGGCCTTGTGTGCCGATGCCATCGTGCGGGCCCTGGCGACCTGAGTTCGGGCAGGGTATTTCCGTGTCGCAAACTGGCGCTATCTGGCTCATCATCGTTGCTGCTTTCTTCGCGGCCAATCTTCCGTTTATCAACCACAGGCTGATGGCGATCGGTCCGTTGACTCAGCCAAAGAAGTCCTTGTCGGTGCGGTTGGTGGAGCTGGTGGTGCTGTATTTCCTGGTGGGAGGCATGGCGCTCTTGCTGGAGCGGCGTGCCGGACAGATTGCTCCTCAGGGGTGGGAGTTCTATGCCGTCACGGGCACTCTTTTCCTCACGCTGGCATTTCCCGGTTTTGTTTACCGCTATCTGCTGCGTCGCCACGGCTGACGGGGCGGTTCAGAGGTTGCTGGCATGAAGGTGCTTGATCTGCATTGTGGGCAGGGTCATGTCTTTGAGGGGTGGTTCTCGTCGGAGGATGAGTTTCAGCGGCAGTTGCGTGATGCACTCGTGCAATGCCCGATGTGCTCGGACGCCCACATCGCCAAAAGGCTGAGTGCCCCCAGGCTGAATCTGGGCGCCCGGCAACCGACGGTCGCGCCTGTTGCACCGGTTGCGGATGTCCCTGCGGACCGCAACCCTGCTGAAGTATCGGGTGTGGATCTGCAGGCCGCTTGGTTGTCGCTGGCGCGCAAGGTCATGGCCCATGCGGAAGACGTGGGCCCACAGTTCGCGCAAGAGGCCCGGCGCATCCACCGCGGCGAGGTCGAGGAGCGGGCCATACGAGGCCAGGCTTCACACAAAGAGACATTGCAGTTGCTCGATGAGGGCATTGCGGTGCTGCCGTTGCTGTTGCCCGAAGCGGTCAAGGAAACCTTGC